>NZ_JBYLHY010000005.1:0-385627 GCF_057749925.1 Paenibacillus sp. sgz302191
AGCTGTCTGCCTGGGAGCAAGGTCGCAACTCGAGTCAAAAGGGAGTCGATTGGCAGTTTACTACCTCTGACGCCCGGATCAAATTAAAACGTCTTTATCCACAATTTAAAGACTGATGATGTACTAGTAACAGTGCCGTAAGAAATACAATTGATATATATTTTTTTGTAGTTCTTTTCATAGGTTATTTGCCTTCTACTCTGCATGATAGGTTTTATAAGCAAAGAATGCAGCATCAGATGTTATTTTCTTTTCTGCAAGTTGCGAAGCAAAATTTTCTGACGCAATGGCCACATCTGTATAACCAATATACCACACGTCTTTTTCAATATTTTTCGGCCCCCATATATCGACAAACAAATTTTTGTTTTCATCAAAACTGGTTACTCTAAACCGAAACATACTTCGTACCCAATGCTTATTATCGCCGAAAAAAACGATAGAAGGTTCTGGTGTCACAGTGCCTTCAATTCGAATGTGATTTTGCTTCACCCACTCGACATACTTTTGGGCATCACCACTGACGTGCTTCGGAATATTAACGGTTTGTACGAAAGCATCCACCCAGTTTTGGTCTATTGTCTCGTAATCCACATTCAGTATCTGATTGCCAAACTGTGATACGAGTTTAACCCATCGATCGACTGTATCCCTAGAGTAATATCTGGAATCATGGATGATTTCCTTTGCAGTAAAACGGGTCAAATCCGTCTGAAACGGATGTTTATGTTCGTACATTTCATTGGGAATATCCTGTAGGATGTAAGGGAAATCACCACTATTCGACGGCAGATTTGTTGTGCGAATCGCGCGTCCCCAAGGATCTTTGGGGGCATTCGTGGATTGCTCCGCACTGGCAACGGCTTTTTCATCGACGGCCAGCGAATGACCTCCCTTAACAGTCAAAATGCGTTCAATTGTCGTTACCGCCTGAGCCCGTGTCGTCGGTTGGTCTTCCCCGAGCGTCCCCCTATCATCTAGACCGGTAATCAGACCGGCTTTGGTCGCTAGATACATCCACTTCGTGTCATCAATGTTCTTGTCGGCGGTTGCGGCCCTAACAGCCGTTCTGGCCATTTCTTGACGCGTCATCGGCGTGTTCCAATCCCCGCTCGTAAAATCGCTCCGCTTATAAATCCCCGCGTTGGTCGCCGCGTTAACGTAAGGCAAGTACCAGTCATTACCTTCGGTTACCCCTGAGATTGGAATATGAAGCGCGGTATCGACCATTTTGATAAACTCGGCGCGCGTCACTTTTGCATTCGGCCTGAAAGAGTTGTCCTGGTATCCGTCGACGTAGCCTTTTTGTACCGCGCCGGCGATGGTCGTCTCCGCCCAATGCCCTTTTGTGTCGCTGAAGCTGCCTGTAGAAGCCGTACCGGTGGCATTTGTTGTTTTCGTGCCTGGCGTAGCGGCGGTTGAATCAGCTTGGACATCGGGAATTGAACTTCCCAGTAGTGCAACAACTGCCAGTGATGTAATCAAGTGGGTTCTCATTTTTATACCTCTATAGTAAAAAAATTACTTTTCCGAAAATAAAAAACCAACTGCTTTTGGCGACCCGGCTGCCGTTTCCCCGAGGGAAGTCTAGCGACTTGTACCCCGTAGAAGTAGGCCCGTGGCTTTGCGTCCCTGTCTTTCGAACAGGTTTGCCTTTTCAATTCCACTTGGTTCTTAGGTATTTAAAACTATAAAAATAGTACATTAGATTTAATATGAGTTCCATATTAACCCATAAACTAACGTATTTCCACAAAAAAATTATACCTTGCGCTCAACGCGTTTGTTTTACACCCCCCGCTAATTAGCTTTACAGCTTTTAGGTGATCGCTACCTTCAAAAAAAGATTCATCGACACGCCCAAAATAAAAAGCCGCCCCCATCGTCGTAAGATGGTACGCGCTTTTCGGTCTGGCGTGCTAGAACCGGCGGCACATCTGCCTAGCAACGCAAAGAAAACCTGCAAAAGTGCAGGTTCTTGCTCGTTGATAGGCTGGCAATGAAACAATTCCTGCAAATGTGCAGGCTTTTCATCGAACACGTGGACCTCAGGCTCGTTTAAGCGAAAATTCCTGTATAATCGCAGGCTTTTCGCCAAAACGAGCCACTTTCATGGAAAAATCCTGCACTTTTGCAGGTTTTCGGGCTGCCTGTGCCTATGCCGATGCTGTGCCTACGCCGTGCCAATGCCAACACCCAGCCGCTTCATGAATGACCGCGCCCCAAATCAGCTCCCCCCTGGCTGCCCCAGCAAACGCCACCCAAGCCGCGCAGCTTCCAGCGCGCGGCGTTGCACCGCATGACGGCAGCCGGCCGACCATTCCACAATCTCCCGGAATCACTTGTTTCCGGGAAAAGGCACCATAACGGCCTTCAGCCATGTCACGGCCATCAGCATGTCCCCGAGCGGGTTCATATGTACGCCGTCGGTAGTCGAATCTTTGCCTGTTTCACTCGCGATAAAATCGATAAACGCTTGATGCGTGGGCACCAGGATCGCGTCGAACTGTCCGGCGAGCCGGTTGACGATGTCCACGTAAGGGCGCAGCAGCACGTTTCCCGTCGCATCCGGGTACTCCTTGATCACCGTAGGCTGCATGAGGATCGGGCGGCAGCTGGGTATTTGCTTCGTTTGTTCCAGCAAGTGACGGTATACCGCTTCGAATTTGTCGGGGTACACCTGCTCCGCATCCGGTGAGTCCAATTGCCGCCACACGTCGTTGATGCCGATCGAAACCGATACCCACTGCGGCCGGTGATCGAGCACATCGAGCGTCCACCGTTTTTCCAGGTCGGTCACGCGGTTGCCGGAAACGCCTTCATTTATGATTTTCAGCGAAAGATTCGGGTACGCCGCCGTCAAGTAATCGTGAATCAGGCGAACATAGCCCGACCCGAGCTTCAGGGGATCTTTTTTTCTTCCTTTGTCAGTGATGCTGTCGCCGATAAACACGATCTTGTCCTTGGCTTTAAACGGCACGGTAACGCCTCCTCATGTTGCCGCCGGCAAACGGGCGGCTTTTTACCCCCTCATCCTACGCCGGGTTGTCTGCCAAGTCAATGCGGCCGGCGGCCGAAGGTAGCATCGACCTATATATCGGATACAATCCCCCCCACAGCATGAAAGCGGTTAATTGTAAGCTGAAAATGGCAATATCCGCGATAAAAGCCAGCGAAAATAAAGGAGCGTGCCGCATTGCAAATCCAGCCCTATATGACGCCTTACAAATTGGGCGCACCGGTTCTTGCCGGTTCCGGTAAACCCGGCCATTTCGATGAACGAGCCGTGGATTGTCCCTTCGTTTTTCAGCACAACGATATGTTTTACATGATGTATGTCGGATTCGACGGCATCGGCTACCAGACGGCTTTGGCCGTCAGCAAAAACCTGCTCGACTGGGAGCATCTGAGCGTCATTTTACAGCGCAACGAGCATGGGGCCTGGGATTCCGTCAATATAGCCGGGACGTGGATTTTGAAAGAGAATCGCATCGATGCCCCTCCCGTTCTGAAAAAATGGAACGACAAATACTGGCTCGTCTACCACGCCTATCCCGAAACCGGGTACGAAGAGGGCTCGGCGAAAATCGGAATTGCCTGGACGGAGGACGAGCGGCTGCTGGAGTGGCACAAATGCCCGGATCCGATTTTGACCCCCGAGGAAGGCGCAGATTGGGAAAAAGGCGGGCTCTATAAAGAATGTCTGATTGAGCATGACGGTGCATTTTATTTGTTCTACAACGCCAAAAACAAAAATAAAGGCAGATGGATCGAACAGACGGGAGTCGCCTTCTCCCGGGACTTGCAGCAATGGCAAAGATACGAGCGCAATCCTGTACTGCCCGTGACTCCGGACGAATGGGACTGCGGCTTCGCCAGCGATCCGTGCGTGCTGCACGACCCCGACCGCGGCCTGTGGGTCATGTATTACTTCGGCTACAATTACAAGCAGGCGCAGGAAGGCATTGCCCTTTCCGGCGATTTGCTGCATTGGGACAAATATCCCGAACCGATTATTCGCGTCGGAGAAGAGGGCAGCATTGACTCCATTTTTGCCCATAAGCCGTCCGTCATCACGCACCAAGGCGTGCTTTATCATTTTTACTGCTCCTGCCGGCCGTACCGGGAGGGCGATCCGACCAAAAACTACGGCAAAGAGTTCAGGACAATCAGCGTCGCCGCTTCACAGCCGATTTTCGGCACATCATCGTGATTGTAAAGGAGACCGGAACCGATGCAAGTGGATGAAATGTATGTGGAAAGCAAGCGCTGCCCGCTCGGAGTCGGCGTCGGCCGCCCGGCTTTCGGCTGGAGCTTCCCGCCGGCGGCCGAACGCCTGCAAATGCAAAGCGCTTACCGGATCATCGTAACGGACAGCGCAGGCGGCAGCGTATGGGACAGCGGCAAACGCTTAAGCAGAAACAACGTGCACATCGTCTACGACGGCGCTCCCCTCCAATCCCGAAACCGCTACTATTGGAGGATTCAGGTTTGGGACAGCGGCGGCCGAATGACCGAAAGCCCCGTATCCTGGTGGGAAATGGGGCTGCTCGGCCAGGGCGATTGGTCGGCCCGATGGATCGGCGGGCGCAGCAGCGCGCCGCAGGCAAACGCGCAGGCTCCGCTCCCATTGTTCAGGCGCGAATTCCGCGTACACAAGCCGGTGGCGAGGGCCAGAGCCTATATATGCGGTTTGGGGCAGTACGAACTGCGGCTGAACGGGCATAAAGTCGGTGACAGCGTGCTGGAGCCGGGATGGACCGACTATAACAAAACGTGCCTTTATTCCGTGTACGATGTGACCGGCGCACTGAACGAGGGCGCCAATGCGATTGGCGTCATGCTGGGGAACGGATTTTTCAACGTGACAGGCGGCCGCTATACGAAGTTCAAGCGTTCATTCGGCACGCCCACATGCATCGTCCAATTGGAAATTACGTATACCGACGGCACGAGCTCGACGATTGCCAGCGATGGAAGCTGGCGCACCGCGCCGGGGCCGGTCGTCTTTTCCTGCATGTATGGGGGCGAAGATTTCGACGCGCGGCTCCTGCAAGCGGGCTGGGATCGCCCCGGCTTCGCCTCCGGCGAAGCGTGGGAGCCTGCCGAAGAAACGGCCCCCCCTGCGGGCAAGCTGAAGCCGCAAGCGACGTTCCCCTTGAAGGAAATGGAAACGTTCCTGCCCGCGAGCATCTCGCAGCCGGGTCCCGGAGTGTACGTCGCAGACTTCGGGCAAAATTTTGCAGGCTGGGTGGAAATAGCCGTCCGCGGCCCAAAGGGGGCGAAAGTCGTCTTGTCGCCTGCCGAGCTGCTGAAGGACAACGGCACCGCCAACCAAAAATGGACCGGCTCCCCGTACCGGTTCACCTACATCCTAAGCGGAGACGGCGAGGAGGAAGTGTGGTCGCCCCGCTTCAGCTACTACGGCTTCCGCTATGTGCAAATCGAAGGCGCGGTTCCCGCCGATCGTGCCGGCAATGACGCGGACGTTCCCGTGCTTGTCCGACTCGAAGGCCGGATGATTTACCCGGCTGCGGACGTTCGCGGCCGCTTCGCCAGCTCGGATGCGATGCTGAACCGGACGCACGACATCATTAACCGGGCTGTGCTCAGCAACATGAAAAGCATTTTTACGGATTGCCCGCATCGGGAAAAGCTCGGCTGGCTGGAGCAAGTCCATCTGATGGGCCCTTCCGTCGCCTTCAACTACGATGTCGAGCCTTTGTTCGTGAAAACGATGGAAGACATCCGCGACGCGCAGCTGCCGGACGGCATGGTGCCGACGACGGCGCCGGAATATGTCGTCTTCTCCGACAAGTGGCGCTGCTTCCGCGATTCCGTATCCTGGGGCGCCGCCTACGTGCTTACAGGCTGGAACCTGCTGCGCATGTACGGCAACAGCCGGGTTTTGGAGGAGCACTACGACGGGATGAAAGCCTACGTCGATTATGTGGCCGCCTGCTCCGACCGGTTGATCGTGACGGGCGGCCTTGGCGATTGGTACGATGCGGGAGACGATCCTCCCGGTTTTGTTCAAAACACGCCGGTTGCGCATACCGAAACGGCGATGTTTTACCATATGACGGATGTGTTCGCGCAAATCGCACAGGCCGTCGGCAACCATCAGGACGCGGCCGAATATGAACGGCTCCGCGAACAGATCAAATCGGCGTTCAATGCCGCTTTTTTCGACCGCAATACGCGGCAGTATGCGACCGGCAGCCAGACGTCCAACGCGATGCCGCTCGTTTTGGGACTGGCCGACGCCTTCGACAAGGAATTCGTCCTTTCCCGCCTTATAGAAGATATCCGGCAGCGCGGGTGGCATACGACCGCAGGCGACATCGGGCACCGTTACGTGCTCCTCGCACTGGCGCAAAACGGCCGTTCGGACATCATTTACGAAATGACCCGCCAAACCGGCCATCCCAGCTACGGCTACCAAATCGTACACGGCGCGACGGCGCTGACGGAAGCGTGGGACGGTCCGACCGTCGGCAAATCGCAAAACCATTTCATGCTCGGGCATTTGGAGGAATGGCTGTACAGCGGCTTGGCCGGCATTGACTACCGCTACGATCCCGGCCTGGAAAGCTACAGGCTGTGGATTCGGCCTTTTTTGCCTGACGGCCTTGAAGAAGCCGCCGCCGAACACCGCCTGCCCGCCGGACGCATTCGCGTCGCATGGAAGCGCAGCGGACGGAACCGGCTGACGCTGGACGCGGACATCCCCGCCAACTGCACCGCAGACATTCACGTTCCTTCATTGCGTATGGAAACGCTGATGGAAAGCGGAGTTCCGGTTACAGCCGCCGAAGCTGTCGAAATCGTCCGGCATGAACACGGTTATGCCGTAGTGCGCACGGGATCGGGCCAGTATCGTTTTGAAAGTGTGGTGCCCTTATGAAGATAGACCGTAAAGCGCTCGTCTGGCGCCATAATCCGCATATTTCCGGATTTGACAAATTATCCTCCCTGTCGGTCGGCAACGGGAACTACGCGTTTACCGTCGATGCCACCGGATTGCAGACGTTTCCCGGGCTTTACGCGGACGGGGGCGTGCCGTTGGGCCATTTGGCCAACTGGGCCTGGCACACCTCCCCCAATCCTGAAGGCTATGCCGTGGAAAAATTTCCGCTCACCTATTTCCCTACCTTCGGCGGGAGAAGCGTCGGCTTTCCGTATATGCCGCCCGGCCAGACGAGCGATGCCTACAAATGGCTGAAATTCAATCCGCACAAGCTTCATTTGGGGAAGGTCGGGTTCCGGCTGACGCTGCCGGACGGAAATGAGGCGTCCCATGAAGATTTGGAAGAGATCCGGCAAGTTCTCGATCTGTGGTCGGGCATCATCCGCAGCAGCTTCGCCGTTGCGGGAAGCGGAACCGAAGTCACGACGGTCTGCCACCCCCGCCAGGATACGATCGCCGTTCGCGTCAAATCCGGCCTGATCCGCCAGGGACGCCTGCAGATTGCCTTCCATTTTCCTTACGGCACATGGAAATTCGCCGCCGCCGATTGGGGCAAGCCGGACCGGCATGAAACGCACATCGAGCGGCAAGGTGACCGCTCCGTCCAAATTCGCCGCCGGCTCGATCAGGACGGTTATGTCATGCACGCGGCCTGGACGAACGGGACGTTGGCGCGCGATGAAGGCGACAAGCATTTGCTGCTTTTGACCCCGTCCCCGGATCAAGATGAATTGGAGCTGAGATTCCGCTGCACGCCGGAACCGGCCGGTGAAGAGCTGCCGTCGTTCGAAGCGGTGCGCTCGGCAAGCGAGCGCCACTGGGCCGGCTTCTGGCATTCAGGCGGCGCCATCGAGCTGGCCGGCAGCAAGGATAAACGGGCGCACGAGCTGGAGCGCAGAATCGTGCTCTCGCAATATGTGACGGCCATCCAATCGTCCGGAGCGCTGCCTCCGGCGGAGTCCGGCCTTACCCATAACAGCTGGGGCGGCAAATTTCATCTGGAAATGCACTGGTGGCATTCCGTCCACTTCGCGCTCTGGAACCGGACCGAACTTATGGAGAACAGCCTGGAATGGTACTTCGGCATATTGGACAAAGCCCGTGCGCTGGCCGCTTCGCAAGGCTACGAAGGCGCGCGCTGGCCGAAATGCGCGGCCCCGGACGGCGTCAACGCGCCCTGCTACATCGAGCCGTTTCTGATCTGGCAGCAGCCGCATCCGATCTATTACGCCGAGCTGCTGTACAGCATCAAGGGCGGGCGCGAACTGCTGGAAAAATACGCCGAGCTCGTCTTCGAAAGCGCGGCGTTCATGGCCTCCTTCGCCGAATGGGATGCCGGGCGGCAGCGGTATGTGCTCGGACCGCCCGTCGCCCCTGCGCAAGAAATATACGACCATGCTTTGACGATGAATCCCGCCTTCGAACTGTCTTACTGGGCGTTCGGATTATTGACGGCGAATGCGTGGAAAGAACGTCTGGGGCTGCCGCGAACGGAGAAGTGGGAGCACATCCTGGAGCATTTGAGCGAGCTGCCTGCGGCAGACGGGCTGTACGCAGCCGCAGAGACAGCTCCCGATACGTTCAGCGGCGGCGGCGGAACGAAAGACCACCCGACGATGCTAGCGCCGCTAGGTGTCCTGCCCGGCGTTAAAGTCGATCCCGAAACGATGCGCCGTACCCTTCGCGAAGTGATGAACGCATGGGATTGGGATGCGACCTGGGGTTGGGACTATCCGATGGCGGCCATGACCGCAGCCAGACTTGGCGAGGGACAATTGGCGGTGGACACCCTTTTGATGGATAAAATCACCAACACCTTTTTGCCGAACGGCCACAATTATCAAAGAAAGCCGTTAACCGTCTACCTCCCCGGAAACGGAGGACTGTTGACCGCAGCGGCGATGATGGCTGCCGGCTGGCAGGGCGGGCCGGACGCCCACGCCCCGGGATTTCCCCAGGACGGCACGTGGTGCGTGAACTACGAGGGGCTGGCCAAAATGTTGTAAAATGCAGCAAAAAAAGACGTACCGAAAGTCCTGTCATGGACTTGGACGGTACGTCTTTTTGCCGCTATGTAGATAATCATTCCGCCGTGGCAAACGTCGTTGAAGTATTTTTACTAAAATGGCCACCCAGGTTCTCCACAAGAAGTCAAAGGTCTTTCTTTAGATAATAATGCGTGTGACCCCCAGCGTTTTGTATAACTCCATATACTTCAAAACCTTGCTTTTTGTAAAAATCTAAAGCCTGGAAGCTTAAAGTATCAAGTTTTATGAAATCGCACTTTTTCTCTTTAGCTATTTTTTCAGCTTCAGACAAAAGTCTTTTCCCGTAACCTAATTTACGCACCTTCTCATCAACAAATAAGTAGTGTACTTCCAACCAGTTCCAACAAATTTCACCTACGATTCCGCCATAAATCTGACCATCTGCGTTCTTCAAAAATAGATTTACTTCTTGATACCTGCCTTTTAAATCATCAGGGAAATGCTGCAGATTAAACTCAATCATTTTATCTCTAATAAACGTCTTTTCAGCACTATTTAAACTACTGGAAATTTGCAGCTCCATTTTTTCACTCCGTTCTAACGTACATTCTTCAGACTGAGTCTCCTTCAATTTAGTACCGCCTCGCATCTGTCCCCTACATCCTCTCCATTGAAACCGCAAACAACCCATAATATACCATCGGCAGGCAAGCGCTGTCCATCTATTTGTCTTACTTCAGTTCGCGGCTCATAGACTCAGGACTACAGGATTATGATTTATTTTCGAATTCCCCACTTTGTCACTATTTACAAAAAAACAAAATGAAAAACAAAAGACCATTATCAGGCGAATTTGGCCCTTTTTTAGTCAAAATTCATACGTTACACCCATTTTAATTAAAGGGATTACCTTCTCCCATTATTCGACAATTTTGAGGAGATGGGCTAAAATGATTTCATATTTGTGAATTTCGGCCGATAATTAACATAGAAGGGATGTGGTTGCATTGTGAAACCATTTGACAAATAGGGCCCATATTTCATCCGAGTGGAGGGACAGACCAGATGAGAAAAAAAATCAGCATGTCTTTTTTTACGAAAAATCTTTTGTTATCATCGTTTAATATTTTCTTAATCGGCGCTTTACTCATCGTTTCCAGTTATTTTATTCAGAAAAATATTTTAATGAATCAGCTTCACAGCCAGATCAAGACTGTCACGGAAGCATGGTTCAAACAGCTGGATGCCGGCAAAGTTCAAAAAGCGATGCAGGAGAAAAGCTACCAGGGAGCTGTACAAACCGAGCTTCGCGGCCTGATGGATTCCATCAGCAAGTACAACCCGACCATCGCGCAAGCCTACATATTCGGTACCGAGCTGCAGGACGGCAATAAAACGTCGCTCGGCGTCGTTCCGACGCATTTGATTCAACCGCTTGAAGAGTCCAAGCTGACGATCGGCGATATGTACGAGCAGCCTAAAGTGATTGCGGACACGGTTCGCAACATGCTGAACGCGAAGAAGGAAACTTTTTCCGACGTATATAACGACGAGCTCGGGACGTGGACGACGATCGCTTATCCGATTAAGGACGCGAACGGCAATATTTTCGCCTATTTCGCCGTGGATACCGACGCCAAAGCGATTCCCGAAGGGCTGAGCAAGCTCATTACATACGGCATTACCATACTTATCGCTTCCCTGATTGTCATCATCGCCCTGCAATACTTTATCGTAAGGAGGACGCTGTCCCCCATTCGCGAACTGATTCGCGGTATCGAACAGATCAGTTCCGGCAATCTGGACGTAGAGCTCCGCACAGGCAAGGACGATCTCGGCATCATTAACGAGAAATTCAATCAAATGGCCAGTACCATGAACAACACGATCCTCAAAGTGCAGGAGTTGTCCGTACAAGTTGCGGAATCGGCCAGAAGCCTGTATGCGACGACGGAGCAAAACAACCATCATGCGGAAACGATCAATTCCCATATCAAAATGATTACAGGCAACATCAAGCACCAAGAGCAGTCCAGTATCGAAAGCTCGCGGGCCATTACCGAAATCAGCACCGTCATCCAGACGATTGCCCAAAGCTCTTCGAGCTTGGCCGACGAAGCCAGCGCGGTCGAAAACAAGTCTGTGCAGGGCGACACCGTAGTGAAAAATATGGCCGATCAGATGGGCCAAATTACGAAGTTCGTCAGCGACACATCCGTCACCGTCAACTTGCTGGACCGCCGTTCTCAGGAGATCGGCAGCATTCTCGACGTGCTCAGCGGAATTGCCAATCAGACGAACCTGCTCGCCCTGAACGCGGCCATCGAGGCTTCGAGGGTCGGCGAACACGGGCGAGGCTTCGCCGTAGTCGCCGGAGAAGTCCGCAAGCTGGCTGAACAATCCCATCAATCCGCCGATCAAATCTCATCCCTGATCAAAGAGGTGCAAAACGAAATTCATCAAGCCTCGCAGGCGATGGGACACGGTACGGAAGTGGTGGAAAAAGGCATGATCATGGCCGACGAAACCGGCCGGTTGTTTACCGACATTTTGACTGCGACCAAAAATGTTTCGGCGCAAGTACAGGAGGTGTCAAGCGCAGCCCAGCAAATATCGGCCGGAACGGAGGAAATATCCGCCAACGCCGACGAACTCAGCGTATCCGTCAGCAAAACGGCTTCCAATGCAAGTGAAATCAGCCATTCCATTGACGAGCAAAAACATCATCTAGAATCGATCGTGAACTCTTCAAACGTTCTTTCTTCTACAGCCGACGAGCTCAGTGAACTCATTAAACAATTTCGCGTCAAGAAAAAGTAAGGTGAGGGAGATTCCATATGACCATAGAGAGAAAACCATCGGATGCAACGGCAGAAAACGAATTGTACATTCTTCCTGTCCCGCTTGATTACGAACGCCAATCCAGAACTTACCGGCAAGCTTCGGTCAAGGCCGAATTGCCGATGGATCTCGCCCTCAAAGCTTGCGAGCAGTACCCAGACGAGCAGGATCGTCTGGGGCTGTTGCTCAGCCTGTATACGGCATGGATATACCGCTTCTCCGGCGAGAACGAGATTGCCGTCGGCGCAGCCGGCAGCCGGCTTGCCCCGCTTCCCGTCGTTGTAACTTTGGAGCGGAGCACATCGTTCCTCGACCTGTGGCACGATGTGCGCGCCCAGTTGGACGGGAAGCCGGGACCCGCAGCGAAGCAGCCGGAAACGTTTCTGACGTTAAACCGGAAGCCGGATGAGCAGGATCGTGCCTTACTGAATTGGTCATTCACGGAATATGCGATGCACATCGAACTATCTATGGAATATGACGCCTCTCTGTTCAAGAAATCGACGATTCATCGATACATGCAAGGTTATTTTAAACTCATGCAGGCCGTATTGGAGGACAGCTCCGTAAATGTGGGCTCGATCCCTATTTTAACCGGGCATGAATTGGCGCTCTATGAGCAATTGAACGATACGGCTTTCGAATATCCGGCTCAAAGCACCGTGCACGGCATGATCGAACAAGCCGCCTCGCAGTTCGGCAGCCGTCCTGCAATCTCTTCCGCAGAGCGGTCGTATACGTACGAGGCAATGAATGCGCAGGCGAACCGGATCGCGCACATGCTGATCCGCAGCGGACTTGGCAAAGGCGACTTCGTCACGCTGTTCATGGAGCGGAGCCTGGATACGATCATCAGCCTGCTCGGCGTCATGAAAGCCGGAGGCGCCTACGTGCCCGTCGATCCGGACTATCCGGAGGAGCGGATCCGCTACATCATCGGAGATACGAAAGCTGCGTATGTGCTGACCAAAGGAGCTCACGAGCAGCGCTTGCGCGAGCTGGCTTCCGACTTGGGCGACGTGAAGCACATACTGCGGGTGGACGACGAATGGCCGGACTTGCCGGCGAATAATCCGGATGCCGGCGTACAGCCAAGCGATTTGGCCTATGTCATCTATACGTCCGGCTCTACCGGACAGCCCAAAGGGACTCTGCTTGCCCATGAAGGAGCCGTTAATCTTGGCGCTTTTATCCGGGACAAGTTCGCGATCACGGAAAATGACGTGCTGACCCAGTTCGCAACGTTCAGCTTCGACGCTTCCGTATGGGAAACGATCAGCGCGCTTTATGCGGGAGCCCACCTGGTTTTGCTGAACGCGGAGGAACGCGTATCCGTGGAAGCTTTCGCCGACGCCGTAGCCAGAACGCAGACGACGCTTATCCCTGCCATCCCGACTGTTTTCTTCAATCAGCTGGCAGTCCGCCTGTCCGGAGACGGCTTCCGCAAGCTGTCCAGCTTAAGAGCTGTGATGACGGCGGGCGAAGCGCTGTACGGCGAGCAGGTTCGGTCTTTTCAAACGAAGTCGAACGGCCGCATTAGCGTTTACAATTTGTACGGGCCTACGGAATGTACGATCGGTACGACCTATCACCCTATTATCGGGCCGATTTCATCGCAAATTACCCATATTCCGATCGGAACACCCAACGGTAATTATCGGGTTTATATCGTCAATAACGAGCTGCAGTTGTGCCCGCTCAACGTGCCCGGCGAACTGCTCATCGCCAGCGTGGGACTGGCCAAAGGCTACCTGAATCAGCCGGCCAAAACGGCCGAAGCCTTCATTCCGAGCCCGTTCGTCCCCGGCGAAATGGTGTACAGATCCGGCGATATCGTGAAGCTGCTCGAAGACGGGACGATCGAATACGTGACGCGCAGAGACGCGCAGGTCAAAATTCGCGGTCACCGCATCGAGCTCGGCGCGGTTGAAGATTACTTGACGAAGTATCCGAACGTGCAGGATACCGCCGTCATACCGGTCAAGGAAGCGAACGGCCAGCAAGCTCTGGCTTGCTACTATACAACCATGGACGGCGCCCCGCTATCCGCCGCCGTGCTCAGAACGTTCCTGCACAGCAAGCTGCCGGCTTACTACGTGCCGAAATGGCTCATTCAGCTGGAGACAATGCCGCTTTCGCCGACCGGCAAAGTGGAACGCAAAAAGCTCGCGGCCTACCCGATCGAACAAGAGCCCGAGGAGACGCTCGTGGACGAGGACAAGCAGCCGCATACCGCTTATCATCAGCTGATTGCGGCTGCCTGGGAACATCAGCTGGGCAGAAAGCATTTCAGCATCGAGGACGATTTTTTCCAAATCGGCGGCGACTCGCTTGCGGTCATCCAGGTGCTCGTTCATCTCAAGCCGCACTGCCAGGCGCTGACGATTCAGGATCTGTTCCGGCATAAAACGATGGACGAGCTGGCCCGGCGAATGGAAGAGCTGGACGAGGCTGCCGACGAGCCGCGCAGCGTTCGCAAGCCTGCCCGGTCAGGCGGTGTCACCATGCTGCATGAACTGCCGAGCATCAAATATCGCGCCGCGGTGAATGTTGCGCCTGCCGATGGACATGAGCGGACGAACCGCATTTTGTTGACCGGAGCCACCGGCTATCTGGGTTCGCATCTTTTGTACGAGCTGCTGAAAATAAGCTCGCAGAGCATCATCGCTATCATTCGGCCGGCGGCCGGTAAGACAGCAACCGCCCGCTTGCAAGAAGTGATGCAGCATTATTTCGGAGACAGCCTGCTGGAGCTCATGAACGAGCGGGTACAGGTGCTGGAAGGCGACCTATCGGCTCCAAGGCTCGGGCTGCCCGCCGAAACCTGGCGCGAGCTGCAGCTGAACGTCGGGACGATTCTCCACGCCGCTGCCGACGTGCGGCATTTTGGCAGTCCGGAGCAGTTCGAGCAAACGAACGTACAGGGCACGCGGCATCTGCTCGAATTAGCGGAAGCGAGGCCGGGCATCAGGTTCCACTACATTTCCACCATCGCCATTCCCGAAGACTTGGCGCTTAGCCAGCAGTGGGATTCCGTCGAGGAGCTTGATGACTTTTCGCCCGATCTGCACGTCGACAGTGTGTACACCAGCAGCAAGCTGGAAGCCGAAAAGCTCGTGCTGGCCGCAGCCAAACGGGGCGTGGCCGCCAGCATCTACCGCCCGGCGAACTTGACCTCCCATTCGGTCACGGGCAAGTTCCAGAGCAATATCGACAGCAATGCGTTCTATCGGATGCTGAAAGCCATGCTCCTCTTGGGCAAAGCGCCTGCGGCCGATTGGTACGTCGATCTGACGCCCATCGATTATGCCAGCAGCGCCATCGCGGAGCTTGTCATGCAGCCCGACGCCATCGGGCACGTCTTTCACATATGCAACCCTCAGCCGCTCACTTACTCCCGATTGATCGAGTACGTGAACGAATGCGGCTATCAGGTGGAGACGATGGAATTCGGCGCCTATACGAGCTGGCTTTTGGATGACGGCCAAGCCGTCAGTCAGGAAGCGCGGGCACTGGCCATGGCCCAACTGGAAGGAGACGGCGCCAAAGATTCCGATTGCCAGTACGGATGCGAGCGCACCTTGGCTTACCTCCAGGCTTCGGGACTTCGATGCGCAGCGCCGGACCTTTCCTTCATCCATAAACTAATCGCCTATGCCGTATATGTCGGGTACTTCCCTCCGCCTTCGCTGCAGCCGAAATCGGCCACAGCGCTGCAGGCCAATTGAAGCAAGCCATGCTTTGCAAGCCTCATAAGGGGGTCGATACATTCGTATCGGCCTCTTTTTGCCGGGAAATACTGAAGCAATATGCCTCAATTCCGTGGAAAAATGGTACACTAGAGCTGTATATGAAGAAAGGCGGAGAAGCGATGGTATACGCGTTCATAATCGAGCCCCAAACCTATAATGCCTTCGAAGACGAGGCTGCGCAAATCGAAAAATGCAAAGAATGGGGGCTGCTGTCCGAAAAAGCTTCCAAAACCAAAGCGTTCTTCTACAAAAGGAACGGCATGACGCTGCCCTGCCGGCTCATCGGTTTCGTCGATAAAATAACGGCCGTCATCGAGCTGGACAACATGCAAAAACATTGCATTCACCCTTCCTTCCTGAAGGAAATGCAAGCAGCTAACTACGGGCAAAAACCTGCCGCCACCGTCGAAGAAGCCGCTGAGCCGGAGAGCGCGCCCCTTGAGTCCGCAGCCGAGCCTGCCGTTCCCGCGGCGGAAACCGTGGCGGAGCCCGAGACATCTGCTCTCGCGGCGACAATCCCAGCGGAGCCCGAGACCGTAGCTCCCCCGGCGGAACCTCCCGCGGCACAAGAGCCCGCCCCCGACGCTCCGGCCAAAGCCAAGGGAAAAAAAGAAAAAGCCCCCAAGCTCGAGCTGCCCGAGGAAAAAGTCAAAATGACCGCGACCGTAAAAGAATTCACGACGGTGCCGAACCACTTCTCCGATAACGACGATGAAGTCGTCATCTACGAGAACGTAGCAATGACCGACCCGGAAACGCCGATCGGCGAAGCCTGGTCCAGCTACAGCGCCACTCTCAAGAAGTTGGAGCTGGAAGTCGGAGACACCCTCACATTCGAGGGCAAAATCGTCGCCAAAAAGCTGACCAAGCACCCCGTTCCTTACAAAATCAACAACCCGGCTAAGATACAGAAGCAGGAATAGCGGATCAAAAAGCTAACCCAAACTAACCAAGCTGGCAGTCAAAACCATGAATGAAAAAGTCTTGGCCTGTGAATCTCTGTATGTTCCACAATGGAACTGCAGTTTCACAGGCCAAGACTTTTTGAGAGAATCCCAAGACGGAATGGGCTCATTCATATCGTAGGGATTCATTCGGATCGCACTTTGCCGCCTTATTCGCCGGCAGCATCCCAAATACAATACCAATGGACATCGAGAATAGTACCCCGCCAATAATCACAGGTATGGATACAAGTGGCGGCCAATGGGTAAACACGGACACTAGGTAGGCCCCACCTGTGCCGATCAATATGCCTATACTTCCCCCTAATGTCGTTAGCATCATGGATTCAATTAAAAATTGAACTAAAATACTCCCCCGAGTGGCTCCTAATGCTTTACGTATACCAATTTCTCTCGTTCTTTCCGTGACCGAAACAAGCATAATGTTCATCACCCCTATCCCCCCTACAACCAATGAAATTCCAGCTATACCGCCGATAATGGCGGTCATCGTATTCGTGATCGTGGAGAGGGACTCCTGGATTTGCTCCATATTGAAAATATAGTATTCTCCGTTTGTTTGCTTGCTTCGATATTTTAAATTAAGCAGGTCAACGGCCATCTGCCCAGCTTCCTGAAGCTTACTGGAATCTTTGGCTTGAATAGTCAGCGAATGAATGTTATCCTCTCCGAACAGAGTAGGCCAAACGGCAATAGGCACAAGAGTTTTTTTCATATCAAAATTTAGTAAACTTTTCTTTTTTTCTTTATAAATACCCACCACTTTGAAAGATATTCCTTCCAATTCGATGATTTCTCCTACTACACTTCTTCCTTTACTTAATTTTTCAAGCGAACTTTCACTTAGCAATGCTACCTTGCGCCCTTGTTCGATCTCACTCTTTGTCAAAAAACGTCCTGATACAAGCTCAAGAGGGTATACGTCATAATATCCTTCTGTCATTCCTATCAGTTGAGTATTCATTGTCTTATCTAAATAATGTAACACAGAAGAAGAGGAGTTCATCGTTATGATTTTTGAGATTTCAGGAAGCTTTTGCAGATCAAAGACGTCGCTCTCGTCAAATCTGGCCGTAGATTTTTCGTCACTCAGCTCTATTTCTCCTTCTGTCTCCAGCTTTCGATAAAGGATGTCCAGCGAGTTATTGCCATTACCGACGAAATTTTTTTTCAAAATAGCTTCGCCGCCTTGCCCGATAGCGACAATGGTAATAATAGAAGACACCGCGATAACAATCCCTAGCATCGTAAGCATCGATCTTAATTTATGCGCATACAAAGACGTAATAGCCATCTTCACGCATTCCCATAAGTCCATCGCTAAATCCTCCGATCTTCTACTACTTTTCCGTCTCGAAGAAGGATGGTTCTTTGCGCATACTGAGCTATTTCAGGTTCATGAGTAACAAGAATAATCGTCTTGCCTTCCCGGTTAAACTCGGAAAAAATACTCATGACTTGTTCGCCTGTCTTTGTATCCAGAGAACCTGTAGGTTCATCTGCAAGAATCACATCGGGGTTATTGATAATGGCTCTGGCAATACTGACTCGCTGTTTTTGCCCGCCTGACAGTTGATTGGGATAATGATGCTTGCGCTCACCAAGCCCCACTCTTTCTAAAGCTCTATGCGCTTTTTCAATCCGTGATCTTTTCTTCTCCCTGGCATAGATTAATGGAAGTTCCGTATTGGATAATGCAGTTAATTTGGGGAGCAAATGAAATTGCTGAAAAACAAAGCCTATGTGCTTGTTACGATATTTTGCCAACTCCTTATCGCTAGATGTCGATACATCCTGTCCATTCAACAGGTATGTACCGGAGGTTATCGTATCCAGCAATCCGATGATGCTCATAAGCGTTGACTTTCCTGAGCCCGAAGGTCCCATTATAGCTACAAATTCCCCTTGTTCGACCAACAAGCTAAGATTATGTAGAACTGGCACTTCAAGCGAATCGGATTTATAGGCTTTGCATATGTTATTTAGATGCAGCATCAACCTTCACTTCCATTCCTTCTTTCCAATCTGCTGCTGGATGTATGACAACGTTATCTTCCTCATTAACGCCTGTAAGCACTTCTTTAATCTGATCATTCATCAATCCGATCGTTATTTCTTTCTTGTACAGCGTGTTGCCTTCAACCACAAACACAAAATCTTTGTTATCTTGCACAAAGGTTGCATCATGCGGCAAGGTAAGTGCATTATCTTTTGCTTTTATTTCTATTTCCACAGATACGTGATAGCCTGCTTGCAGCTCAGCATGTTTCTCCATGAGGCTTACTACGAAAGGATATGAAGTTACAGATTCCTTCTTTTCTACTGTCGAACTTGTGCTGCTTTGAACAGGGCTTAACTTTATCGTATCTACCTTTCCCTTCCATATCTCACTTGAAAATACTTTGGCTTTTACCTTTACCGGTTGGCCGGTTTTTACAAACACAGAATCAAATTCGGTGATTGTGCCCTTAACTTTATAAGGTTCATTAGATACTATATGGATCATAGGTTCTTGTGCTCCCGCATTGCGGGTAACCTTCTCTACAACTCCTGCTATAGTGCTTTTGACGACCAATTTATCTTTCTTCTTTAAAAGATTTTCCATTTCCATATCGTTTTCCTTAATGGACAGCATGGCATACTTCACCTGCCGTTCCAAGTCTTTCTTATCTTTCTCCGCCTGGCGAATTGACTCCTCAACAAGTGTAATATCTTTTAAATTATGTTTAAAATCGGCCTCCAGATTATCCAGCTTTTCACTCTGCTGTTCAAGTCCAAGGGTTAGCCGCGTCTTGGCAATTTCCAACAAAGTTATCTTATTCCCGATCTCTTCTTCATCGTATCGAAACAGTTCAGTATCCTTCGTAATTTCCTGTCCCTCATATACAAATATATCTTTAACCGATCCCATGGTTTCATCTTTATATATGGTCTCTTCCTCACTAGGTGTTATGACACCTGAAGCAATCAAGGTATCCGACATTTGTTGTTTATTCACCTTAACGACCTGCACTTTTGTCACGCTGGTGAGAGAAGATTTTGACTTGGATATAATCACATTCACCACAACGAAACATAAAATCACTATACCGAGTATCATCAAAAGACGCTTATTTTTCATTTGACCGCCCTCAACTATTTTTCTTCCCTTTTATAGTTGTAAGTTTCGTACCGTCCACATAACCTTCCGGCCTTTCTAAAGAAATATACTCGTCCACATATTCCAATATCAGCTTGTTGTGGGTGGCGATGATGCAGCACTTTGCATCGTTGCTTGTCCATTGTTTCAATTCTTTTAAAATATGATTCAACGTAGTTTCATCAATGTTTTCAAGCCCTTCATCAAAAATAATAATATCCTTGTCCAACATCATGTAAATGATAAAAATAACTTTTTGCTTCGTACCTTTAGACAAAGTTTTAATCATTTGATTCAAAACGGTGTCTTTGTCCATGTTCACAAGACTGACTATTTCATTAAACTTGACTTCGTCAAACTTCCTGGAATAGAGCAGTAAAAAGTACTGTGTGACTTCTATAGGCGTCAGATACTCCAACCCGATAAAATCATCGGAGACGAATACAATGGTGTTGTTATAGCCGGGTATTAGCGGTTTATTGTTATATTTTAATATTGCTGTTGATTTTAAATTACCGTTTATAATATTGACCAATGTGGATTTTCCGGTGCCGTTCGCACCTACTACCCCCAACATATGTCCGCCGCTGATATGTACTTCCTGATTTAAAAAAATCACATTCTTGCCGAATGCAAACTTATCAATATTTAATTGCAGGATCACGCATTAATTCCTCCCAAGCGAAAAATCAATACTAAAATCGATGCAATCAAAGCTATTATTGATAAAACGATGACCAAGTAATTAGGATGAGCGCCTTTCTTAATCCCGTTATACGATTTAATTAAGGTATGAATGCTGTACAACGCCAAAAAGGCGAATAAGATCAATTGAAAATACATAGTTTAAATTCTCCTCTCAATATTTCGCTTCTCTATTCTAATGTGATTAACGGTTTTTATTGCCGAAATAACGGCCCCTAACAATACCGCCAAAAACACGAAATCAATAACATGGTCTATATTAAAAAGGGTATCCTTTATCGTTTTCGGAATCACTTCATTGGTGCTCACATTGATATAAATACTGATTGTAACAAACAGCGACATGACTAAAAAACCTTCAATTAAACCGGTGTATCTTCGAAAATCCACAGGTTGCTTCGTTACATCAGCTTTATTTTTTTCAACAAATATATTGGGAGACAAACAAATCATAGTTATAAAAAAGTGCGATGTTCCCAGCAGCAAAATATTATGAAAGCTGCAATCGATCTTCAGCAAGGCGAGTAAGTAAATGACTCCCCATCCTGCATTGAAAATATTGAATACTATTAAAATAACTAGCTTTTGGAAGTAATTATAGAGAATGCCCATGTTATAAAATTCCAATTTGGTGGTTGAAAAATAAAAACATTCGTCATAGGACAAAACTTTTAATTTGATGTAAATATAATAAATAGAGAAATAAACCAGAAGAAGAACAATGTTATGTATTTCAGAAGCCAGTAGTATCTGATTTGTGCTATGTAAAATATAGTTGGCAAAGAAAAATATAAGAAGGTAGAACGGGAATATAAAGGCGACAATTTCTTGCTTGCTTCTAAACAGCATTCTAATGAGCCTTTTCAAATTTATACTTAAAAAGCTTGATTTCTTCTCTTTGAAGTTATATTCTTTATATTTTAACACTCTGTATCTGTAAAAATAAAGCATACCAACCATAATTATGAATAATATAACATAATATAGAACAACTTCAAAACTATGAATAGAATAGATCGCAAGAACCAAATAAATAGCAGAATAAGCATATACGAAGACGCTGGAGTAGCGTTGTACATTTATAAAAGATATTCCGAGTAAAAATACTAAAATGACATATATTTTAATATCTAGCGAGAACATTAAATTCAAACAAATTAAAACGATCCCATAAAATTGAAAAACAGCTTCTTTAACAAATAATTTATGAAAAAACATTCTAAAACTACGCACATTCAATTCCTTCATCTTTAAAATATACACAATAAATAAAATAGCAATTAAAATGTATTTGAACATTGCCGAATAAAAAAAAGCGGATATGGGCATGACACACAACGCAAAAATCTCAACAACGGAAAACAATTTGCTGAGAAAAGCGCAAATATTAGAATGAAGGTAACTAAATTCAGTACTAATGTAGGACATTTTCTTTTCAAATGAATTTCGGTAATACTTTTTTAAAAAAAGAGCTAGGTACATATATGCAGCGTTCATTTTGCCTCCAACCCTGGTCTATGATTTCATCAAGACTCCAAATTAATTCCCAACTTTTAAATCATACATGCATAATTCGTTCTTTTTGTGATATACTGCTAATAAAGCGGTGTCGGCAGTTGCTCTATGGAAAAAGGAATAGGAATAAGGAATGTATTAGTATTGTGAGGATCTAATACATTCCTTACTCCTTGTTGTTAGCTTAGATTACCAAGCGATAATGGTTTTTCTTCCTGCCCATTTGATCAGGAGAGAAAGAGCGCCTTCCAGTGCAGCTGCCGCTCCGCCAGCAAGTCCAGCAATAAGCGTCAGTGCTGCGACAATGCTCCAGCCGTTCAAGATAGCGTCAATAACATTAGCTGCTACATCAGCCGCAATCCCTGTTGCTACTAATTCAAACATATTTTTCACCTCCTTTCGTGCCCCCAAATAAGCCTAAATGGCCAAGATTAATAAAATTCCTGTAACAATTTGAACCCCCTTGTCCTTTTTCATTTTTTCAAAATTATTAAAAAACAAAACATACAGAGTATACAATAGAATAACAACAATGTTTATCCACAATTTACTAGATAAAACTCCAAAAACTAACATAAGCTGCGCCGTAATTAACAAAATAAATTTGAAGGTTAATGGAACAAAGTAAGATTCGTTAAGAAAAGTTCTCTCCTTCGAACCTTTATAAATGAACTTAAACACCAATTGAAGCAAAATCCTTATCAGGACCAAGATTACAGCCAAGACACCCAATGTCATTACGGTCCCAGCCACAATCGCCCCTATCAGTTGATCGTCCGATAAATTTGCCGTTTTATTAATTACAGCCAGAATCTCTCCCTTTTTTATTGTAAAATTCAATACGATTACTATCAGTATGTATACAGTCAATGTTAAGAAAAATAATAGCTTTTGATTCTTCATAGCGTCCCCCTGCATGATTAAAAGATCCCAGCATTCGCTGAGCTATCTTTAACGTTTTAAAAGTAACCTATTCTGATTGTCTCAGTAACTGCAGCCAAGATCATAAACACCAAAGCAACCATAAGGTTCATAGGAATTCGCTCGCGAACACCTATATTTTTTTTCTTTTTTAAAGAAGCCATTTCTAATATTTTCCCCGATATTTTAAATGCTATCGATAAAACCAACAATATCTGAATAGTCTCAAATATGAGATGCGGATAAGTTGCGAAAGCTGTTAAAATGCCATTTTTCTTAGCAATAACCGCGAAACTATCTCCGAATATAAAGTAAGTCAACATAACGGGAACAGAAGAACCTACATAAAAAAATATGGATAACAATAAAACTAGTAACGAAATTAAAAAGTTATGCGAAAGTATTTGAAAAAAAATACTGGCAAAGTTATTGCCGGAAAAGTCCATCCGTGTTATGTTCGAACCTTCATCAAATGCTAACCCATAAATGAAACCAACTGTTGTACTAGCAGCTATAATAATGAAAGTAATTTTATGCTCGATGGAAATAAACTCTTTAATTTTCAACCTCCCGCCTCCCTTAGCCATCACTCAGCTGCTTATAACCTAATAATACGCCAGCCAAACATCCTAGTAAATACCATAAATAGGGTATCATTTCATAAACTTTCTTATGAATCCCCCCTTATCGTAGCACTTAGTTTTGCTATAAATCTTTTTTAGAGTATGCCGCACAGTTGCTTCTGAAATACCTAAACATAAAGAAATATGTATTGCGCTTTCATTATGCAGCCAACCAAATCCAATTTCCTTCTCCCGATTTGTCAGACCATACTGGTCAAAATGTTCATAAATTTTTGCTTTCTTCATGCCAGGATCAGCTAACTGAATACTAAATTCAATATCTGTCACTATCCGCTCCAGCAAAGGAACTATTAATTTTACATCATCTGTAATTGAAACCGAAATCTCCAAATAGCCGCGATTTTGGTCTTTGTGCTTAATCGGAGAACAAATACAATTCCATTTTTCAAAAATTTTTAAGCTATGCTCAAAACCTTTGACGGCCACTAATGAATCCATTTGCATGGCCATTGATATGCCATTTATTCCAGTATGTTCAAGACAAAAAGAAGTTCCAATGCCAACATCTACGGATTCCAAGTAGCTTATGATTGTATCGGGTCCCATAATATCAAGTACCGCACCGTCCTGGTTCGTAAGAATGATTAAATAAAGGCCCGACATTGTTTTTTTTAGCGGACTCACCTCTTCTTGCATGATTGAAACAAGTAATTGTTCTTTCTTTACAAGTTCTTGCCTCTGAAGTTTTCCTATTCGAACTGGAAGTTTGGCAGTGTCTGTCTTTATTCCCGTTCTATTAAACAACTCATTCCACAGATATATTTTCTTTATTTCCACATCGGAAAGATTAATCCATGGTTGTTGTGATACGGCAATTCCAGAAAGGTCAATCATTTGAATCCCCCTTATTAAATTTTACCCCTTATGTGAGCGGGGAGAAGCTGTTAATCAAGTACCTCCTTTGCGGGGAGAAGCTGTTAATCAAGTACCTCCTTTGTAGTAAGTTTTATCTTACAATTATAATAAATAATAGTTAGGTTAGGGCAATAACAGATGACGCCTGTTTAAACAATTGTCAGGAAAATTTTGTATTATACATACATACTATTACTATTCCGGATAATTAAATATAGTAATATATTACTATTTTCCCCTTTTTAAAACTAAAAAAATGTTATTTTATGTAGAATTTTATTGATTAAATAATAATAGCCAAGACATTTGGCCTATATACGAAAAGAAGTTCATGCTTTCACTCGTGAAATAAAATGAACTTGACGATAGACTAATGGTGAAACGTTTGCATTAATTCAGGCAAGGCTGTCTCGAAATTAACGATTAATGTTATTTACATTTTTTTCACGTTATGCTACGTTCAATTGGGGTATTTATCCTTTAAATCAATTCATTTGAAGCGACATCAGTAACAGGCGGAATTAGCAGTAAAACCACACGGGTTCCTCAAGCGTAAGTACAACCGCAAATCATTTCAATCCGCAATCCCTCTCGGCATCCGGAGTCCATGAGGTTAGTTACAACGGAGGGTATCGGAAGGATTCAACCAACATTAAATAACCGTCCTAATGTTTACTATTAAATAAATAAAAAGAGTTCGCCTTTCTGGAGTTCATATCGTCCAAAAGGCGAATTCCTTTTCCCTAGGAGTCAAACAAAATGAATAAGAAATCTTTTTACTTTGCACTAATTGCCGCCATCATCCCCATCTGCTTATCGGGGTGCAATAACAAGGCGAATGATCCTGACGAATACAACAGCGAGACGGACTACCAATATGTTTTTCACGAACAGAATCATAGGGTTCAAACGACGGCCAGCAAAAACGGCTATTACTTTTTAAATGCCAATTATATGTATTATGCCGATAAAAATACGATGAAGCCCGTGCTGCTGGACAATCGTCCAAACGCGGATTGCGACGATACCAAGATCGACGAGAAGCCCAACTGCCGCGCTTATTTCAACATACCGTCAGATAATGGATTTCTTGAGTATCAGAACGGAAAGCTGTATACCCTCCGGCTCAAACCCGGCTTTGAAAAAGAAAGCTCCCAGAAAACGGAGCTTATTGAAGTGTCTCTGGACGGGGCGAAAAGGAAAGAAATAATGACCTTCGATTTCCCGCCGCATGCCATTGCCATTCACAGGGGCGTCGTATATTACTCAACTTCGAGCTACACCAAGCAATCGGAATTAAATTATCAGATTATGAAGTACGATCTCAACGGTGGCATTTTCTCGAAACCGCAAGCCATATATACGGGCAGTCTTGAAGCCGGCCATATATTAGATATCATCCCTTACCGCAACAATGTTTACTTCCACGAGTCTGGTAAAAACATGTACCGTACCATGCGGTATGACCTTAAGACTAGCAACGTCTCGCCCATGTTTGAAAATGCCGACAACGGAAACGCCATAATCTCCGGAATTGCCGGCGATAAGCTATATTTCTCGTATTTTTACGGTGATGAGAACGACAGCCGATCTACAGTTCAGTACTCGTCGGATCTGGAAGGCAAACAAATAGAGGTTGTACCAATAAAAAGGAATTTTCTCACTCATTTATACGCAAGCGGTTCCTTTCTCTATGCACGACCTGTATGGTTTTATCTAAACCGCGAAGAAAATAAACATATTGCTGACGAAATGACCGTATACGATCAAAAATATCAAGTTATCGATAAATTCAATCTTTCGTATCTGCCCTTAGCCCATAGCTTGAATCCCGGGGATGAGCGCTATATGTTTGCCCGGTTTAGGAAGGATGACGCTGATCATTTGCAAATATTGGATAAAAATGACATCGGAAGCGGAAACGCCGCATTCAAACCGTTTATCGAAACCAAAAATCATTAAATTAATTGAGCGCCTATCTGCGGAGGAACATCATGAAGCTGATCGGATACGAATTGTTGAAAATTTGCAAGAGGAAATGGTTTGTCGCCCTTCTTCCACTCTTTTTGGTGGCCAACGCAGCCATTTATTATAAACAGGAGACGACAAATCACGGTTATACGATTGCCAATATCGGCGCTTACCGTGATTGGGAGCAAGCCTACAAGGTGCTGCCGATCCCTATTGCCAGTAAGAAGATCGCACAGCAAAAAGAAGAGTTAAGCACGTTCTCTACCTTGTTCTATGCCGCGCGGGATCCCGAGGACCCCATATTGAAGCAGTTTTCGGAGGATATTAAAAAGAATCGGCCCGAATGGGTACAATCATTCATAAACAGCGAATATGCGAACGACCCCGAGCGGTTGGGCCTGGATTTCTATCTAAGCGATCTGATTTATAAGCAATTCCAGGCAGTCCAGGAACATCGTGACTACATCGGGGGCATGCAGCAGCGGGCTAATGACATGCTCTCCGTATCCATATTTCAAGAACAGAATTCATTTTCATACCGTAATATTATGAAGACGGTTGCCGATTTTCAGCATCTGGAGCAAATTCCGCTTGAAATCGGTCTGGAAACCGGCATCGTATCGAGCACCCGATTTCAGGTCACGGACATTTTGCTGGCGATATTAATGTTTATGCTTTGCATGCTTCTGTTTTTGTATGAAAAAGAAACTGGGCTTGCGCTCCTTATCCGCACCAACAAAAATGGCAGAGCCCGCATCGCGGGGGCCAAGGTGTTCGCATTAACGGCAGTGAGCGCCGTTTTGGCTTTTGTCTTTTACGGAACCATTATAGCCGCGGCCTACCTTTTATACGGATTCGGCGATTTGACGAGACTTGTTCAATCCATGGCTTCATTTAAGCATAGCAACTTGACATTGAACGTCAGCCAATATTTGGCGCTATTTGGGGCCGGCAAAATCGTCATGTCCGTGATTGCGGCCTTGGTTATTGGTGTTTTTTTCGTTGCCTTTCATCACGCAAGCAAAATCTATATGTACCTGTTGGCTTTTCTCGGAGTCAGCTATTTCGCCTATGTGCTTATCGATCCTTTGTCCTCGCTCAACCTGGCGAAGTATGTGAACCTTTTTTCATTTTACGATGTATACGGGTTGATGGCTGAATACAACAATATTAACTTCTTTGGCTTCCCTATCAACCAGATTTGGGTAACCGGAGGCGCCATCGCCGTCCTGCTGCTCCTCTTTCCGGTTGCTATCATTCAAATCTATTCGCGAAAAACCGTCGGGGGTTCCCCCGCATTGTGGGCCGTCATATGGGATAAACGAAGAGCTTTACTTCCCTTGTTCCGCTCCAGGGGTCATGTGAACCTGCTGCGGCACGAGCTGTTTAAGACTTTTGTCACGGGCCGCTCCATACTTGTGATCCTTATCGCTCTCTTTTTCGGGTACAACGCTATCGATTCGCAAGCAATCCGCTTCAATGAAGAGGATGCCATCTATAATACTTACCTGCGTTCTCTGTCCGGTGAACTTACCGCGGAAAAAAAGAATGATATCGAAGCGGAAAAACTCAAGTTCGACGAGCTTGCAAACGCTCAAAAGGAAGTATTCGAGGCTTATTCGGCAGGCAGGATTTCACTGCGCGAGTACACGGAAAAGCTTGCTGACCTAAAACTATTTGCGCTCAAGCGCAAAGCTTTCGATAAAGTATACCGCCAATATGAACATTTGCTGAAACTGCAGCAGGAAAAAGGAATCGACGGGCACTTTGTCAATCAACTTTCATCGGACTATCTGTTCAACAATCATTTCCGCGATATTACCAATAGTATCGTTTACTCTATCCTTTTGACCCTATGTCTTAGCACGATATTTACGATCGAATATAAGACCGGCATTATGGCTATTTTAAGAGCCTCCTCAAAAGGCCGGCTTTCCTTATTTGCAGTGAAGAACATCGTAGCTGCTTTTTGCGCAATATTACTCATGGTTATTATTTATTTACCGCAATACGCAAATTTGCTCATAAGCTATAATCCGATCCGTTGGGATGCGCCGATCCAGAGCATTGCGCTTTACGGAGAGCTTAATTTGCCGGTTGACGTTCGGACGTTTGTGATTGTTGTAAGCTTGCTCCAGTTGCTTGGCGCTTTAGCCATTACACAATGCGCTCTGTATCTGACCCTTCTCGTGAAAAAACAATCCTGGTCGCTGTTCATACTGTCTGCTGCGCTAGTGATACCGTTATTGATCGAATATGCAGGTCTTGACTTTATCCGACTGTTTTCGTTCAACAACTCCAGTCTGTTATTTACTGAGCTCGCAAACGGCAGCCGCCTGCAGCCTACCATCTATTATTTCTGCGCATTATGGGCGCTTGCCGCTTGGTGTATGAGAATGTCATGGCACAAGCACAACGCGACCCCATCGAAAAAAGGGAGTTGATCAAGTGCAGCTTACAATAAATCATGTCAGCAAACACTACAAACAAGGGAAAAAAGCCGCCTTGGACAACATCAATTTGGAGCTTACTCCCGGGGTATACGGCATTCTGGGGCCAAACGGCTCCGGCAAATCGACGCTCATGAATATCATCACGGATAACCTGCTGCCGGATACCGGCGAGGTCAGCTTCAACCATACCCCTATTCGCCGGTTAGATAAAACTTATCGGGAAATATTGGGCTACATGCCGCAGCAGCAAGGTTTGTACGATGACTTTACCGGGCATCGGTTTCTCTGGTACATGGCCGCTTTAAAAGACATGAAAAAAGAAGCAGCAAGGACGCAAATCGATGATTTGCTCCAAATCGTAAACCTGCAGCAAGATGCGCACAAAAAATTAGGCTCCTATTCCGGCGGCATGAAACAGCGAATCATGATCGCCCAAGCGCTGCTAAACGACCCCAAAATCGTTCTGTTGGACGAGCCGACCGCCGGTCTTGACCCAAAAGAACGAATCCGAATACGAAATTTTATCTCGGCAATCTCATCGAATAAAATCATTCTGATCGCTACGCATGTCGTCTCCGACATCGAATCTATCGCCAAGCAGATCATATTTCTGAGGCATGGGAACATTGTACTGCAGAATGACCCGTATTCGCTGCTGGAATGGATGAAGGACAAAGTGTACACGGTATATGTATCGGAGAAGAATCAACTGGAAAGCATTGAACAGCAGTACAAAGTGAGCAATATTACCAACGAAAAAGAAGGCATCTGCGTCCGTATCGTAGGCGATCATCCGCCGGAGAATCTAGCCGCGACACCCGTCAAGCCGAACCTGGAAGACGTCTACTTGTATCTCTTCGAGCAAGAGAATGTCAGCGGTTCGACGGTGTCGTTATAGTGTTAACGTGTGGCTTGCCGCCGCTTTTATGCGCTATGGCAGGGGCTCATTCTGCTCTAAGTGCTTGTAGTTTTGTGGGTCATATTTGCCTTGAGGCGGGAACTGATACCAGCTATTTGATGAGGAAGAATACGAATATAGATAGGCATAATTCGGTTCATCTTTGAAAGTAACATATACAGGGTATTTAGGAAGAGCACTTAGTTCACACTTGATGCTTAATATCTCATCATCTTTATACCCTTTTGAATATATTAAATAATCCTGCATCTTCTTTTCCAGCTGAGAAATATCAACTCTAATCTTTATGAAAATACCCAGAATTGACAGTAAAATCAGCATAAGAATCGATAACACAACTTTTCTTTTGAGCAAAACCACCACCTCTTCAGGCTAAATTACACCTTCTTTATGAATCAGTACATTTATAACACCCCGCAACCGGACCAACCGGCACACTAGAGGAACCCGTAACCCCTTGCCCCATAAGGGTTATTTGCGCCGCATAAAAAAGGAACCCAGCCATCGGGGCATGGGTTCCGAAATTTTAATGATTTTCAGGTTCTGTTCAATAAGGAAAACTGAGGCGCAAAGCCTTGTGTAATAAAGGATTGATCGATTTTCTGAAAATGAACGAATTTCATTTTCATTGCGCCGCGGAAAGCCAAGTATCTCATTCCCTACCAGAAACCCTACCAAAGTCTTTTAGTTTTTTTGTAAGCAGAACCATTCAGCAAGTCAATTGAAATAATGCAAGGCTTCTAAAAAAAAAGCTTGTGACTAAAAATTTGATTTCTACTCACCCACATAGTTTAAATATTCAAGAGGGTAATTTTTTAATTCTTCAAATATAGTAAGAAACAACTCTTTTCTTGACACAATATCATATGGAATTAATGAATTATCATTAAAATACTTATCCACTGATTCAACAAACATATCTTTGAGATTGTTATTGGGTTCACCCTTACTCTTATACTCAGTAATATCATCATATTCTATTATTAAATCAACTGAGTTATTTATTTGATCTAGACTTTGCTCACTAATGCTTGAAGTACTAGGTTCACCGATAACTAAGCAAGTCCATCTGCCATTTGAAAACTCTTCTCTTATATTTATTTTGAAATCATACCGCAACCTCTGCCTGTTTTCCTCAAATAAGTAATGATATCTATCGGTGTGAATATATATTCTTCTTGAATTCGACCAGTATTTGATATCCAGCATAATATCGTTTTCGTAGAGTACATTTTTTAGTTCATTTAAGTTGGAGAGGTTCTCCCCATTTGCAAAACTAACTCCTTCACATTCTGCAATATCAAAAGGATAGGTAATGTAATCCTCATCAGTACTGCAATAAACTTTAACTAATTTCTTTAGCCCCAATTTGTTAACAAATCTCGAATGAGGCAAACAATAACCATCCTTAAGAAATACTCTTCTTCCTTCACCCCAGTTATATTCATGATTTGTAAGTAATGGATGTGTAAGGCTATGTATGAAGTAACTATTTGATTCTTTTTTTACCTCTTCAATATGAGTAACTAATTCGAGAATTATTCCTTTATAGATATCTTTTAAAAGTTCATCCTCAAAAGACAATTGCTCCTCAACATTATTCCTATTTAAACTTAAAGGTAAAACTCCGTTGTTATCAGTTATAAGTAGTGTTGGTAGGTTTCTGCCTAACGGATATCTATATCTTGAAACTGAATAACCACTCGGAATCAAAAAACCATTACAAACTAATTTATAATTATTATAGTCTTTACTATATGACCACTTGACTCCACTATAATCTGATACATTTAGATTGTGCCAATATTCATCTTCTTCATTTATTTTTTTGCCCTCAACAAACTTCCAATCTTCCGGAATATTAATATCAATTCTAGGCTCAGAGTAGACAAACCATTGATTCCACGCAGGGACATTCCCTGAATTCCTAAACGCTTCTGCATATTGATTCATGTATCTGTATCGCACATTATTTATACTCCATGACTTAATTGATTGATTCTTCAGCAATTTCCATATATTTTCTGATAATTTAATAATTATTGATGTACCAACCTTACACTGTACTTTTTTCACTTCAATTTGATTCTCATCAATCTTCGCTTTAAATGTATACCCAGTTTTTGAATCTAAATTCTTAGTAGTAACGGATATTTCATTTCCAAGCAAAAATGCAGCTAAGACACCTACTCCAAACTTCCCACTTCGAACTATGCTAGAATTTCCATTAAGATCACTAAATGTCTCTAACCATTTTGTACTTTTCCTAAATGAGGCGCCTGCCTTAAAAAAATAATTAATAAGTGTTTCATGTGACATTCCAATACCATTATCATTTAATGAGAAATAATACTCACCCTCATCCTCATAAAAAGAAATCTCAATATTTGAGCTATAATTTTCATAAGAATCATTTTCCCTCAATTTAAGAACAAACTCATGTTCTTTACATCCATCTATAGCATTCTGTAACATCTCTCTTATACCATATGAAGGATTTTCGCCATAAAGTGGGGCAATTAAATGTCGCAACACTCCCGAATCGGTAGTAAAGAAGATTTTTTCTGGAATAAAATCAATACTTTCATTAAATTTTTTTTCGAATATGTTAGATTGAATTCTTCGAAGTCCAATTTTTAAGTCTCTTAGACCATCATATCTTCCATAAACTTCACCAAGTATCGCCCAACTCTTATCCAACTCATCTTGTATACCTGTTAATAATGAATTTAGTTCCAGATAAATTTGACTTGATGTTGGCTTTGCCTGAATGTACAGTGTCTCGGGGTCTAAATGATTTTTATGACAGTTTTTAATACAATCATGCAACCTCCACTGCAACTTTGAGAATGGGCTTGAAAACTCCTTAATTCTCGTGGCTTTCTCTGGAGCTCTTTCAGAAGTAATATCTAAGTAATCGGCTAACCGTAATAAAATCATTATAAAAACAACCTTGATTTTGTAAGGTTCTAAAATTTCAAAGAAATTATCTTTTAGATAGGGTAATGTTTGACGTATATTTAAACCGTGACTCCTAGCTATAAGTCCAATTAGGTCTTTTATGTCATCGTCACATTCATTATTGATAAGTTGAATCTTTTTATTATTTGGTCCAGGAAAACCAAAAACTGCAATCTCATGTGCTAATCGTGCATGGTTTTTTCTTAAGAATTCTCCTATAAACTTTTTATTATATTCGGTCAACATATTTTTATCATTTGGGGGTGCTTCAATATTTATTACTTTACCGAAAATACTAATTAGTTGCTGCTCATTCCACCTCTTCGCTTGGTTAACATACCTTTCCCATTCTTCTGACCAAGAAAGTTCATCAAACTCTGAAATTTTCTCGTTTTGCGATAATAAGCTTAAAAACCCTTCATAGGTAATATGCATGCCTAAATCATGCAGCAATATAGACAGTACCAGTGCTAAAATATCATAGGCACCGATTTTTTGAAGTGTAAATTTATCTTCTGAGATGAGCCATTCTGATACTAGTAAAACCTTCTCAAAATGATCGAGATCATGTTTGGTATACTCGCTAAAAAATTCCAATTTACTCTCTTTTATGATAGGTTCAATATTACTAATAGCACCGAACAATATGGCATTGCAATTGTCATCTTTTTTTATAATATCCCTAAAAATCTCTGGTAACTGCATTCTTGCACCAACCTTTTTATTATTAAAAGCTTCAAAAAAACAGCTGATCGCACTCCACCCGGTAGAATGATTGCATTATTTCTTAAATCGCTTCTGAGATTGAGAATAGAAGTATTCCTCGGAAACTCCAAGCTATACAGACTGAGTTTTCATTCCAAAGAGTCTGCTACTTAATTTGACGACAATTGATCTGGTCTGGAATTATCATCTGAAACGCTCCAAAAACCAAATCGCATGCCATAGAATTGGAAATATGAGCAATGAAATCCATTGATTATAAATTAAATTCGTTAGAAAAACTATCCCTCCCGACAATAGAAGAAGCGTAACATGAAGATATAGGGTACGCATTTCATAACGAAAGACACTAGGAAAAAGGCGGGCCGAGAAGGTTCTAAAAGCACAATGGCAACAAGTTAGTAGAAAATAGAGTACAACAAATGAGGCATGCCCACGTCTTTCATCATTTCCGAACAGACCAAGATAGGATTCATAAATTCTAGAAAGTACTAGTAATGCCCAACCTGAAAATACTAGCCAGCAAAAAGTTAGTGCAATCAGAAGAGCACTTGCAAGTCTCAATCCAAAAAATCGTTCTCTTCGAGCAAGAGCAATATTGTTACGAAAAATATGTACGCTGGTACATATCGAATTATAAAACTGAACGAAATTCTTAGTAGTAGTAGAAGGAGCAGTACGTAATTGGTCTATCAGCTTGCAATATATTATACTCAGTCCTCTCCATCGTTTCCTTAGCCAACCAATCCGTTTAGAGCGAATTGTATCCAAAAAGGGAACAAAAGAGTGAAGAAAATAGTGTCCATTAATTGAACCCCGTATTGAGCCACCCCCGTGATAGATCGCCTGGCGAAGTAGTACAAGCATCTCTGAAGTGGGCATACTAAGACTGGCACATGCTCGATCGAACAAAAGTTGCCCTTTGCTCTTACTAGCTGCTTCTCTGTATTTGATAATAAGGATAGGAATTGTTGTTCCAAGAGAAAAAGGCAAAATAACATATTTTAAAGTTTGCTCATAAAACACTTTAAACCCTTCCTCGTTCTTAAGTTCTGAATAAAACAAAAATTCTTTCAGATTCCCATTGTTGTTCTTTAAATAGCTGAACAGAAATTCTGATACGGGAACGGCAGCAAGTAGTCCGATCACGGATATCGCCCCGTAGATGACGGTGATTGTCTCCAGAGCAAGTCTACTTTTTTCTAATTTATAAACAGGTTGGATCATCGCAAATAGTAATTGATAAGCAAACGAATATGCGAAATTATAAATGGCAAATCTCTTATCTGTTCCAGATTCAATAAACATATACACATAGCTATCAAAAGAACTGTTCATAATCGTTAAATAAGGAGCCCCAGTTAACTTGGATAGAACCTTGGCTGCTGAATCTAAGACATGCAATAAGAGCGAAAGAGAAATGAATGGACTAGTCAAGGACAATATAGGTATAAGCCAGCGACGACGCTTTAGAACAAGAAAAATGAACGCATAGAATAGAAAACCGAGCCATCCTGCAACAACCATATCTTCAAAAAGCCATCTCTCGATAGAATTTTGCCAAGTTAATGAGGAACTAGATCGACCACCTATCCAATGCAAAATGACTATCAATATAATAATGTAATTAAAAATCAGAGAGACTATTTTTCGAAGCAACCTCTTTCTCGCTTTTAAATCCGTGCTCGTATCCTCGATTCCTATAAATCTACTACTTTTAATATTTTTATAAAGCCGATAAACTAACCTAGTTTTAACAGTAGTAATTCTAAAGTAGGGAATAAAAAGTAATAGAGCTAAAAGTGATCTCATCGGCCAGGGTAGAAGCGCAGGTAATATAGCAAAAAGAATAAGTATATTCACAACGAATAAATGCCAGAGTACACTCCTATTGCGATTTATGATTAAGGCCCATGCCGCACGATTACGATAAAACCGTCGTAAAAAGCTTGCAGTTGAATTAATCAAGGATCTTATCTCCAAAGCTGTGCCTCCAATTTAATATTTCAAATCATTTCTATACCATAGTTCTGAAGTACTGAAAGTACATTACTTTAGAATTCGACACTTTCCTTTATTTCCCTTTCCAAATAAATACTTCAAACCATGAAGTAACATCGTTATTTATTTGTTAAATAATAAGATTAGCTTCTTCGGTGAATACTTCGGTGCCACAGAGCCACTGAGTTAATGAATGAGGCTTTGCTGGACCATGGAAAAGTGTGGACCCATGAAGGACGACAATCAAGGCTAAAATGAACGCTTCGCGACCTTGACTGGCTTACTTGTATGGATTGCAAAATTGTCGAAATTTGTGGTGGTTCCCCCCACTAACACAGGGCTCTATTTCATTAATATCGTGGCTCTTACTCATTAGCCTATTGGCTCTGTCGCGTCGAATTAATCACTTCGGCGGTTAGCGTGATGTAATTGTTAATACTGGTAATAAATAGACCAGGAAGACGGGGTGGTTTCATATGTTATAGAAGTAAAGGACATGGAAACGGTGTTCCTTATACCTGAACCATAGTATATCGCTGAGTGTCAGTTTGATGAAAAGCAGAAGCAATTGGATGTGTTTGTTAAATTCCGAAAAAGAGCGACGTTTTTTCTTGTTCCAATTGCGGTACGCCGAATCAACAAGTGTATTATATCACACGGACCGCAACCGAACATGGAGGCGTCTAAACTTTTTAGAGTAACCTTGTGATATCCATGCAGAAATACCACGAACGGATCGCAAGCAATGTAATCATAAACAAAGCGTAGACGCGCCTGGGGCCATTAAACTACGAGCTTCGTTGATGACGATTTTTGATGTTTTGATTATCGCTTTGGCAAAAGATGCCAATGAATACTGTAAGCCGCTTGGTTCACGAAGAGGACAAGACACTATGCGTATCCTAATAGTTTACTTGCTGAATGGCAAATTTAACTTTGCTCTGGAGCAATAAAAAAGAATTAGTAGCAGTGTGGCATCTCGCTCTCAGTTGAACCAATTCCCACGTCCGATTTTCAAAAATTTTTTTGGAAATTCATAGTGCAGATTTTATGTCAATCCACTAGCAATGTCGAAGAACAAAAAAAAAGGAACCCAGCCAACGGGGCCAGGTTCAAAAGTTTATATATTAAAAAGGGGGTCTTGTTTATTATATTACCTCACTTACATTATGAAACCATAACAAAAATATTTCATTTGTGTAACAAAATTGGAAACGCATTCATAAATTGGTCCTGTAAAATTAACGGTTGCGCCTTGGCGTGAAGTGGCATATACTGAAATTACTTAATTAGAATTATTCTAAATAAGAGAGTAATTCTCATTCTCATTAAGGCCAACAAGGAGGGCTCACATATGGTTATCGAATATGATTACCACCATCTCCACCACGTCAAAGAACAAAGCAAATCCAGAAAAACGTTATGGGTGACGCTGATCCTGACTGCCTTTTTTACAGCTGTCGAAATTGTCGGGGGACTCCTATCCAACTCTCTGGCGCTGCTCTCGGATTCCGCTCATATGATCTCCGATGTCATCGCTCTGGGGCTCAGCATGTTCGCTATCCATCTGGCGACCCGGCAGCCGAATGCCCGGTTCACGTTCGGTTTTTTGCGATTTGAGATTATCGCTTCCTTCCTCAACGGTCTGGCGCTGTGTGTCATTTCGCTCGGCATTTTCATTGAAGGGATTGGGCGTATCGTCCATCCGCAGCCGATTAAGCTGGGGCTTATGCTCGGCATCGCCTCCATCGGTCTGGTCGTGAATCTTGTGCTTACGCTTGTGCTCCACAATAGTGTGAAAGAAGAAGAGAACCTGAATGTGAAAAGCGCGCTCTGGCACTTCATCGGCGATCTGCTCAGCTCTGTCGGAGTTATCGTCTCCTCGGTCATTATTTATTTTACCGATCTGCTCTGGGTTGATCCGCTGATCAGTATCGTCATCGGGGGCATTATTTTTGTCGGCGGCAGCAAAATTATTAAAGAGTCTTACCTGATTCTGATGGAATCCGTTCCGGAACAGTTCGATCTCGATGAAATCCGCGGCAATATCCGTCGGGTCGAAGGCGTGGAAGATGTGCATGAGATGCATTTATGGTCGGTTTCTACGAACCACTACTCGCTGACTGCGCACATTTTTACCGATCCTGACGTTCAGCCTTACTGCATCGTTTTGGCGATTAATGAAATGCTGAAGGCCAAATACGGCATCGAGCATGCGACCATTCAGATCGAGAATGCCAATATTAACCCGCACGGGGAGTACGGCAGGGAGTTTTTGAAGCATAAGGAAGAGGCTCTTTTAAAAGGCGAACGCGCGTAAAAATAAAGGCCGTTTCAGTTCCGCCAGTTCGCGGGCGAAACGGTCTTTTTTTCATGTGGCTGTAGATTGGCGGGCCATCAGCTTGAGCGGTATGGACAGTTCGTGCCCCGTTTCCGGCAAGTGGGCGTCCAGCAGCTTCATGGTTTCGGCGTTCATTTCTTCCCCGATCTGTTTCATGAGAAAAGAGGCCACAAGGTGCGTTTGCAGCTCGACGGGCATATGAAAGCTGGTAATCGAGGGATAGCTGACCTCGGCAAAAAATTCGTCGTCCATGCCGAGGAGCTGCACCTCTCCCGGCACGCGGATGCGCCGAGCATGGCACACGGACAAAATTTCCAAAGCCAGCGCATCGTTGAACGTGTAGATGCCGAGCGGCCTTCTTCCGCCGCTGAGCCGCAGCGCTTCGTCCAGGATGCCTTCGACGCCGAGCTCCCCTGCATCCAAAAGCGCGTGCACGCAGTCCTCCCCGCAGTCCCGAATACCTGCGGTAAAGCCTTGTATGCGCTGATCGTTGGCGCCCAAGCCGTTACGTCTTCCCGCATAGACGATAGCGCGGCAGCCGCTGCCGTACAAATGCTGCGCCGCTTCCGCGGAAGCTCCGGCGAAATCCAGATTGATCGCCATTTTCACGATATCGCTCGGCCAGCCCCAGCCGTTGAAGACGACGAGCGGCGTGCCTTCGCCGACGACTTGGCTCGTCGATTCCATGCTCATCGCCAAGCCGTGGCATACGAGCCCGTCCACCCTACGCTGCAGCAGCAGCTCAAGGTGTCTTTTTTCGATTTGCGGATTCATACCTGCGGCGGAAAATACGGATAAATGGTAGCCGAAGCCAAACACCTTCTGCTCGAGCATTTCGGCAAAGCGGCCGTAATAGCCGCCAAAATGGGGAATGATCAGCCCCAGCTCATACGATCTGCGGCGGCTCAAATTCGCGGCCAGCGCATTCCGGCGATAACCGAGCTGCCGGACGGCCTCTTCCACTTTGCGTATGGTATCCTGGGCCATCGGCACATTTTTGCGGTTCAGCACGTTGGAGACCGTCGCTATGGAAACGCCCGCTTCCCGGGCCACGTCGACGATCGTAGGCTGTCTATGTTTGCTCATCGGATTCCTCTCTCATTCATGTTGCAGCTTTTGAACTCATTGTATCGGGAAGCCCAACCCTCGTCAATCGAGGCGCATTCCGATATAATGAAGCCACTACATATAAAGGAGATACGTTCATGTGGTTTCTTGCAGCCGTAGCCAGCGCTGTTCTGTTCGGCCTGACCGGCTTTTTTATGAAAGCGAGCCAAATGCGCCAAGGCTCCGCAACTTATCTGCTGCTCGGGCTGTACATTACAGGCACGATAGGCTTTTTCGCAGGCAGCTTGTGGGAAGGCTCCTTGCACCTCGGAGATTGGCGGCTGTGGGCGGCCGGAATCGTCATCGGCATAGGCTCGGGCTGGGGCAATGTCGTCTTTATGAAAGCGCTCGATCATGGTCCGGCGAGTTTGACCGCTCCGCTAATGAACCTGAACATTGTGCTCGTCATTCTCATGTCCCTTTGGATCTACGGGGAAAGCATCAGCGCCATCGAAATCGGCGGAGTTGCGCTGCTGTTCGCTTCGGCCGTGCTCGTTTCCATCCGGTTGAAAGAACCGCTTACGATCAAAGAGCGCATATGGTTCGGGCTCGTCGCCCTGGGCGGGCTGCTGTTCTTTTTCCGCAACGGAGGGTTGAAGGTCACCGCTGAGCTGGGGCTGGCGGGTACGCCGATCCTTTTCATCAGCTATCTGCTCTCGGCCGCATGGTTCGCCTTCGCCGCCGCCCGGGAACGACAAAATCCCGCACAGCACGCCCATATCGCAGCAGTAAAAGCAAACAATACATCACGCCGTACAGGACTCATATGGGGACTGATTGCGGGCTGCTTCTCCTACGGAGGCCTGCAGTTGTACGCCGCTGCGCTGGAAACCGGCCCCGGCTCGATTGCCGCGCCGATTTTTTCCACGTACGGGCTCGTCGTTGTCGTCGGCTCCGTTCTCGTCTACAAAGAGAAGCTCACGAAGCTGCAGAGCCTCGCGCTTGCGCTGCTTTTTGCGGGCCTCATTTTGGTCAAAATGTAGCCATCATTCCGTCATTCCTCATGCCGCTGCTCGCCGATGAGCGCAATAATTTCCTTTTTCAGCTTGATAAAAGGTTCCGAATCCTTCGCGTCGCCGGCGCTGCGCAAACCGGGAGGCACTGCGATTTCCTTGCGGATCGTGCCGGGATGCGCCTGCATCACGTACACCCGCTGCGACAGGAAAATCGCCTCCTCGATGTCGTGGGTGATGAAGACGACGGTCGTCTTCTCTTTCTCCCAGATGCGGAGCAGAAGCTCCTGCATCGTGCTTTTCGTCTGCGGATCGAGCGCGCCGAACGGCTCATCCATCAGCAGCACTTCCGGGTTGTTCGCCAACGCCCGGGCGATGGCGACGCGCTGCTTCATGCCGCCGGATAGCTCCTTCGGCAGCGAGCGGGCGAAGCGCTTAAGCCCGACAAGCTCCATGAAATGGTCGGCGATCGCGCGCTTTTCAAAAATCGGCACGCCTTTCAGCGTCAGGCCGAATTCGATGTTTTCCCGGACCGTCAGCCACGGAAACAGCGTATACGTCTGGAACACCATGCCCCGGTCGGCGCCGGGGCCGTCGATTTCCTGCCCGGAGATGCTCATCGAGCCGCTCGTCATCTCCTCCAGCCCTGCTATGATGCGCAGCAGAGACGATTTGCCGCAGCCGGACGGGCCGACGAAGCTGACGAACTCATGGGCTTCGGCATGAAATGAAACCCGGTCCAGCGCGAGGAACTGCGATTTTTTGGTGCTGTACGTTTTGCTGACATCGATAGCTGTAATTTTATTTTCCCGAACCGGCTCGGGCTTAATGGAATGCACGGCATGCAGCATATGTTAGCGGCCCCCTTCCTGCCATGGAAAAAATCTGCGATGGCAATAGGCAAATGTTCTATCCGTCAATAGGCCAAGGAGCCCGATCGCGATGATGCCTACGAAAATAATGTCCGTATTCAGGAACCGCTGGGCTTTCATAATGGAAAACCCGAGGCCGCTGCTCGCCGCAACGAGCTCCGCCACGACGAGATAGGTCCACGCCCAGCCGATGATAAGTCGCATCGTATTCATCAAATCCGGCAGCAGTGCCGGAATGAGCACTTTCTCGATGACCTGCCGGCGGTTCGCTCCAAGCGTATACGACGTTTGCAGCAGATCGTTCGATACCGCACGGGTGTTGTCGGCGACCATCAGCATGAGCTGGAAAAAGCAGCCGATGAAAATGACGAGAATTTTCGCCGCTTCGCCAATCCCCGCCCACACCATGATGAGCGGAATGAACGCCGTGGCCGGCATGTAGCGGATAAACTCGGCCGCCGGCACGAACAGCGATTCGGCGAAACGGAAGGTGCCGGCGAGAATGCCGAGCGGAATGCCGATGATGCACGCCAGCAGGAAGCCCATGCCGACGCGGTAGATGCTGATGCCCACATGATGCCAAAACGTGGCCGTCTGCACTTGCGCAGCGAACTGGCTCAGCACCTGGCCGGGAGTCGGCAGGAAGGTGCGGTTCACGAGTTCCCCGTAGCTGAGCACGCTCCAAAGCACGAGAAACGCTGCAGCGACCAGCACGATGCCCGACATGTACGCTTTGCGGCTGATGTCCCCGCGTATGGCAAACAGGGAGGATCTGCGTTTCTTTTTTACCGTTGTGTTCATACGAATGCTCCGCCTTCCCCTGTTATTTCTTGCGTTCTTTCGCCACTTCCTCGACAAAGTGCCCATCCAGGAACGATTCCGGCTTCGGAACGGCGGACAGCATATCCAGCCCTTTCAGAAACTCCGCCGTTTTTTGCGCCGTGAAGTGCAGCGATGTCAACGAGTCGGCTTTTTGAAAAGCTTTCACATTATCGTCAAGCTGGAAAATTTTCATACTGTTCACTCCGGCCTTGTACTCCTCCAGCGGCGTTTCCGCGGCTTTGGCCATAATTTGCAGCGACTCCTCGGGATTCGCCTTCCAGTAATCCAAAGCGTCGAACCAGGCGTTAATTATTTTTTTCACATCGTCCGGTCTGTTTTTCGTAATTTCTTCTTTAAAAACGAGCAGATCGGGAATGAGCCCGGGCGTATCCGCCGACGAGAAAAGCAGCTTCCCTTTGCCCTCCTGAAGCGCTTTGCTCAAGAACGGCTCCCACAGCACGGCCGCATCGAGATTGCCGGAAATAAAGGCTGGACCCGCGTCATTGACCGTCATATTCGTGTAAGCAACGTCTTTTTCGGCCAGCCCGGCTTTTTCCAGCGCCGTCAGCATCAATAGATGGTCAACCGTGCCCAGCTCGGTGGCGACCTTTTTCCCTTTCAAATCCTGCAAAGACGTAATTCCGGGCTTCACGACGACCCCGTCGCCGCCGTTGGAATTGTCGTTCACAAGAACGGCTTTCACGCCGATTCCTTTGCTGGCGGGCGCGAGCGTGTCGCTGAGCGTTTGGCTGTTCGCATCCACCTTGCCCGAAGCCAGAGCCGACAAGGAGTCACTGTATACCGGAAACCAGACCAGCTCTGCGTTAACGCCGTTTTTCTCGAAAAAGCCTTTCTCTTTGACCAAATACCATACGAACCAGCCCGGCCAAGGGCTTAGCGCGATTTTTATCGGTTCTTTCCCCCCGGCTTGCGCCACGTTCGCTTGCTTGCCGCCTGAACAGGCGCTTGCTACCAAGATCATACATACAAGAACCAGCATCAAACATACCCGACTTTTTTTCATTCCGTTCTCCCTCTCTCCTAGTAAAAAAATAAAGCCCGGAACGATATCAAGTTCTGATATCCTCCCGGGCTTTTGTCCCTCCGTGTGCACAGTGATTGAGTGATCGCCACCGTGTGTCTTCTCTTGGACCAGACCGGCAGAACGACGCTGCTCGCGGAACCCTAGAAAACATAATGCTATGCGGTTGTCGAATGGATTTGTTTCTATCATACTGAGAACTTTCGTTCATGTCAATATACATAACATAAATTTATTTTACTATTGAATTTTGCTTGATAATGTAATAATATATTACACATAAAGACCTATTTGGAGGTGGATTTGATGTATTCCGTTCACTTTCACATTAGTATGTTAGATAATACTCCTGCAACATCCCCTGTAACTGCTCCCCCGTCCCCGCATCCCTTTACAGCAGCAAGCAAGCAGTATGAAAAACTATACGCAGTTTCATCTTCTCCCCCGCAGTTTACCGGCTCTGCCGCCGAATCCAAAAAGGTATGACACAAAAAACATGCACTCTGCCTTCCCCCGGGAAGACGGCTGCATGTTTCTTTTTTTATATGACCTATTGACGTTTACATTAGTGCCTGCGATTGTGCAGGAATTCCCGACTAAAACCGGCCAGATCCCACGGATGGGCTGAAAAACCTGCACATTCGCAGGAATTTTACGATGCAGGCGCATCCACGAGCAAAAAACTGTACTTTTGCAGGTTTTCTGCACGCGTGCCGCAGGGACGCTACCAAGTAGATGCTAGTTTTCTCACGCATGAGGCGAGGCGGTACCAGGCAGGTGCATGATGTGCCACCTCATGCGGACGAGCAGTTGCATATTCATTTCCTTTTTGTGTCATACAAAATAGAATTACGGTCCCTTCCGTGCTATTATTCATTTGTACCACAAATACAAGGACGAATAAAAAATGTTCAAACACCCCGTAGTGCAAAATATTTCCAAAATTGCGCTTGTAGCGGCTTTTGCAATCGTAGCTGCAAACATCGGTGCGCCTGAAACGCATGCAGCGGCATACGAACCGAAAACGCTCGGAGAAGCGATTGAAATGGCTTACTGGTATTACTTCCTGCGATAATCTCATCTCCCGCTAACCCCGGCATCATCGCTTCTTCATTCGCCAACGCGCAAACCCCCACAGAGGTGTCGCACGTAAAACCATTCAAGCAAAAAAACACCTCATCATTGAGGTGTTTTTTATATCTCCTACTCGTTAAGACCAGCCCGCAGCTCCTTGTCCGGATTTTCCGTGTAGTACCAGTAAATATACAGTTCCGCATCCGTCCCTTTATAATTCTCGTACATATCTACCGCTTTATTGTTGCCGTCCCCGGCAAAATTGACGGTTACCTGCTTGCCGACGAGACCTTTCTCGCCTACACTCCGCATATACGTCTGATTGACGCCGCCAAAAGCCGGATCCGCGCATTCGCTCTCCACGTAGAGATTCCCGTCCCGCTTGTAATAGGTCCACTTGACGTCATAACCGCCAACCTTGGTTGTCATCGTCTGCCTCTCTTCGCTGATCCCTTCTAGCCGGATTGGATCCTTAGCATCCTTGTGCTTGATATTTTCGTACTTGGCGATAAAAGTAATCGGCGTTTGCGCCGTCACCTGAACACCGGGAGGAACCTCGAACCGGTAAACCGTTTCTTCCGGATTGTTCTGCCCCTCTTCATACCAAATACCGCCCGGCAGAACATTCCCGTTAACTTCCAAAGCATAGTTCAGGAACGGGAAGCCCGCATATTTTTCATGGCTAGCCTTGATTCTGATCTGCGTCGGCGTTATAATCATCTCCTTCAGCACGATTCGCGAGCCGGCATGCTCCAACGGAACATTCAAGCTGCGCTTCACGGTCCCGCTAATCATCTGCTCTTTATTCAAGCGCAACTCGTACATCCAGTCCTTGTCGATCCGCTGCTCCTCCTTCGTATACAGGAGCTTGTAGTTCACATTGCTCTTTTGCAAATCGCCAATGGGGAAAAACTGCCGGCTCGTATACTCGCCATTGTCGCCGGGAGTGCCGTATACTCCGCCTCCCGCTTCCTTGATTATCGCATCCCCATTGTAAGCGGCAATATGCGGAAACATCCATCCCCTTACCTCGGGCCGATCGAACTTGACCGACGAAACCAGCATCAATTTATCTCCCTGGACAAAAGGCTCCAGCGTCAACTGTTCAATGCCGTCCTGCCGAATGTCAAAAGTTTGCTTCTTGTCGGCAAAAGGATTAAATGCAAGCTCGTGCTCCGCCCGGGAAAAAGATTGCAAGTTTTTCGCCGTAAACCGCACATCCGCTTCCACACCGTCAGGCGTCCATTCAGTTTCGAAATAGCCGCTCCACATCTTGCTTTCTTTGTCCCAGAACAAGCTTTGCCGCCCTTCAATAACTCGTCCTTGAGCGTCCTGCAGCTCCATCTTGGCAAATTGCAAGCTTTCCCCAAGGGCTGCGGACGGCGAGCTCAGGCTGTAAAGCAGCACCGTCCGGTTATCGTCCACAATCGCGGTATGTACGGTCAGCGTCACGCCTTCGTGCGTCACCGATTTCTCGATGCTTTGCCCCAGACCCTTTTGCAAAGCGGATTGGATGCCGCTCCTATGATCGAAAATGCTGTCCCATTTGCTCCCGATGGCCGCAACGACCGGCGTAGCCACAAGAACTGCCGCGAGAACGGAGAGGACAGCCACTTTCCGGTGCCGCTTCCGCTTGGGCGCAGCCATATCTACAGGCAGCAGAGCGGCGTCCGCCTCCGGCAAACTTCGTTCCAGCCGGCTCCACATCGCATCGAAATCCGGGTATTTCAGCCCTGCATCATCATCGTCTAAAAACCGAGAAAACTTTTGCTGCACCTTGTCCACGCGCCTCACCGCCTTTTCCATAGTTGGCCTCATCGGCTTCCACTATATGTTTCATCAGCTTCAACCCTTTATTGAGCCGGGATTTCACCGTTCCCATCGGAATGCCCAAAATTTCCGCAATTTCATTCAAACTGCATTCGTTCAAAAACCGGAGCGATACGACCGCCCTCATCTTCCCCGGCAGCCTGTGAAGCAGGCGCACGCATTCCATAGCGGATTCCCGTTCTTCGGCAATCGTCTCCGCGGCTTTCTCCGCACCCGTGGCGGAATGGAGCCGGAGCTTATTCTCCTTTGTTTTGGAGCGGCTGATTTTTTTCAAATGATTCAAACAGTGATTCACCGCCACCCGCATCAACCAAGTCTTCAAATGCTCAACCCGCCTCCAGTCGTGACGGAACACGGTCATGAATACGTCCTGGCACACGTCTTCCGCATCAGCGGGATGATGAAGCATGAAGAAGCATGTCTTATAGACGTCTTTTTTATAAATTTCGAATAGTTCCCTCTCAGTCATAGTCCCCCTCCTTCCTGCTTTTACCTTATAAACAATCCCGCCGCCAAAAAGGTTCATTACGGCGCAAAAAAAGCCCGATCCCCGTTATCGTTACGGGAATCGGGCTTTGTGGGGTCAGCTTACACGCCCAGCCATTTTTTGAATAAGTGCTTCGTCGTATCGGCGTTCATCGCTGCGATGGAAGTCGTCAGCGGAATGCCTTTCGGACAGGAGCGCACGCAGTTTTGCGAGTTTCCGCAGCCTTCGATGCCGCCGTCGGTCATCAGCGCTTCCAGACGCTCTTCTTTGTTCATCTCGCCCGTAGGGTGAGCATTGAACAAACGAACCTGGGAAATCGCCGCAGGGCCGATGAAATCGGTTTTTTCGTTCACGTTCGGACAAGATTCCAAGCATACGCCGCAAGTCATGCATTTGGAAAGCTCGTACGCCCATTGACGCTTCGACTCCGCCATGCGGGGACCAGGACCAAGATCGTAAGTACCGTCGATCGGCACCCACGCTTTAACCTTTTTCAAAGCGTTGAACATACGCCCACGGTCGATAACCAGGTCGCGCATAACCGGGAACGTGCTCATCGGAGCTACGCGGACCGGCTGCTCCAGCTTGTCGATCAGCGCCGAGCACGCTTGACGCGGCTTGCCGTTGATAACCATCGAGCAGGCTCCGCACACTTCTTCGAGGCAGTTGGATTCCCAGCACACGGGCGTAGTTTTGTCGCCTTTGGCGTTTTTCGGATTGCGCTGTACTTCCATCAGCGCGCTGATCACGTTCATATTCGGGCGATACGGGATTTCAAACTCTTCCGTGTAGGGCTTGGATTCAGGGCTTTCCTGACGTGTAACGATAAACTTCACGGTTTTTTGCGCCGTTTGTGTATCCGCCATGATTAGTTTCCTCCCTTCTTCTTGTCCGTCGAATAGTCGCGTTTACGCGGCGCAATCAGGGATACGTCGATATCTTCGTAGCTGATTTTCGGTCCGTCCGGAGTCCAGTCGGCGATCGTCGTTTTCATGAAATGCTCGTCGTCGCGATCCGGGAATTCCGGCTTGTAATGCGCGCCGCGGCTCTCGTTGCGCAGCAGTGCTCCGACCGTCATCGCCTCGGCCAGCTCGAACATGTTCCACAGCTGGCGCGTGAACGCGACGCCTTGGTTGTTCCATCTCGCTGTGTCCGTGATGTTGATGTTGTTGTATCGTTCTTTCATATCTTTAATCCGGTTGATCGTATCCTGCAGGCGGTCGTTGTGGCGGACTACCGTCATGTTCGCATTCATCATGTCGCCCAGTTCTTTGTGCAGCACATATGCGTTCTCGGTGCCGCTGTTCATTTTGAGCAGGCTCTCGTAACGGTCCGTATGACGTTTTTTCTCGCGGTCGTACACCGTCGAGGAGATATCTTCCGAGCTCTTGCTCAAGCCGCGGATATACTCGACCGCTTTCGGACCGGAAACCATGCCGTCGAAAATCGCGGAAACGAGCGAGTTGGCGCCCAAACGGTTCGCACCGTGATGCTGGTATTCGCACTCGCCGGCCGCGAACAGCCCCGGAATATTCGTCATCATGTTGTAGTCGACCCACATGCCGCCCATCGAATAGTGAACCGCCGGGAAAATTTTCATCGGAATTTTGCGCGGGTCGTCGCCCATGAATTTCTCGTAAATCTCCATAATACCGCCGAGCTTGACATCCAGCTCTTTCGGATCTTTATGCGAGAGGTCGAGGTAAACCATGTTTTCGCCGTTAATGCCCAGCTTCTGGTCTACGCAGACGGAGAAAATTTCCCGCGTCGCAATATCGCGCGGAACGAGGTTGCCGTAAGCCGGATATTTCTCTTCCAGGAAATACCAAGGTTTGCCGTCTTTGTACGTCCAGATCCGGCCGCCTTCGCCGCGCGCCGATTCGGACATCAAGCGCAGCTTGTCGTCTCCCGGAATCGCGGTCGGGTGAATCTGGATCATTTCGCCGTTCGCGTATTTAACGCCTTGCTGATAAACCGCGCTTGCCGCCGTACCTGTGTTGATGACCGAGTTGGTCGTTTTGCCGAAAATAATGCCGGGACCGCCTGTCGCCAAAATAACGGCTTCGGCAGGGAATGTTTCCACTTCCATGCTGCGCAGATTTTGCGCCGCAATACCGCGGCAAATATTCTCTTCGTCGAGTACGGCGCCCAGGAATTCCCAGTTCTCGAACTTGGTGACGAGACCCGCGGTCTCCCAGCGGCGTACTTGCTCGTCGAGCGCGTACAGCAGCTGCTGCCCGGTCGTCGCTCCGGCGAATGCCGTGCGGTGATACTTCGTGCCGCCGAAACGGCGGAAATCGAGAAGACCTTCCGGCGTACGGTTGAACATAACGCCCATCCGGTCCATCAGGTGAATAATGCCGGGGGCCGCATCGCACAGCGCCTTAACCGGCGGCTGATTGGCCAGGAAGTCCCCGCCGTAAACCGTATCGTCAAAGTGCTCCCAAGTGGAGTCGCCTTCACCTTTTGTATTTACCGCACCGTTAATGCCGCCTTGCGCGCAAACGGAATGCGAACGTTTCACAGGAACCAAGGAGAACAACTGAACGTGAACTCCGGCTTCTGCCGCTTTAATGGTCGCCATGAGTCCCGCAAGGCCTCCGCCGACGACAATAACTTTCGAATTAGCCATTGATGTTCACCCTCCCTTAATGCCCTGCCCGTGTCTCTGCAGGCAAATGCTGAAATTGAGTATCCGTAAATGCGGTCAAAGACATAATAAACATGATTGACATAACGACGAACACACCCAGCCATACATAGGTAGAAATACGCTGAGCGCGCGGGCCGACCGTAATTCCCCAACTGACCAGGAAAGACCACATGCCGTTGCTGAAATGGAACGTAGCCGACAGGATTCCGATCAGATAGATCGTGAACATAACCGGATTCGTCGCAATTTGATACATCGTCGTGCCTAACGCCTCATGATCCACATTTCCGATCGCCACTTGAAGGCGTGTCTCGAAAAAATGCCATGCGACGAACAAGAACGTAAGAATTCCCGTTATACGCTGCAGGAAAAACATTTGATTGCGGAAGTATCCGTAATTGCTTACGTTATGGCGGGCTTGATAAGCTACGTAGAGGCCATAAACGGCATGGTAAAGAAGCGGCAGCCAGATGCCGAAGATTTCCAGAAACAGCCTCAGAGGCAGCCCGTTCAGCCAGTTGATTTGATCGATGAAAGCGGCATGGCCCTTAACCGCCTCGTAGTTCGTGAGCAGATGCTCGATGAGAAAGAAACCCACTGGAATTACGCCAAGCAAAGAGTGGATCTTTCGAAAGTAATACGAATTACCCGTCATTGAACCAATTCCTCCCCTAAAATAGTACATCCGACATTTTCAGACAAGCCACATACCATTGTACTCTTGCGGTATACAAGCGTCAACCCAGATTCATCCACGCCTATTTTTCCATCATACAGAGCGTTTATGCAGGATCGCCCAAAAATTGTGAACAAGAAGTGACATATACATGGTACCTCTTTCTCGCTTATAATGGAAGTGCCGATTCTTTATATACCCTTATAACTAATTTGCATATCGATCATAACGGAAAGGGGCGCTTTCTGTGGAGCTTTTGGACGTTTTTGCAGTTGTTGTCGAGCAGGCGAGCTTGAATAAAGCTTCGCAAATTTTGAACTTGTCCCAACCCGCGCTCTCCCGCAAAATCATGAAGCTGGAGGAGGAGCTTGGCGTCGAGCTCTTTATCCGCAAAGGCAAGCGGCTTGAGCTGACGAAAGTCGGCCGGATCTGCTACGACCACGCCCTTGAGCTGCGCCATCTGGAGCGCAAGTTCATGCAGGAGATTCAAACGTACAAAGCGGCCGGAAACCATGTGTCGATCACGATAGGCGCCAGTCTGACAACGCTGCAGGCCACGCTTCCCGATCTGATCACAACCTTTTTGGAAGACCAGCCGATGACCGAGATCAAGCTGCTGACCGGCAAGACGCACGAAGTCGTCACGATGGTCAAAGAGAAAAAAGTCGATATCGGCATGATCGCTTCGCAGATCAACGCCTCGGGCTTGCGCTGCGAGCCGCTGTTTGACGACCATCTGTGTCTCGTGCTGCCGCTCGGGCACAGCTACATCGACCGCCCCGCACTTGCAGTCAGCGATTTGAACGAACTGCCGATGATTCTGTTCTCCAAGGGAACCTGGTATCGGGTTCTGATGGACGAGCTGTTCCACCGGTTCTCCGTCTTTCCCAATGTGCAGATGGAAATCGACTCGTTCGAAGCGATTCTCCGCCTGGTGTCCACCTGCAAAACGGCGACGCTGCTGCCCCGCTCCTATTTGCGGGAAGATCTCATTCTGAACAATGAGCTGATTTTGCGCAATTTGCCGGAACTTGAGCAGACGAAGCGGACGACGTCGCTAATATACTCGGTCGAAGCCTCGGACAACCCCGTGGCGATGAATTTTGCCCACCGGGCGATCCGCTACTTCGCAGACAACGAATGAGCCTCCGACCGCCGCTGCTGTCCGCGTGTACGCGGGGCAGTTCGGCGATTTGGAGGCTTTTTTCATAAAACGAATTTGTATCCAACACCCCATACGGTTCGAATCCGCTTCGGCTGCTTGGGGTTATCCTCGATTTTTTTGCGCAGGTTTGCAATATGTACATCAATAGCGCGGTCGGTTACATACGAATCGAATCCCCGCACCGTGTTGATCAAATCTTCCCGGCTGAACACGCGCCCCGGGTGTTTGACAAAGCAAGTCATGATCTCGAATTCGGAATAGGTCGTATTGACCAGCCCTCCGCGCACCCACATCGACCGCGTCTCCGGATCGAGGTGCACGATCTGTATGCCTTCGTCGGACTTCATCGTATAGGCGGGAAGCTCCAGCAGCGCCGGTCCTGCCGGCAAGCTTTCCTGATACACCCTGGCCCTGCGAATCAGCGCCTGTATTCTTGCACTCATCTCGTGCAAACTGAACGGCTTGCTCAAGAAATCGTCCGCTCCCGCCATTAAAGCGCTTACACGTTCAATTACTTTGTTTTTCATCGATACGATCAAAATAGGTACCATCGATGTTTTTCGGACTTGCTTGCACAATTCCAAACCGTCCATATCGGGCAGCATCAAATCGAGCAAAATGACGTCGGGCTCAAAATAACCCACGGCATCGAGACCTTCTTCGCCGCTCCCCTTTCTCATGACCTGAAAACCTTCCTCACCCAAATAAATCGAAACCATGTCGCCAACCATCACATCATCTTCAATAACCAGTACCTTGTCCATGTCCGCCCACCTTTTGTTTCAAAATGCTTATTGTTAGAAAAGTGTGAGGAAATTTGTTAGGTCAGCCTACACTTGCAGTTAGATTTCGCAAAAACCTGTCGAAAAATAGCAGCTGCATTTTTAATATACTATAGAAAACCAGGAACCAACAAGCAAAATGTTAGTTTATTGTTAGAACACAAAAAACCGCCCCCTGTGCACATCGTGCATTCGGAGACGGCATACTCAATGTTCGGCTTCCGCAGCGCCGTTCGTTACCTCAAGGCCCAGCTTGCGCGCCGCGAAGGCAGTCGTGCTTGCCTGGACCAGAATCGTGATCAGCACGGCCATGAACGTTACACTGGCGATCAGCTCGCTGTGCCGAATTCCCATTCCGGCGATCATGCCGGACAGCGCGGCCGGAATCACTCCCGTTTCCCGCACCCAGAACATGAACAAAATCTCGTTCCTCGTCCACTTCGCCCGGCGGTCCGGCAGCGCGCATGCCAGCACGGCAAACGGCCTCGCAATAAAAATAAACGCAAAAATAACCCCAAGGCTCGTCCATAAATGATCGAAAATCAGCGCAAAATTCACTTGGCTGCCGAGCAAAATAAAGATGAGCATGCGCATCATTAACGTTATATTTTCCGAAAAATGGCCCATTTCCTGCAGCTTGTCCTGCATGTCCAGCTTGAACGTCTCCGCGTTCCCCCAAATAAGCCCGGCCGTAAACGTAGCCATAAATCCGCTGACGCCGAGGGCTTCGCCCGCCATATATGCTCCGAGAGCCGCAACGATCATCGCAATCGTCGCATATTGGCGCAGCAGCCCAAACTTCAGATGCGCGGTCAAGTATGCAAGGGCCAAGCCGATCGCCGCGCCGACGAGAAGCCCTCCCGCCGCCGTTTTGACGAACGCCCAAATTCCCGAGCCAACCGAAACTTCCCGGGTGCCCAGGATGACCGCAATGAGCGAAAAGGTCAAAATCGACCCCGTCGCATCGTTAAAGGCCGATTCGCTTTCCACAGTTTCCCTGACTTTCAGGCGGATCTTCACCTGCTTGAACACGGGGATGAGCGTAGCCGGGTCCGTCGAACTGATGACCGCCCCGAGCAGCATGGCGTATATCCAGGGCAGGCCAAGCAGCAGGTGCGCCGCCACGGCCACTACCCCGCACGTAATCATGACGCCGGGGACGCTGAGCAGGCTGACGGTGATCCACACTTTGCGAAGGCCGGAGAGGCGGATGTTGCGCCCGCCGTCGAACAAAATGAGTGCGGAACCGATCGCAAGAATGAACTGGTTCGTAAATGAAGTGCTGGATTCCCGTACCCAGCCCAGGCCTTGCCCGACAATGATGCCCCCTACGAGAAAAAGCGCGACATCCGGCAGCTTCAACAGGTGTGCAGCTTTGCCCAGCAGCATGCCCAGACTGAGAATAATAATGAGCAGCAAAATGACATGCTCGATCATGACGGCGGACGCATTTTCCATTATCCGATAACTTCGCTCTCAAATTCTTCGATTTGTTCGTTCGTCCCGATAATCACCATAACATCCTTTTCATTGACAACATCTGTGGCGAGCGGCGCGATGATCACACCGCTTTGCTTGTTGATAGCGACGACACTGCAGCCGTATTTGGCCCGGGGGTCCAGATCCTTGATCGTTTTGCCGCACAGGCGCTTGGGCACCGACAGCTCGACGATCGTGTAATCTTTGGACAGCTCGATGTAATCCAAAAGATTGGGTGATACGAGCTGGTGCGCCACGCGGATGCCCATATCCCGCTCCGGATAAATGACGCGGTCCACGCCGATTTTATTCAGCACTTTGCCGTGCAGCTCGGACAGCGCCTTGGCGACGACCATTTTGACGCCCAAATCTTTCAGCACAATAGCGGTTAAAATGCTGGCCTGAATATCGTCGCCGATCGCGACGACCGCACAGTCAAAGTTGCGCACGCCGAGCGACTTCAGCACTTCCTCGTCCGTGGCATCCGCCACGACCGCATGCGTCAGCTCGGAGCTCATCTCGTCGACCGCTTCTTCGTCCTTGTCGATGCCGAGCACCTCATAGCCCAGCTTGATCAGCTCCTTCGACAAGCTGGATCCGAATCGGCCCAGACCGATTACCGCGTATTGATTTTTTTTCATCTCCAGTATCCCCTAACCAATCGTAATTTTACCCTCAGGGTATCTATATAATTCTTTTTCCTGTTTCGGCTGCAGCGCGTAAGCGAGCGTTATAGGACCGAGCCGGCCGGCGAACATCGTCAGGCTGAGCATAATTTTGCCGAAAACGGTCAGCGACGGCGTAAGCCCCATAGTCAAGCCGACAGTACCGAAGGCGGACGTCACTTCGAACAATATTTTCAAAAACTGCACGGACTCCGTCGTCGATAACAGCATGGACACGAATATGACGAGAAAGAGCGCGATCATCGTGAGCGTAATCGCTTTGAGAATGCGGTCCTTCGCCAGACGGAAACGGAAAATGACGATATCTTCCTTGCCTCGGATCATCGTGATGATGGCGGCAATGAGAATGGTGAACGTCGTCGTTTTGATCCCGCCCCCCGTCGAGCCGGGAGAAGCCCCAATAAACATGAGAATCACCATGAAAAATTGCGACGCCTGACGCATGGCGCCGATGTCCACCGTATTCGCGCCGGCCGTCCGGGGCGTGACGGATTGGAAAAACGAAGCCAACATTTTTCCGCCGAAATTCAGCGGTCCTAACGTCTTGGTGTTCGTGTATTCGAATATAAATATCACTAGCGCGCCGAAAACGATCAGAAATCCCGTCATGGCAAGCACGACTTTGGAATGCAGGGAAAGTTTCTTCGTTTTGTGATATTCCATCAAATCGGACAAGACGATGAAGCCGAGACCTCCGAGCACGATCAGCGCCATCGCGACGACGTTCACCGTGAAATCGTTGACGTATCCGGTCAGCGAGACGAAAGGAGCATCGGCGGTGCCGAACAGGTCGAATCCGGCATTGTTGAACATCGAAACCGCATGCCAGATGCCGAAGTACAGCGCCTTCGAAAATTCCATGTCGAACGACCAACGGATCGTGAACAAAATCGCCGCTATCGCTTCGATGCTTAATGAATAAATAAGTACTTTGCGGATCAGCCGCACAATCCCTTCCATACTGCCCTGGTTGAACGCCTCCTGCAGCAGCAATCTTTCCTTCAGCGTAATTTTTTTGCGCAGCACGAAGGCGAACAGCGTGGCCATCGTCATGAAGCCGAGACCGCCGATCTGGATCAGGCTGACGATGACGACTTGTCCGAACACGGTAAATGCCGACCCGGTATCGACCACGACGAGGCCGGTTACGCAGGTCGCCGATGTGGCCGTAAACAGCGCATCGATAAAAGGCAGCGGCCGGCCGCTCGTCGAGGCAAAAGGAAGCGTCAGCAGCCCCGCTCCGATCAAAATAATGGCGGCGAATCCAAGGACCAGAATTTGCGGAGGCGTAAGCTGCCAAATGCTTATTTTTTTCATAAATCCCCCTGTTGTCATCAATTGAACACGCAAAAAAAGACACTGGAAATCCAATGCCTTATTCGGAAATGGTTCCTGACGTAAAGCCTACGAGGTTAGCTGACGGATTCGGGTGCGCGCAGTCACCCTATTTGTCCGGTTTTTTGACGCCGGAGACAAAATTCACCCCAAATTACATGGTTCCCCCGTTTTCAACAAGAAATTCGGCTTTTTATTCAATTGATATGAATTATATATCTGATTTATTGTTCCGCACAAAGTTGTTTTCAGCGGATTTGCGGGGGTTTTCGCAGCATTCCATCGTGTCTGGCAAGCAGGAGAGGGCGTTACGATTCGAAATCGCGAATTTGCCCCGGTTTACGTTTTATTTTGCATGAATTGGTTTTCCTTAACATCTGTGATACTTTTAATTTAGCGTATTTGCGAACCAACATTATCCAAGGAGATATTTTATCCCATGATGCGAATGAAATTGAACCGAACTTTGCTGATCCTCGCGTGCATCGGCGTGGCCTTGTATATGGGGGTCAATATGCTTGCGGGATATCAAACGGAAGAAGCGGCCCCGGCGGAAAGTCCGGCCGTTACGAAGCAGCAGGCGGCCGACGCGGCCGGGCAGTTTTTGCAAAGCCGCTACGGCATCGGCCAGCCGCGTACTTTCGTCGTATACCAGTCCGAAAAGTCGAGAAGCGGATACTTGCAGAAAGAACACCTTTTGCACGAGTATGAGCTGAAATACGGGGACCGCTTCCCGCTCGATTTCTATCAGGTCAGCGCCGTCGATCCCGGCAGCAAGCGCAAATTCGAAGTTGACGTCAACTACAAAAGCTTGCAAATCGTCGGCTGGCGCGAGACGCTCACCGGTACCGCCGCAGCGATCGGCAGGCAAAAAGCGGACCAGCTGGCCAAGGAGGAGATGAGCCGGCAGGGCTTTAATCCCGACGATTTCAGTCTCGCCCTGGAGCCGAAGAAAGAGGCCGGCGCGAACACGTACGTTTACGAAAAGAAAGCGGAAGCCATCGGCGGTTCCAAGCTGCGCTTGCGGATCGATTTTGACGATAACGCTTTGGTCGGCTATGCCGTGCAATTCAGCATCCCAGAGGACCATCAGACATGGCTTGACTCGCAGGATCAATCCGCCTCGTTCATGACCTGGATCAGCATGGGCTTTACGTTCCTGATGTCCGTTGCGGCCATCGTATATGCCATCAGGCACCGCAAGCAGATGGATTTTCGCAAGGGCCTGCTGCTCACTGTTATTTTTACGACGATTTACATCGCCAACAACATCAATATGTATCCGGCTTTCAAAACGATGTCCGGCGATATCGCAGACAACGGAACCGCCACATTGGCCGGCTCGCTGTTCATGAACGTCGTCACGCTGCTGCTCGGTCTATCGGTCTACATCTCGCTTGCTTCCGGCAGCCGGTGGTGGGAGTCGAACGGGTGGAAGCCTTGGCCGGCTTGGCGGGAATCGCGCTTCGGATCGGAAGTGTTTCACGGAATGGGCCGGGGCTATTTGCTCGCCCTGTTCATCCTTGGGGTCCAGCAAGTTCTGTTCTATGCGGGCGAGGTCCGCTTCGACGTATGGGCCGTGAACGATCCGGGGGATTCCGTATTGAATATGCTGGAGCCCAAATTGTTTCCGCTGATGGCGTGGGCCGCCGCAATATCGGAAGAAGCCGCTTACCGGCTGCTCGGCATCCTGCTGTTCAAAAAGCTGTTCCGCTCGAACTTCATCGCCGTTCTGCTGCCGAGCATCATTTGGGCCGCGAGCCATACGCAATACCCGATCTATCCGGTGTATACCCGCCTGATCGAGGTAACCGTCATCGGCATCATTCTCGGCTATGTGTTCCTAAAATACGGCTTCATCACTGCCGTATTCGCCCATGCCTGCATGGACAGCATCCTGATGGGTCTGTCGCTGTTCTCGCTGGACCAGGCGGGCGATGCTGCCGCAGGTATCTTCTACATCCTGCTGCCGGCCCTCGCCGCGCTGCTGCTGGCATGGTGGCACCGGCGGCGCCTCGCGCCAAGCCCGGGGTAGAGCCAGCGCATGGCTGGCGGTGCGCGGGGATAGCCCCCGTGCGGCGCTGAGAGCCTGCGGACGCTCGCCAGGGTCAGCGTTCGTCGGGCTGCGCGCGGCGCGCCTCCGAACGGCCACTAGGGTCTGCGCTCGTTAGGCAGCCCGTGGCGCTGATAACCTTCGAACGCTCGCTGGGCACTCGCGGCGCTGAGAGCCTTCGAACGCCCACTAGGGTCCGCGCTCGTTGGGCAGCCCGTGGTGCTGATAACCTCCGAACGCTCGCTGGGCACTCGCGGCGCTGAGAGCCTTCGAAAGCCCACTAGGGTCTGCGCTCGTTGGGCAGCCCGTGGCGCTGATAAACTCCGAACGCTCGCTGGGCACTCGCGGCGCTGAGAGCCTTCGAACGCCCACTAGGGTCCGCGCTCGTTGGGCAGCCCGTGGTGCTGATATACTGCAATAATCAAATTGAAGATAAAATGACGGGGTAGAGGAACCAATGGGCGCAGCCGCTCTACCCTAAGTCACGCCTCTCCTACACGGGATGGGGCACATGGCAGCTTGACAGACAAAAACCTGCAAAAGTGCAGGTTTTTTCCTTAAAAATGGTTCATTTTCGCGAAAAGCCTGCAATTGTGCAGGAATTTTCGATGAAATTAGGTCTGAGCCCATGTTCGCTGCGAAAAGCCTGCACATTTGCAGGAATTTTTCGTGGACAGCGGATCAACCGTGCAAAAACTGTACTTTTGCAGGTTTTTTCGCGCAACTAGGCAGATGATGGACCGGGTCTGGCGTGTGGGCTTCTCAGGAGCCAGCAAATCTGCAGGTTGTTCCGCTCAAACCCTGGGCTCAGGCCATACTAGACAGGAATTCCTGCACAATCGCAGGCTTTTCCGCCAAATAGGCCAATTCCATTGAAAAAACCTCCCATTTTACACGAAAATAGAACGCAGGAAACTTGGTACCGGCGTCCACAACGTTATAGGAGTTTGCGCAGGTTTTCGGCAGGCTCCGGACAACACTTTTCCGCCGTCATGCAGCGCAGCCCCCGATAGGAGCTGCGCGAGGTGCACACCTTTCACGTAAACCGACAAAAAAGCGGGGCCCCCTTACTCCTGGGGAGCCGCCGCCTCATTTTCGCCTTGCAAAGCTTTCATAATTTCGTTTGCCAGCTTTTCACCGATACCCAGAGGCTTGAAGTCTTCGACTTTGGCCTCTTTTATTTTGCGTACCGAGCCAAAATGCTTGAGCAGCGCCTTCCGCCGCTTCTCGCCGATGCCCGGTATCGCGTCAAGCTGGGAGACGACCATCGACTTCGCCCTCGTCTCGCGGTGAAACGTGATCGCGAAGCGGTGCACTTCGTCCTGGATGCGCTGCAGCAAATAAAACTCCTGGCTGTCCCGCTGCAGAGGAATTACTTCCGCCGGGTCGCCCATCATCAGCTGCGCGGTTTTGTGCTTGGCGTCTTTCACCAGGCCGCAAATCGGGATGTACAGCCCCAATTCGTTCTCCAGCACATCGACCGCAGCGGAGATTTGCCCTTTGCCTCCGTCCACGACGATCAAATCGGGCATCGTCAAATTTTCCTTGAGCACCCGCTCGTAGCGGCGGCGGATCACCTCGCGCATCGTTTCGTAATCGTCCGGCCCCTGAACGGTTTTCACCTTGTATTTGCGGTACTCTTTGCGATCCGGCTTGCCGTTGATGAACACGACCATGGCCGAGACCGGATTCGTCCCTTGAATGTTCGAGTTATCGAACGCCTCGATGCGGTGAATCGCACCCGTTCCCAGCCATTCGCCCAGATTTTGCACCGCTTTGACGGAACGGCTTTCATCGCGCTCAAGCAGCCTGAACTTCTCTTCCAGCGCCATGCGGGCGTTATCCTTCGCCATATCGACCATCTGCTTTTTCAACCCGCGCTGCGGAAAATGAACCTTCACCTTCAGCCACGACTCCAGCGCTTCCCGCACGTCCTTCTCCTCGGCTTCAGCCTGGGCAGCGCCACCACCAGCTTCCGCAACTCCTTCTGCCTGTATAGCGTTCCCGGCATCTGCTACAGCTTCAACCTGCGCGGCACCCCCAACTTCCCCAGCTCCCTCGACCTGGATAGTGTTTGCAGCTTCAGCAGCTCCTTCCACCCGTATAGCGCTCCCGGTTTCCGCTACGCCTCCGGCCTGCGAGGCAGCCGCTGCCCCAGGCTGCGCCGACGCCCCCGCTTCCGGCACGCCGGGCAGGAAAATCTCCTTCGGCAGCGCCGGATTGTCGCTGTACACCTGTGTCACATAGGTGATGAAGTCGCCGTACTCGTCACCATAGTAAGGGAACAGCGAAACGTGGCGCTCGATCATCTTGCCCTGGCGCATGTACTGGATATGTACAGCCATCCAGCCTTTGTCCACGGCATAGCCGAAAATGTCGCGGTCGACCGCATCATTCGTCGTGATCTTCTGCTTCTCCATGACCGCGTCGATGTTCAAAATATGATCGCGCAGCTCCTTCGCGCGCTCAAAGTTCAATTCCTCCGCTGCGGCGTGCATTTTGGCCGTCAGCTCTTCCTTGATCTCCACGTGTCCTCCGTTGAGGAAACGGGTGATCTCCTGCACCATCCGCTCGTTCGTCTCCGCGGATACTTCATATTCGCAAGGCGCCAGACACTGCCCGATATGATAGTATAGGCATACTTTATCGGGCAGGGTCCTGCACTTGCGCAGCGGATACAGCCGGTCCAGCAGCTTCTTCGTCTGCTGGGCGGCAAAAGCGTTCGGATAAGGGCCGAAGTATTTGCCCTTATCTTTAATCACCCGCCGCGTGACCTCCAGACGCGGCTGCTGTTCGTGCGTGATTTTGATATACGGGAACGTCTTGTCGTCCTTCAAAAGCACGTTGTAGCGCGGATGGTGCTGCTTGATCAGGTTGCATTCGAGAATCAACGCTTCCATATTGCTGGACGTGACAATATATTCAAAATCGCGAATCTCGCTGACCAGCCGCTGCGTCTTGGCGCCGTGGCTGCCCGTAAAATAGGAGCGCACGCGATTTTTCAGAACTTTGGCTTTGCCTACGTAAATGATCGTTCCTTCGCGGTTTTTCATCAAATAACAGCCGGGTTTGTCCGGCAGCAGCGCCAGCTTGTTGCGGATCGCTTCCTGGCTTTGTTCCCGGGCTTCCCGGTCCTCGTATTCCATTGCAGACAGTTCCCCCTTCTTACGATCTCCCCAAAATGCCCATCGCCCAGCGGCAGCAGGTACTTCCCTGCCCGTCGCCCGAGCGCCGGCGGAACTCCCCATCCGTCGCCTAAAAGGCGGAGGGTACTCACCTACCCGTCGCCCAAACAACGGCGGGTACTTTCCCACCCGTCGCCCCGACGGCGGCGGAACTCCCTACCCGCCGCTCATTCGGCCGGACCGGGCCGTGCTCATGCAAAAAAGCTCTTTCTCAGCATAGCAGAAAAAGAGCTTTTTCTCACGAATTTTGTGCGGTGGAGCCTATTATTGATGACGGCTTACTACGTTTTTCAGCGCGTCTTTGGATTGGAAGCCCACGACTTTGTCGACCGGCTGGCCGTCTTTGAATACGATCAGCGTCGGAATGCTCATCACGCCGAAGCGCGCAGCGGATTCCGGATTGTCGTCGACGTTTACTTTGGCGATTTTCAAAGATTCAACCTCTTTATCGAGTTCTTCCAGGACAGGCGCGATCATTTTGCAAGGCCCGCACCAAGGTGCCCAAAAGTCTACAAGGACAGTTCCTTCGCTTTCAACTTCAGCTTTAAAGCTTTGGTCGGATACATTCACAATTGCCATGTTAAATCCTCCTTCATGAAAATGAATTTATAGCATCAAGTAGGTTTCTACTGAGCGTCAACATGTAAAGTATACCACAGTGCCCGGCCATTTCAACCGAACCCGCGATAGCGCAAATCGACATCCGGCATGACCGGTCAAGTCGTCGCCGCCTTTTCACGTTCCTGCTTCTGCCGCTCCAAGTATGCGATCCGATCCTTCAGATTTGCCTGCAGCAGCATCAGCATTTCCATCTGCCCTTCAATTTCTCTGAGCTTATCCGTATAAAGCGGCAGCAGATCGTCGCAATGCGACTCCGGGTGCTTCATAACGCAGTTCAGAAAACTTTCGATTTGCTCGGTGGAAAAGCCCAGGCTCAAATAAAACTGAATGGTCTTGACGCGCTCTACAGCCATTTGATTGAACACCCGGTACCCGTTCTCTTCGCGTTCCGTAGCGATCAAACCCTTTTGCTCGTAGTAACGCAAGGAGCGTATGCTGGCACCGGTAAGCTTGGAAAGCTCGCTGATCCGCATGGCGTTCACCACATTTCTTTTCCTTCTTGATCAAGTAAGGTTAAACTTATTGTAAACCATAACACTAATGTTATAGTCAAGCATTTTTTTCTTATTTTCAAAAAAAATCGGACACTTTCCACTTTTATCATGACGAAATGCTTTACAACTTTCTAAAAGTTTGGGTATACTAGGCTTACAATCATGCTAATGATGGACGGCAGGGGGTACGAATATGAGCGATCCTAAACATCCTGAGCTTCACGTCTACGAAGAACCGCGCAACGACTTTATGGACGTTGGCATGGGCTTCGGCGTTTTTTTTGGAGTTCTGCTCTTGGTGGCGGTTATTGCAACGATCATCCAAGTTGCGCGAGTCTAAGAATCTGTCCGACGAACTCAGTAGAAGGTATAGGCAGTTTCGGACAGACTTCTAGATTAGTACGATCGGAACAACAGAACCGTTTCCCGGCCTCTGGCGAAGCGGTTCTGTTTTCTTATTCGCAGGAAGCGCCTTATCTGCCGTTCTGCATGCAAAGGAGCTAAGAGAACAGATGATTCGAGTTAATCAAGCGCGGCAGCAAATGCTGGACTTTATCGGTTTAACAGAGGAAGATCTAGCCCTGCTCAAAAGCAACGAGAACGCTTTCAAACAAGTCGTGGATGAACTGGTCGATCAATTATATGAAGATATTATCAAATGGCCGGAGTTGAAAGCGCTTATCGAAAAGCACAGCAGCATCGAGCGCCTGAAGGAAACCCAGCGCTGGTACTTTATGTCCATGGCGGCCGGCACGATCGACGATTCGTTTATCGAAAAGCGGCTGCACATCGGGAGAGTGCATTCGCGCATCGGGCTGACTACCGCCTGGTATTTGGGCACTTATCTCAAATATACGAACCTGGCTTCCCGGCACTTTGCCGCCGTTCTGCCGGACAATTGGACCCATGTCATCAACTCGCTGAGCAAAATGTTCAACCTCGATTCCCAATTGGTGCTCGAAGCCTATGAACAGGACGAAAAAGCGAAGGTGCAAAATCTCGCCGACGAGCAAAAACTGATGCTGACGACGATCAGCAGAGCCGTGCAGGATCTCGCCTCCATGATGGTCCAGTTGAACGGCAGCAGCCAATCCGTCGCCGATACCGCGATCCAGACGGCCGAATCGCAGGAGCTGTCCAATCAGCGCATCGACGAGCTGCATTTCGAGATCAAAGATATCGAGAAAATGGGCTCGGTCATGAAAGAAATCTCCGATCAGACGCACCTGCTCGGCCTGAATGCGGCCATCGAAGCCGCGCGGTCCGGCGAGCACGGACGGGGCTTTGAAGTCGTCGCCAACGAAGTGCGCAAGCTGGCTTCCCACTCCAGGGAATCGCTCAATTTGATCCAGAGCAAGCTGAAACAAATCTCCGATAAGCTGGAGATGGTCAAGCAGGGCTCCGAAGAAACGACGCTGTACGCCCGGACGCAAGCGGCCAGTGCCGAAGAGCTGACCTCATTTGTGCAAATGATCGAAAATGTCACCGAAGAGCTGGAACAGCTGAAAAAGGACTAATCTCTTACATAGCGAAAAAGGCTGGAACCACCGACATCCAATGCGTCGTCGGCGTTCCGGCCTTTTTATTGTCCGCGCTAAGCGTAGCCCCGCTTGTTCGCGCCGTTGACGGCGACGACATCGACGAAAGGCCGGATCCGGTCCATGATCCGCTGCCCTTTGTACTCCTCGTCACCGTCCTTGTTGGTGAAGCTGAAATGCTTCTCCAGCCCGGACAGCTCGTAATTCGAGGTGAAGAAAGTCGGCTTGCGGTTCATCCGGTAATTGAGGATCGCGCCGATAACATGGTCTCTGAGCCACGGATTCAGGTTCTCCGCCCCGATATCGTCGAATACGAGCAGATCCGTCTCCTTGAGCAGATCGATCGTCTCCTTGAGTTTGTAGGGCTCCTGGAACATGCCCTTCAAATCTTCCGCGAAGTCCGGCATGTAGACGATAGCGCCGGTCATCCCCACTTTAGCCAATTGGTACAGCATGTAGCACATCAGAAACGTCTTTCCCGTGCCGAACGGGCCGGACAAGAACAGTCCTTTCTTTTGCAAGCCGTCTTCTATAGTCCGTTCCACATAGTTGTTGATTTGAATGACCGCTTTCGCGCGATCCAGATCTGTCCGAAGGATATCCTCAAACGAATAGCTCTGGCTGAGAATGCCGGGATCGACATGAAACGTCCGGATTCGGCTTCCGATCGCATCCTGCAGCTGCTTGGCGGTGAATTTTTTGCAAGCGACCTTCTCCTCATGAATAAAAGGGGTTCCATTTGCCAATTCCGCCGTCAGCATCGTATAATGGCCGGTCATATCGTTGGGACAGCGATCCAGACCAGGGCAGTTCGAGCAAACTTTGTACTCCGTCACATACTGGTAAAGCTTATTCATATTGAGTTTAATCGCATGATCATCGAGAAACGGATATTTTTGGCGGAACTTGCCGATCAGAGCGTCCTGCATAGCGGCTTGAATTTTGGCTTCCGCATTCCTTCTCCATTCCGAATCGGGCAGCGATTTAAGTATTTTAGACAGGGATTCCATTCAGGCAACACCCCCCCTTTAGCGTATTCGTGCTAACTTTTGCGGTTGAAGCGCTCGTCCAGCTTCTGCGCCTTTCTGAGCGCAGCTTCCAGCTCCTCTTCCGTAAGTCTGGAAGACGCGGCGGAATCGGCATCCTGCACCGCAATCGGAATGCGCGGCTTCTGCTGCTTGCCCTGCCGGCCTCTTGTCGCAGAGCCGCCGCCCGCCTTGGCCGCCTCCACCTTTGAAGCCGCTTTTTGCTTGAAGCGGATTTTTTCCCGCACATACTCGACCGCCTGCTCGTACGTCGCGATTTGCTTGCCCAGCATGTCCGACGCGACCGCTTCGATCGACGATCTGGCCCAGGAGCGCCGGTCGATGTGCAGGAAGTGGATGAGCACGTTGATGACTTCCTCTTTCAGCTTGTAGTTCAAGTCAATTTTCTCAAAAATGTTCAACACGCCGTCCGGAATCGAACCTTGCGTAAAAAACATGCGCAGAACAGCCATATAAGGCTCGTTCCGCAAAATATAGTTGTACTGGTGATCGGTGCACTCGCCGCGAAGCATCTGCGGCACCTCCAGGTAGTACTGCATCTCGACCGGTCTGTCTTCGGCCCTTTCCTCGGCCTGCTCTTCGCCGGATCTTCCCTCCGCAGGCCGGGCAAGCGCGCGCTCCCGCTCCTCGCCGCGCTTCTTGCTTTGCCGGTAGAACAAATTCGCGTTGTACTGCAGCCTGTCCATCTCCAGTTCGCCTTCTTCGGTGAACATGCCGTCTTCATCCAGCAGCCGGCACGTCTCCTGCAGCGACAGATTATACTTTTTCGCTACGATGTTAATAGCGGCCATCTGATCAGGCTTATGCTTCAGCGCTTCGACAAATACCCGGTTGCTGGCGCCGCGTGGAAAGCGCATGATGATGTCGGCGTACTGGAAGCCCTTGGTCGTCACGTCGATTCCCGCCTCGCCGCCGTGCTTCGACGCCGAAGCTTCGTACAGCGCCTGCTCCAGCTCGTAGTCGATCACCTGCGTGTTCAGGCGGAACAGGTCGTAGAACGGTACGGACAAGTTCTCGCCCCTGGCGTCCAGGCATTCCTCCGGCTCCGGGGCAAGCAGCTCTTCCCGAAGGGAAAGCAGCATATATTTGCCCACTTTATCGCGCAGCAGCAGCGTTAAATGCTGATTGCGAAAAAACTCGTTCGGCCCCAAAGGAGCAAACAGGGTGTATTCAAACACATAGTCCTCGTCCCCCGGCAAAAACTTGCGTGTCGTTTGCAGCAGCCCGATCGCCTCGAGCTTCGACGACTGCTCGATCAAATATTTGCGGCCGCGCTCGCCCTGCTCAAGCTCCAACAGCAGAAACAGCTTCCGCTGCTGCTCCAGCGGCGAATAGCCGGCCCGATCCGCGCCGATCTGCTGATAAAGCGCGTGGTACAGGCTTACGGCGTACCCGCCTATCATCGGCTGGTACATCATCGTAAGCATTTTATAATCCAGGCTGCTCAAAGAAAAATCACGGTTGACGTAAAACCGGTGATTTTCCGTAAAATGCAGCATATTCGTCATTTGCATTGCGCAATCGCTCCATCCTGCCTTCGGCCGAATCTATCTGTCAGCCTTTCAGCCATACTCTATCAGTCTACCACAAAAAACGACACGCTTGGAGTGGATGAGCCGAAGGATTTTTACCCAAAAAAATAAAGCCCCCTCCCCGGAGGCCGGCTTCATTCGCGCGGGCCGTCAGCTTAACGGCAGCCCGCTTTCGTTGTCATCATGCCCGTACATGGCCGGGTTGAGCTTTTTGGCGATTTCCAGGTCCAGCTTCCCGCGCTCCGTCTCGCGGTCCTCCAGGCTCTCAATCCACAGCCGGATCAAATCGTTCATTCGCGGAGCGTTTTTGAGCGGAATTTGATGCTTCGCGCCCTTAATAAAATAAAGCGAGCTGTTCCGCAGCTTGTCTTGCAGCATATACGAATACTTGTTGAAGCGAATATCGTTTTGCCCGAAGATGAGAAGCATCGGATGCGAAATGGACGCCAGCCGGTGCGTGCAGTTATAGGTTAAGGACAGCTCAAAATATTGCTTGATCTGGTTCGGATTGCCGCGAAGTGAAGTTTGAAACAATGTCCGAAAAGTTTCATCCTTATCGGCGTTGCCCGCTGTAATGACTCTGGACAGCAGCTTGTGGAGAACTCCGCGGTCAGCCATCTGGACAGCCGTCCAAATCGAGCTTTTGTTAAAAGCATCGCTGATCTCGGACATGCCGCTGACGACGATGCCGCCCAAAAATCGCTTCGGATACGCAAGCAGCGCTTCCAGTACGATAGAACCGCCGGTGGAATAGCCGCATATATAAGCCTTGTCGATGCCCAAAAAGTCAAGCAGGTGCCGGATATCCTGGGCGATGAGCGAATAGGTGAGCAACCTTTCCGACGGCCTGCTCTCCCCATGCCCCCGAATATCGAAAGTAATCACCCGAAACCGGTCCGAAAGCTGCTCTTTCTGATAATTGAACGTTTCAAGCGTCAGCAGCGGAGGGTGGATGAAGACGACAGGCGTCCCGTTCCCGGTCGTTTCAAAATGCAGGACGGTTCCGTTAATATGAGCGAAAGGCAAAGTTCTCTCCTCCGAATGGTCAAGTTCGACTACTTCACCATAGAGTGCCCATTTTAAAACATTTTAAATCCTCGGATGCGCAGCGCCTTGATGGCCGAACCGCTCAATACCGCCCCGACAAGGCCGCCGACAGCCGGCACGGAATCCACGACCGTAAACCCCGTATTGTCGGACAAAAACGAAGCTGTACCCATCGTACCGTAAACGATGACCCCGATGATCAGGGCTATGTAAGCGTAAAGCGGAAACCATGTTGTTTTCATCAGCATATTCAAAATAAAGCCAAGTCCGAAAAACAGCACGAGCATCAGGACTGCGGCTACGATCATTTGCAGCAACGAAATCTACCCCCTTTTTCCTTTATATTTTAATCTACGGACAAGCGCAGGTAAAGTGCATGCGGATACAATTTTTCCATCGTCACCCTTTGTTCATTTGCCCTTTCTCCAAGGATTGGATACAATGTAGGGGACAAAAAGCCGTGATCGAGGAGGTTCATTACTCATGAGTGAAGCTGTACAAACGCTTGAAGGCTGGTATGCGCTGCATGATTTCCGTCTGATCGACTGGAACGCATGGAAAGCCGCTTCTTCGGAAGAGCGCAAGTTCGCTGCGGACGAGCTGAATTCGTTTCTGTCCAAATGGCAGCAGGTAGAAAATGACAAATTAGGCAGCACTGCCGTATATAGCATCGTCGGGCAAAAAGCCGATTTCGTCTTTATGCAGCTGCGTGAAACGTTGGAAGAACTGAACGAACTGGAAAATGAGTTTAACAAATCGGCTTTTGCCGCGTTCACGATTCCCGTTTATTCCTACGTATCGATTGTGGAATTAAGCAGCTACCTGGCCAAACCGGGCGTCGATCCGCTGGAAGATCCGGAGCTGGCCGCCAGATTGAAGCCGACACTGCCCAAAGCGAAGCATATTTGCTTCTATCCGATGAACAAGCGCCGCGACGGCGGCGACAACTGGTACATGCTCAGCGCCGACGAGCGCAGAACGATGATGCGCTCCCACGGCATGATCGGCCGCACATACGCCGGTAAAGTGAAGCAAATCATCACAGGCTCCGTAGGCCTCGACGATTGGGAATGGGGCGTTACGCTGTTCGCCGACGATGCGCTGCAATTCAAGAAGCTTGTCTATGAAATGCGCTTTGACGAAGTCAGCGCCCGCTACGGCGAATTTGGCGAATTCTACGTCGGCAACCTGCTTACACCCGACAAATTTGCCGAACTCATTCGTCTGTAAACCGGAGCTCCGCTCCCGAACGCGCCAAAAAAGGAAGCACGCTTTTTACAAGCGAAGCTTCCTTTTTCTTATTTTGACGCCTAGTTCTCATCCTCTTCATCGTCCCGAAGGGCGGCTGCGAGCTCGGCTTCCATCTGCGCTTTGCGGGCCAAATATGCCTCAGTGTCGCGGTCGCGCTGACGGCTCTTTTCCTTCAGCCGCTCGATCGCCGGAAGAATGAGGATATCGATTTCCTTTTGAATCGTAGCTACAAGGTCGTAGCGCTTCTCCGACTCCAAATGACGGCCTACATCCATCAAAGCGTTGTAACGGTCCAATTCATCCCGGGTTAGAAGACCTCTTACTTGGACACTGCAGTGCCGCACGGCTATCCCCCCAGATTCGCCAAACTTGTTATTTTAGAATCGGCCCTTGCGAATAACGAGCGGGATGCCGCCGATAATATACAGGTAACGGATATCGACTATCTTTTTCATAATCGCCGCCATGTTGCCTTTGAGCTTGCGGGAACCGACGATTCCGATGGCTTGTCCTCTGCCCAGGGAGGCTACGGTGCCTTTGTTCGAGAATTTGAAAGTTTTCATTTGCGAGCCGCGGATCGAAGCGATCAGGTTGTGCGCAACAGCTTCGCCCTGCTGCATCGCGATTTGCGCCGTAGGCGGGAACGGTCTGCCTTCGTCATTCATGACGATCGAGCAGTCCCCGACGACATAAATGTTCTCAAACTGCGGAGAACGCAAGTACTCGTCCACTTTGATTCTGCCGCGCATCGTCTCGAATCCGGCTTCGTCGAGCATATGGTTGCCGCGGATACCGCCGGTCCATACGACAGTGGCGGACTTGATGAACTCGTCGCCGGCAATAAGAACGCCCTCAGGCGTACATTCTTTGATTGCCGTGCCGATTTTGAACACGACGCCCTTGTTTTCCAAAACTTTCATGCCGTATTCGACCAACTCGGGGTCAAAGCCCGGCAGCGCGGTCGGCGCGGCTTCAATATTGTATATTTTCACAAGCGCCGGATCTACGTCGAACTCTTTGCAAAGTTCCGGTACGCGGTCGGCCAGCTCGCCAATGAACTCGATGCCCGTAAAACCCGCGCCGCCGACTACGAAAGTCAAATAATCTTTGCGGTCAGGCTCGCGCTTGTATTTGGCAAACTGATATTCGATATGTTCGCGGATAAACCGGACGCTGTTGATGCTGCGGATGTTCATCGCATAATCTTTTAACCCCGGAATGCCGAAAGTTTCAGGTTCGCCGCCGAGACCAACTACCAAGTAATCGTAAGAGAGGGTTCCGTCTTCAAGGATGACTTTCTTTTCATGCGGACGAATTTGGGTCACTGTGGACTTCACGAAATCCACTTTAAATTCATCGATGAGCTTCAAAATGTTCACGCGTGCATTTTCAGGATTGTCAGTCCCTGCAGCGGGCATATGAAGGTGGGTAGTAATATAATGATAATCATGCTTATTGACTAATGTCACGTCAGCTTCGTTATAGTTCAATTCCTTTTGCAAACGAATAGCCGTCAAAATACCGCCATAACCTGCTCCTAAAATAACGATTCTTGGTATGCGACTCATGTTTCTCTCACTTCCATGTCCGATTTTGTTAAAGGTTTTCTCTATATTGTGAAATATTACACAAATGGCTTCAAATGTAGTATACAACCTATAGTTTGCACTTCTTCACAGCTAAATATGATGAAACAGCCATGAGATTGATCACAACATGCATAAACCCATTCTCAGGTAATGATATAATAGTTCGCGGTCAAATATCAAGCCTTATTTTACCCGAAAATAGGGCATATAGGCGAATAATGCTTGTCTTGACAATGTAAGTAGAATTTATCATATACATAAGCGTTTTACATAAAGAAATCACAATTTTCTGGTTCCTTCTATAGTGGAGATGTCTATAATAAACTAACATTGTGCAGAAACCGCATCTAAAGGAATGTAATCGGAGGGTGGAACACATGACTGAGAGAGAAACGAACCAAGATTTGGTCGACATTATTGTCATAGGCGGAGGGCCTGCCGGCATGTTCGCTTCATTTTATGCGGGGATGCGCCAGGCATCCGTAAGAGTTATCGAAAGCATGCCGCAGCTCGGCGGGCAGCTTGCCGCTCTTTACCCGGAAAAATACATCTACGATGTCGCCGGGTTCCCGAAAGTAACCGCCCAAGAGCTGGTGAACAATCTCCAGGCGCAAATGAAGCATTTCCCGATCGATGTCCGGCTCGAAGAGAAAGTGCATCAAGTGAGCAAAAAGGAGGAGCGTCTTTTCGAAGTTTGTACCGATAAAGGCGTGCATTACAGCCGCGCTATCATTCTTACCGGCGGCGTCGGCGCATTCGAGCCTCGCCGTCTCGAGCTTCCCGAAGCTCCTCAATACGAAAAGAAAAACCTGCATTACTTCGTCAGTGACTTGAACAAATTCGCCGGCCAAAAAGTGTTGATCAGCGGCGGCGGTGATTCGGCCGTTGACTGGGCGCTGATGCTTGAGCCGATCGCCGAAAAAGTAACGCTGATCCACCGCAGAGACAATTTCCGTGCGCATGAGCACAGCGTTGAAAACTTGATGAAATCCAAAGTAAACATTGTTACGCCTGCGGAAATCACCAAACTTCACGGCAGCGGCGCCATCGAACAGGTTACTTTGAAAAATATCAAATCCGGTGAAGAAACCGTCGTCGACGCGAACGCCGTTATCGTTAACTTCGGATTCGTATCCTCGCTGGGTCCGATCGCCGAGTGGGGACTTAACATCGACGGCGGCTCAATCGTCGTTGATTCCAGAATGGAAACGAGCATACCCGGCATTTTCGCAGCGGGAGACATCACTACTTATCCGGGCAAGCTGAAATTGATCGCTGTCGGCTTCGGCGAAGCGCCTACGGCTATCAACAACGCCAAAGTATACATCGATCCGACAGCCAAACTGTCACCGGGCCACAGCAGCAGCTTGAAATTTTAATCGTTAATATTTATAAAACGGGGTATTCTATGCCTAATCACCTGATTAGGAGGAATACCCCGTTGTCATATGTATGCCCGATTTGCAACGGTATGCAGGCGCTGAGCGCCGAGTGCCCCGAATGCCGCAGCCAGGTTCAGGATTACGGAAGATGGCTCGATTATTTGGGTCCTTATTCTCCGTACCGCGAAATCGACGATCTGTCGATGACGGACGGTTTTAGCGGTACAGGTGAAGAGGGATGCGTTCATCTGGTCAACTGCCCCGAATGCGGCCGCAGCTTTACTGTGGAAATCCATGCATAGAACGCAGCCCGAAAAAAAAGAAGCTCAGTTCAGCGGAGCCTCATCCTTCAAGTATATATCCAGCTTCAAGTTGCGCCTCTTGATTTCCGCAAAGAGCAAGTCTACGAAATCCGCTTCCAATTTTAAATCCAGTGCCTTGTAGTAAGAGTCGATCAACGTTTCATCACTAATTAATCTCACCGCAATCACCTTTATTCCTAGAATTTGTAATTATATTATCATGGGCTTAACATTAGAACAAGCGTTCCGTTATCCACAGAAGATTGTGAATAACCTGTGGGTAACATGTTGATAGGTGTCATAAACTGTCTGCTGGCAAAGGGGATAATGTGAATAAAGTTATTCACAGCCGGTGGATTCGCTCATCCGATAAAAAAAAATGATCAGTTCTACAGGAACCAATCAACATAGAATTAACAAAACCGTAATCTTGTTCACAAATTTGAAAAATTAATTTAATCGTCATTTAATATTGTCCGCATACAATAAGTCCATAAGGTAATTTTCCAGGAAAGGAGTGAATGAGCAATGATCGTGTACGATATCGTACTGAATGGGGAAATCAAGGAAACTATCAAACCTCGCAAAAGCCGTCTGAAAGAAATTTACGCATACATGCTGGAGCAAAGCAAACTGATGAGAGCCAAATACGGCGAAAACGTAAAAATTAAAGGCCGCATGGTGTATTAGGGAAATGCAGTTCCCCTGGCACTACGGCCTTTCTTTTTTCGCATCATGGGGCTTTTTACTTGGACGCGCCCCATTTCCGCTTGATCAGCACGCCGATTCCAAACAAGCCGAGCAGCACAACGGCGATGATGGCAAAATAGCCCCAAGCCCCCCCATAACCCGCCAAGTTCACACGATGAGTTGGCGCTGAACTTTGTCCCAGCTTTTGCAGATCGGCAGAAGCCAAAGAAAGCTCCGTCGTCCTGGTGCACAATCCGGTGGCGAGACGGCGCTCCTCATTCTCGTAGGCGTACACCAAATACGACTGTCCCTTGACAAACTCAGCCCCGCAGGAGCTTGAACTCATCGCCGTATAAACGGCCATCTGCGAATCCTCCGCCCCTTTCCAATTGCCGGCAACTTCGAAGACGACCCGAACCGGATCCGCCGAGCTGCGCATCAATCTGAACGGGCTTCCTTCTTCCACCCGCAGCACTTTTCCCGAAAATACGGCGTTCGCCTTTGCCAATGCCACCGCCGGTTCCGGAGGCTGCGCACAGGAGCAGGCATGAGCCTGACGAACATCCAGCCATGGCAGCAGCAGACCAAGCACAAGCATGGCATACACAATTTTTCGCATGGTAAAAGCCTCCAATCTAACGTTTACTTTTAAACGCAGATGAAGGCGATTTTGTTGCTCCAGGCAAAAACCCCAGTTATTTCAGAACTTCTGTTTCCTCCAAAATAAAAGCTTTCAACTTTTGATCCGCAATATCATGGCTAAGGCGCATAATAGCCTCGACCTCTAATTCCGCTCCTTTGTCATCAAAATCATGATAATCGCCCGGCTGCTGCTTCGAGCGGCAGACGATTTCATACAACATGCCCAAACAAGATCACCTTCCATCTAAAAATGAATTCGTTAATTATATGTGTGAAATCATAAGATTGACTATACTTATTTGCTCAACAAACGGTTGTCCATGGCGATTTCTTCGGCAAATTGATAATCGACGGCCAGCAAACCGCTGGAATGCGGCGCGGAAGGAAGCGGAAGATTCGCGTCGGCTTCGACCAGCCCTTTGCACGAAAATACGACCCGGCAAGCCGAACAACCGAGCTGCTCGGCCTTATGTCCGGCAAACTGCCGAATCGCGTCCAGCAGCTTCTCGAACTGATCTTCCGACTCCAGTTCAAGCAAATAAAGATCGACGCAAAGCTCCAAGCGTCCCGCTCCGGCCGATACTTGCCCTACGGCGCCCCAAGGCTCCAGATAGCCTTGCTCCAGTTGAAATCCGTACAGAGTATCCGATATTGCTATTGCATTCCACATCGCTGCTCACTCCGCTTTCGGTTCGATCATAAGTTCAGGACGGACGATCCGGTCGAACTGCTCTTCGCTCAAAACATGGTTCTTGAGAACGGCTTCTTTTAGCGTAATGCCTTCTTTGTGGGCCAGTTTGGCGACGGCGGCCGCGTTATCATAGCCGATATGCGGATTTAATGCCGTAACGAGCATTAAGGAGCGCTCCAGATGGCCGCTGATGACCGCAAGGTTCGGTTCGATGCCAACCGCGCAATGCTCGTTGAAAGAACGGATGCTGTCAGCCAACAGCCGGGCTGACTGCAGGAAATTGTAGATGATGACCGGCTTGAAAACGTTCAGCTCAAAATTGCCCTGGCTCGCTGCAAAACCGATAGCCGCATCGTTGCCCATGACCTGGCACACCACCATCGTCAGCGCTTCGCTCTGCGTCGGGTTCACTTTGCCAGGCATGATCGAGCTTCCCGGCTCATTGGCCGGGATGGTCAGCTCGCCGATCCCGCTGCGCGGCCCGCTGGCGAGCCATCTCACATCGTTGGCGATCTTCATCAGATCGGCCGCCAACGCCTTGAAAGCGCCATGAACGTGCACGAGCTCGTCATGGCTCGTTAAGGCATGGAATTTGTTCGCGGCGCTAACAAATGTTTTGCCTGTCAGCCGGCCGATCTCCTGGGCGACCAGCTCGCCGAACCGGGGATGGGCGTTAATCCCCGTGCCGACGGCCGTCCCGCCGATAGCCAGCTCGCGCAAAAACTCCAGGCTTTGGCGAAGCATCGCCTCCGATTTTTCCAGCATGCGGACCCAGCCGCTGATCTCCTGTCCGAGCGTGATCGGCGTCGCATCCTGCAGGTGGGTGCGGCCGATTTTGATGACGGCTGCATAGTTTTCGCTCTTGGCGCGAAGCGTTGCCTGAAGGGCTCCGATCGCGGGCAGCAGCTCATCCTCCACGGCCAGCAGCGCAGCGATATGCATCGCGGCCGGGAACGTGTCATTCGAGCTTTGCGAGCGGTTGACGTCGTCGTTCGGATGAATACGCCCGTCAAGCCCCTGCTGCTCCAGCAGCTGATTGCCGCGGTTCGCAATAACTTCGTTGACGTTCATATTCGTCTGCGTGCCGCTGCCCGTCTGCCAAACGACAAGCGGAAAATGCTCGTTCAGCGCGCCGGAAATAATCTCGTCCGCCGCCGCTTGAATCGCCGTCGCTTTATCGGCGTTCAGCTTGCCGAGCTGCGCATTTACCGCTGCGGCGCTCCGCTTCAAAATGCCGAACGCCCGGATGAGCCGCAGCGGCATTTTTTCCGTGCCGATTTGAAAATTGACGAAACTTCTTTGCGTTTGAGCGGCCCATAATTTATCCGCCGGAACCTGAACTTCCCCTAATGTATCTTTTTCAATACGATAATCCATCGTTAACCTCCTGATATAGACTTCTGTGTTATGTATGACATCGATGTTGGTTTTATGATAAATGATAATGATTATCATTGTCAAATTGAAGATGGCGATGACCGCTCGCCTACAGTAATGCGCGCCAGTAAACCAGAGCCATCCTGACGGAAATACGTCGCTTACGATGATGACGGAACCATCCAAACGCTGATCTTGGTATATGGGCGGGGATTGTGTATGAAAACTCATGCACAATTTAGCCTTGGAAAGCCGGAATCGAAAATCTGTACGAAAAATCGCATAGAATTCCTCATTTCTGTCGATTCCGACAAAGTGTATATGAAAAAACACACAGATTCATAGACAAGCATACGATCAAACTGCAACGAACCGTACAAGTCTTAAACGTGATCCCGGAAGCTTTTTCCGCGCAAAAAGACGCTCAGGACCGCGGCCCGGAGCGTCTGCAATTTATGATTTTCACAGAAAATAGACCATGTGATGCTCATCGAAATATTGGCCGTTTATTTTTAGGGCGCGTTCTTCAACAGCATATGTTTTAAATCCTATTTTCTCGTAAAGCAATTTTGCCTTCTGATTGCCTACGACTGATAAATGCACTTGTTCTAACCCTGAAACCTGCCTGGCATAGTGCAGGACAAACTCCATGATTTGCGTGCCGATTCCATTTCCTTGCGCGTCGGATTTGACATACATACCCCAAATATAACCTTTATGCTTGGATTTGTTTTGATGATATTGAAAAAATCCGGCAACGCCTATTAATTCGCCATTTTCAAAAGCTCCCGAAATAAAATTGTTGTCCGAATGAGTTCGATTCCAGCGCTCCCTCAAGTTCTCGGCGGTAACATGCTGCTCTTCCTCCAGGGAAGAACCGAAAGATTCGGGATAATCCCCAAGCGCCTGCAAACGAATGTCCCGAAAAGCTTCGGCATCCTGAATAGTCAATTTACGTATTTCTACCATTAAAAGTTCTCCCAACTAAAAATCCTCCCAACACTTGGGGCTTGCATCCTGCCGCACCTGCAAAACTCAACTACATCCATCTTATAAAAATGGTATTTTTTACAGGAACTTTGTTTTTCTTCGCCCAATCATAACGTAACCGGGCACAGCTTTCGCCATACATACCCTCACTAGTCCCATGCCACGCTTCCGCCCCCTCACCCGCCAGCACTTCCCGATCGAGCATCACGGAGAAATCCTGCACTAACGCATTACTGATCAGCACCGCACGCAAAAACCTGCAAAAGTACATCTTTTTACGTCCTCGATGGGCTCGATGCAAAATATTCCTGCAAATGTGCAGGCTTTTCCGCCCAAACTCTTGCTCAGACCCGTTTTCGGCAAAAATTCCTGCACAATCGCAGGCTTTTCTCCCAATCGTGCCACTACGGCCGAAAATTCCTGCACTTTTGCAGTTTTTCTGCGCAAATGCTCCGTCAGCCGCCAGACGATGTCCTGGCCAGCGAGTTTTTCAGCGATCGCCTTAACAGCGTTAAGCTTTTGACGTTATTCGGCCGATTTCAGGGCGAAAACTACTCATCACGCATGTATAGTGCAAATTTCACGTTACGCTTAACCTTGATAAGCCAACCATTTGCAAGCGCGTTTCCTACTTTCCGCCAATTGCCAACTTTGAAATAAACTAACCGCGGATGCAAAACAAAAACCTCCTGATGGAATATTCACGTAGAATATTTCGTCAGGAGGCCGTAATCGCTAGGTGCCTCGGTTATCGCCTCAGTGTCAGAAGGACAACCCTTAATCCTCGCAAGGCTGCGCTAACGCTGCGTCCTCTTCCTTCGTGCGGAACGACTGTCCGCAGCCGCAGGATGCTACCGCATTCGGATTGTTGATGGTGAAGCCGCCGCCCATGCCGGAGTCTTGGTAGTCGATTTCGACGCCGTACAAGTACTTCGCGCTGTCTTCGTCTACGACGACCTTCAGGCCATGAATGGTCATTACTTTATCGTCATCCTTCTGATCGTCGTCGAACCCCATCCCGTAAGAGTAGCCGCTGCAGCCTCCGGCTTTGACGCCGACGCGCAGGAACAGGTTCGGTGATTCTTCAGAAGCCAAAAGATCTTTAATTTTATCGCACGCTGATTCGCTGATCGTGATCATTAGGAAATCCCTCCTATTCGTATTGCTTACTAACAAGTATACTCCTAATGAGAAGAATGCTCAAGGGCTCGGGCGTCCTTCGTTCCTTCATTTGTTGTTTCGGCTTAGCGCGTAATACTGGAGCAGCAATTGATCCAGGTTTCTGCTGCACTGCAGAACTTCGGGATGCATAAGGCCGTGCCGACTGCCAAGCCGCACCATCTGGTCTCTAAGCTGTTCGATTTGTATATGAAGCCGCTCCTGCGGTTCGGTTAGGAAAGTCGTTAGCACGATTTTATCACCTTAATCTAACATTCTCACAATAATTTAGTATACAGGAATCTTCACTTATTGGGAATATCTTCATGGCAGGTTGTGGAAAGGCTAATAGTTTGGGGTCTGCCGCCAGATTATCGCCCTGTACATATTGCCCCTCTCTGCCCATAGGTTTATAATAATAAAGGTTTATATTGAGATGGGGAGGGAAAAATCATGAGTGTCGTGATCACGAACCCTGAAAAACGGATGGCCGAAATCGCCGATAAAGTGGAGCACGGAGAACGCTTATCGCTGGAAGACGGCTTGTTCCTTTATCAGTCGGACGATCTTCCGACCATTGGTCAATTAGCAAATAAAGTGAACCTGCGCTTGAACGGAAAAAAGGTTTACTTTGTCGAGAATATGAGCCTCTACTTCACCAACGTTTGCGAGGAGCACTGCGCATTTTGCCATTTCCGCCGCGATGAGGGTGAGGAAGGGGCTTATACGCTTACGCCCGGACAAATGCTGGAGTATGTTGCGGAGCATTATCATCCGGAGCTGCGGGAGTTTCACATTAGCCAGGGGCATAATCCCCACGTACCGTTCGAATACTATGTGGATTGCATCCGCCAGCTGAAGCAGGCTTATCCCGATGTTACCATTAAGGCGCATACCGCGGCGGAAATTGAATTTTTCTCGCGGATCAGCGGGCTCAGCTACCGCGACGTGCTGAAGACGCTGATGGATGCGGGGCTGTCGACGCTGCCTGGAGGCGGCGCGGAAATTTTAACTGAGCGCTACCGGTCCAAGATGAGGGTGGAAAAAGCCTCTTCGGAAGAATGGCTTGAAGTGCACCGTACAGCGCACCAGCTTGGCATGAAAACTCATGCAACCATGCTGTACGGCTCGATTGAAACGTTGGAGGAGCGCGTTCATCATATGACGCTGCTGCGCGAGCTGCAGGACGAGACGGGCGGATTCCTCGTATTTATTCCGAATTCGATTCAGCCGGCCAGCAAAAATGCCGGAATTAAGCGCCGCGTGCCGGCTTTTGACGAGCTGAAGACGATCGCTATCAGCCGCTTGATGCTCGATAATTTCCCGCACATCAAGGCTTATTTCATTAATATCGGCACCAAGCTGACCCAATTGTCGTTCGCTTTCGGCGCATCCGATGCGCACGGTACGATCGTGAAGGAACGGATCTCGCACGCGGCCGGGGCCACGTCGCCCGAGGGCTTGACCAAGGACGATCTTGTCTGGCTGATCAAAGGCGCCGGCCGCATTCCGGTGGAACGCGATACCTTTTATAATGAAATAAAGGTTTATTAGTCATAATATTATACGTAGATCTAGAGACTAGAAGGGATATTGGCACAGATGAAAAAGTTTGTCATTCTCGGTGGGGGTTATGGCGGGTTGACCATAGCCTTACAATTGCTGGAAAAGAAGCTGCCCGATGATACGGTTGTCGTGTTGGTGGATCGCAGTCCATTTCAAGGTTTAAAAACGGAATATTATGCGCTTGCTTCAGGCACCGTTGCAGAGACGCACGTACGTGTTGCCTATCCGGTGGATCCTCGCCTGATTCTTACTTACGGAGAGGTAACGGAAGTGGATTTGGATCAGAAGCAGGTACTGTTTGCCGACAAAGAACCATTAACGTATGATTGGCTTGTTGTCGGCTTGGGCTGCGTAGACAGTTATCACGGTATCGCCGGCGCCCAGGAGAATTCTTGCAGCATTCAGACTTTCTGCCAGACACGGGCTACTTATCAAAAGGTGAACGATGTCGCGCCATACGGTCAAATCTCGATTATCGGCGGCGGATTAAGCGGTGTCGAAATGGCATCCGAGCTTCGCGAGAGCAGACCGGACCTGAACATCCGTCTGATCGACCGCGGAGCTAGTCTGTTGTCTTCCTTCCCTAACAATCTGCAGCAGTATGTAAGAGACTGGATGGTAGAGCATGACATTGAGCTCAGACCGAATGTGTCGCTTGTCCGGCTGGACGGCGGAGATCTGTACAATCAGGACGAAATCATCAAAACCGATGTGACGGTCTGGACCGCAGGCATCCAGCCAAGCCCGATCGTTCAAGCTATGAACGTTCCCAAAGACAAGCAGGGCCGTGTGATCCTCAACGGGTACCATCAGATCCCGGATTATCCGGACGTGTACGTCGTCGGCGACTGCGCCTCGCTCCCGTTCGCTCCGAGCGCTCAGGCGGCCGAAGCGCAGGGCAGGCAAATTGCCGAGGTTATGCTGGCGATTTGGAACGGCGATACCCCTCGGCTCGGCAAAATCAAGCTCAAAGGGGTTCTCGGTTCGCTCGGCAAAAAAGCAGGATTCGGCATCATGGGCAAGCGCACCCTCATGACCGGCAAAATTGCCCGGGCGATTAAAAGCGGTGTGCTCTGGAAATCCAAGCACCACTTCGGCTGACGCTTATTCGCCGAGAAGATCGTACATCGCTTCGAGCTCGCCGATTTTTTGTATAATAACGTCAAGAAGGCGTTCCGCGCTTTCCGCGGCGACGATTTCGCCATTCACCAACGCGTAAGGTTCCATATAGCACTGCCCGCAATTGCCAAGACAGCCGTATTCGACGACATCGTATTCCGGATTTTGCTCAAGTGCTTTCATAACTTTATCTGTGCCGTGGTGCATGTTGCTGGCGCAAAATTCAATAATCGGTCTCATTGGACAAATCCACCTAACTTTTGATTTTCCATGCTTCTTGAAAACCATTTTCATTTGTACTTTATTGTACTATAATAATAAAAGAAAGGAGATGATTCAATATGACTGAAAATACAAAAGAAACAATGTATGATGAAGTCCTTGAAGTTTTAGATAAGCTTCGTCCTTTTCTCCAACGCGACGGCGGTGACGTTGAGCTGGTCGACGTGGAAGACGGAATCGTTAAGCTGAAGCTGATGGGTGCCTGCGGCAGCTGCCCGAGCTCCACGATCACGCTCAAAGCCGGTATCGAAAGAGCGCTGGTTGAAGAAGTCGAAGGCGTTCAAGAAGTCGTACAAGTATTCTAAGCTTTAAAATTAAGAGAGCTTACCTCTGCGGTAAGCTCTTTTTGCTGCGGCTAGGAGTCTGGCGGGCGGAGCTGCTTTTGTGCATGCCGGTGTGAATAATGACCCTTATATTTCCGTTCACGCTGCATAATTACTGTCATTTTGCATGTATATATACCTTCTACGTGGTGCATCGGACAGACTCCTAGGAGTCCAGCTTGCGCTGCTTTAAAACGGGGAGCGGCTGGATCGGGTCCAGCCCGCCGGAAATGTCCATGATGTTGCCGGTAATAAAGTCCGAGTCCGGCGAGCACAGGAAGGAAATGGCCCGGGCGACATCTTCGCCCGTTCCCGGACGTCCGACCGGCGTTTCGCCGTCCGCTTCCAGGCGGGCCTGCTGCATCGTCCGCTCTTTGTTATGGCCGCGAATATCGCCCGGACATATCATATTTACCGTGATGCCGCTTTCGGCCTCCTCTTCCGCCAGCGTCTTCGTGAAGGAAACGAGTCCTACCTTGGCGGCCGCATAGACGGCCCGGTGCGTCCAGCCTCTGGCCTCCGCGGCTTTGCCGAAGCCGAAATGAATGATCCGCCCCCATCGGCGCGCTCTCATCATCGGCAGAACGAGATGATCGAGCTCCATGACCCCCAGCAGGTTGCCGCGCGTCAAATATTCGATCTCGTCCATGCTATAGTCGGCAAAAAAGCGCCTTTCTCTGTAAAAGGGCCCGGCATTGTTCACAAGAATATCGATCGGCCCCAGTCCGGAGGCCGCCGTTTCCACAATTCGCACGATATCCTCGCGCTTGGCGACGTCCCCTTGAACGGCAATGCTCCGAACGCCGAGCTGCGTCAGTTCCTGAACGAGCCGGGATGCTTCCGCCTCGCTGGTTACATAGTTGACGGCAACGTCGCAGCCTTGCGCCGCAAGCGCAAGCGCGGTCATTTTCCCGAGCCCTTTGGCACTGCCTGTAATCAGAGCTGTTCGCCCTCTCAGTTCCATGGTTATCTTACCCCTTTGCGATCTTTGCCGTTATATACGAAAAAGCCACGATCAACGTACGGCACACCATGTCAAACCCTTGCTGCAAATCGTCCACGTTCGATTTCACATTTTCTACGTGAATGCGGTCGCCGGGAACAGGCTCCTTTTGCATCAAATCATCCAGCATTTCCGCATTAATGTAGTGAATCTCCATGTTGCGCTGATTCCGCAGGCGGTCCAGAGGGCTTTTATATTCCATTTTCAAATTGTAGAGTTGGAGCTCAAGCGAACTGTGTATATGGTTCTCATGCATGCGCCGCAGTACGGTAAAATAGGAAAACCGGCTTTTGACAGCTTCGGTCTTCATGTCGAACAAATCGTTCATAAACGTTCCCAGCTTGTCCAATATGGAAAACACGCGAATGAATGCATTTTTGTAGAAGTAAACGAAACGGCGGTAATCTTCGAGCTCCTGCGGGTTCATTTCCTCCAAATAGGCTTTATGAATGTTCGCCGCATAGCGTTCACAGCAGTACTTGCTTTGCTCAAGCTCATCCAGCGCGTCCAGGAACCCTTTGCTCCAGATTGACAGCCGGTGATGCTTTTTGCTTGAAACAGCATGTCCATCGCGGCCTCCGGCCTGCAGGGAGCGGATATAGCTCCTCACCGCATCGCCTGCTTCGAGCAACAGCCCGCTATCCGAACGTTTGGGCTCGCCAAATAACATTCTAAGCATACCCCTCACCCCATTGTTCAGATTCCATGTTGTTTTAAAGCTTCGCGCTTTGGGGCGCGGAAGAAACTTTGCCGGCGCGGCCGCGGTCGCGCTGTACCAAATACATCGCGGCAAGCACGCCCGCACCGCCGATGTACTGATTCAGGGAGATGGATTCGTTCAGTAAAAATATTCCCCCCACCGCCGCCGTCACGGGAAGCAAGTATCCGTAAGCCGATGACTTGAACGGTCCCAGACGGCCCAGACTCCAGTTATGGATGGAAAAACCTAACGCCGTAGCCAGCAACGAAGTGTAGATCAGACTGATCCATCCGGTCTGCGATATGCCGGCCAAGTAGGCGCCATCGACGTTCCACAGCACGAAAGGCAGCAGCGACACGGCGCCGGCCGTCATTTCCAGCGAAATCAGCAGCGGCAGCGGATAGCGCTGCACCAGCCGGTTCATGCCGATCAAATAAACGGCCCCCATCCCGCTCCGCATCAGGAGCAAAATGTCGCCGCGCAGCGTATCCGTGCCCAGATGAAAGCCTTCCGCGCCGCCGGATACGATAATGATCACGCTGCAAAGGGCAAGCGGTATGCCGACCGCGATCCGCCATGTCAGCTTCACCTGCCTGGCTACCAGAGCGATGATCACGGTAATAACCGGCATAAAGCCCCGGCCCAGCACAGCGCCGTTGGCGGAATTGGAAAACTGCAGCGCATACTGCAGCATCGCTTCCATTCCGACGGCGTTCAGAACGCCCAGACCGCATATCAGCAGCAAGTCGCGGCCGGCGATATGCGCTTTGAGCCTCCGCGATCGATAATAGAAATAAGTATATACCCACAAAATCGGAATCATACTCGCAAAACGGAGCCCGTTGAACACGAGAGGGTCCCATTCCTGTCCCCCGATTTTCATCGAAGACAGGTTAATTCCCCAGAGAATGTAAACAAGGACGAACCCCAAATGTGGGAGAAGCTTGCTCGAATCACCGGAATTCATGCAAAATATTCCTTCCAGCGGTTGTCTACCAATTCCACGATATCTTCCCGAGGCACAAGCTCATCCGGGTAACCGGGCTTCATGCGGGCATCGATGACGATTGGCGCCTGAGCCGATATTTCGATCAGTTGATTTTCCCGGCGTAAAATTTCGAGGTAGGCTCGTAAATTTGTAGGTACCATCTATGTTCCCACCTTTTCGACTTTTAGTACAATTTATTCGCCTTAGCATGGAAATAGCCTTCTTACGAAGGCTTCCATGGCACGGCTTAGTTTTTCTCTTTGCGGTAATAAAGCGTCAAAACACATAGATAACTGAGGAAACCGAACAAACAGGCTACGATAACCGCATGGACCATGCCGGTCAATAAGTAAGCAAGCTCGTTGCCCATCGACCAGGTAACTACGGCGCCGCTCAGTATTTGCAGCAGGACGAAAATAAGCGCCCATTTGCTGCCCAGAAACATCGTATCCGCTTCGCCATATTGTCTTTTCGCCCGAAGGTACAGAACCAAAATGCATATGAACAGCAGCAGCGCGGCTACGCGGTGGGCAAAGACGATGGCGGTCGCTCCGCTGAGCTCGGGAATGACCTGACCGTTGCACAGCGGCCAGCCGGTACAGCCTCCGGACGATGTCGTATGGCGCACGAAAGCTCCCAAATATACGACGACATAAGTATACACGGTCGTAACCCAGACAAGCGCTGTAAACCCGCTTTTGACGATTCCCTTGCCTTGATACTGCCCGTAAGGCGTAAATACAAGTGCGAGCAGCAGCGAGAAAGCGAAGGCCAGGAGCGAGAGCCCGAAATGGAGCGCCAGCACGACGGAAGACTGCGGCCAAACGACAGCCATAGCTCCCATAGCCGCCTGGATCAGCGTCATCACGACTGTGCCGGTAATGAACCATTTGGCGTCGCTTCGCTTCACATAGCGAAATACGAGGTAAAACGTAACGATCAGCACCAGCGTAACGATGCCGACAACGAGCCTGTGGCTGTATTCGATAAACGAAGAGATCGTGTGCGCCGGCACAAATTGCCCGTGGCATAACGGCCATTCGTCTCCGCAGCCTCTGCCTGCATCGGCTTTAGTAACAAGCGCGCCCATGGCCAGAATCAGAAACATGCCGATTGCCGAGAGATTCGCAAATCTTTGAATTATTTTTTGCTGCATCATGGCACCTACTTTGAATGTCATTGTTCCAAAAGATGTGTCGAATCGTACTATCCGTTTTCAATTATAGCCTTAATTGACGGGCAAATCCATTCGCAAATGTTACAAAGCCTTGAAACCGTCAGGCCGCGAAAAATAAAGAAAGACGGCCCCGGGAACCGTCCGCCGACAATCATGCATCGATAGCGGGCGCTCCTTCCGGGAGCCGTCTTTCCATATGATCCGGGCAGCAGGCGCCTTATTTGGCCAGCGCACCCGATACTTCTACGGCGCGGTCCAGGAACTGCTCGATCTCTTCCCGGGTTTTGCGCAGCTTGCTGACAAAGCGAACCAATTCCTGCCCTTCGCGGAAAGCGATAAAGCTCGGAATGCCGAGAATGTTCAATTGCTCGCACAAATCCTGCACCTCATCGCGATCCAGCTCGATAAAAGCAATGCGGTCCGCATATGCTTGCTCGATGTCCGGCATAAAAGGTTCGATATAATGGCAATCTTTGCACCAGGTAGTTTTGAAAACGGCTACGGTTAAGGAAGGCTGCGCGATCAGCTCCTGAAACTGTTCTTCGTTCGAAATTTTACGCATGATATCCACCTCATTGCATTGGAATTTACTTAGGTATATCACGACCGAACGGCAGTGTCAAGGGATTGAAGCCGGGAATGGAGCCCCAGAAAGGACAAGCGGCTTCTTCTTTTTAAAAATTTACAAATGATCCTATTTTTATGCGTCATTTTGTCCATACTATATACAGCGCAAAATCGCCTGTACGAATCAGAGCCACCTGGTTCGGGAAGAACGTTTTGTGCTGCAGCTTTTGGCGCGAGGAGGTGAGCGATTATGGCCAAAGACGTTTTGTGCGAAGTAGATTCCTGCCGCTACTGGGCTAACCAGAACAAATGCACCGCATCGTCCATTTACATTGTGAACCACGCTGCAAAAAACGCGGACACTTCCGGAGAAACCGACTGCAAAACTTTTGAAACTAAATAAGATGGAATCCGTCAGAAGGGACCTCGTGGTTCCTTCTTTCTTTTTACTGCGTCGGTAAAATCCGCATTCTATGTCTACCTCATAGTGTAATCAATAATGATAATTATTATCACAATTGCTTAAATTATTTTTGATGTATTTACATTAAAAGTAAAAAGTGATATCATAAAAATATCAAATTAATATAAACTTTATTGCGTAAGGAGTTGGAACTCATGAAAGAAGCAAAAGCTTGGTCTGTAAACGGATTTCTTGGTTTCGTTTTGTCGTTGATTGCTGTTGGTATCGGCATCGTGCTGCTCGCCCTGGGATCGGTCGCTCCCGGCATCATTGTTTCCATCCTCGGCTTCCTGTTCAGTACGACGATCACGATCGTTCAGCCGAATGAGGCGTCCGTCATTACTTTTTTCGGCAAATATTCCGGCACGATCCGCAAAAGCGGGCTTTGGCTCATCGTTCCTTTCTCGACAAGAAAGAAAATTTCGCTGCGGGTCCGCAACTTTAACAGCGTGAAGCTGAAAGTCAACGATGTCGAAGGAAATCCGATCGAGATTGCGGCCGTCGTCGTGTTTAAAGTTGTCGACACGTACAAAGCTTTGTTCGAAGTCGACAGTTACGACAAGTTCGTGGAAATTCAAAGCGAAGCCGCTTTGCGCCACGTCGCCAGCAAATACCCGTACGACCGCTATGAAGGCGAGGGCTATTCGCTGCGCGGCAATGCCGACGAAGTCGCAGCCGAACTGAGCCTGGAGCTGCAGGAACGACTCTCCGTCGCAGGCGTCGAAGTGCTGGAAGCCCGTCTTACCCATCTGGCCTACTCGACGGAAATCGCCAGCGCCATGCTTCAGCGCCAGCAGGCTTCCGCCATTCTCTCCGCACGGCAAAAAATCGTGGAAGGCGCAGTAGGCATGGTTCAAATGGCGATCAGCCAGTTGGAAGCCGAAGGATTACATCTCGACGAAGAGAAAAAAGCGGCGATGATCAACAATTTGCTCGTGGCGATCGTATCCGACCGCTCGGCGAGCCCGGTCATCAATACCGGTACGCTGTACTAACGGTACAGAGCTATGGCTCCAAAAAAGAATTTCCCGCTCCGGCTCGATCCAAAATTGTACGAAGCATTGGAGCGATGGGCTACAGATGAATTCCGCAGCGTGAACGGCCATATCGAATACGTGCTGCGCGACGCGCTCCATCGCGCGGGCCGCCTGCCGAAGCCGGGAGCTGTTCCCGATACGGCGGCTCCAGCTTCGCGCCCATCCGACGACACCGAGTAGCGTACCTGCGCTGTGCGGAAACAACACGAATAAACCTCCAAAACCACTGCATGCGGCCAGCCGCCGTCATGCAGCGCCCCACCGCTCGCCGTGAGAGCCGTGTGCGTTACGCTTGCGAGAACCGCGGGTCGCGAGAACCGTGCGCGTTGCGTTAGCGTGATTGCGAGCGGTGCGCTTAAAAGTGGGGATGGAGGTTTATTTTGCGTTTAGAGAGACTGGTAAATTCGAAATAAATCTATTCTTTTTTCGCAAACGTTGCGGTCCTTGTGCTTCCATCCCAGTCAACTTTAACACCCAGTATTTCTGCAAGTTGTCTGACAGGCAAGAATGTCAGATCGTTTTTAATCATTGGATACTGCACAGGTTGCAGCCCTGAAGTGGGAGGACAAAGCGGCTTGGCGGGAAAAACCTGCAAAAGTGCAGGTTTTTTCCGTAAAAATGGTTCATTTTGACGAAAAGCCTGCGATTGTGCAGGAATTTTGATTACAGATGGTCAGAGCCCCATGTTCGTGGCGAAAAGCCTGCACAATTGCAGCAATTTTACCGTGGCCCGCGTATCAACTGAGCAAAAACTGTACTTTTGCAGGTTTTTTTGAGTACAACCAGGCAGATGGTGCAATTGGGCTCTGGCGCGGGGGCTTCTGGGCAGGCAGATGGTGCCATCGGCTCTGACGTGGGGGTTCTGGGTAGGCAGATGATGCCATCGGCTCTGACGTGGGGGTTCTGGGCAGGCAGATGGTGCCATCGGCTCTGACGTGGGGCTTCTGGGTAGGCAGATGGTGCCATCGGCTCTGACGTGGGGCTTCTGGGTAGGCAGATGATGCCATCGACTCTGGCATTGGGGGGGGGGTACTGGGCAGGGATTTCTCCCGCAGCCGTGCTGATGTACTCTCTCCTAGTGAGTGAGTTTCTCGGCAGTACGACTTTAACAGGTTTTCTCCCCTTAGCCAAGTTGCTGTGCTGCCTCCCAGCGTCCGGGTTATGCTCTTGCAGGTTTTCCTGAGCGCTGCCGGCAGTTTATTTAATTACCGCTAACGTGGTTTACCCGTATTCGGGAGCGCGCTGCACGGATGCCACTTTTTCGCCACTCCTCAAACGAAACAGTGTGCCGCGCAGAACTTGCGGTCGCGGGGTGCCGCCAAATGCTCCCCTGACCCCCGCGTATAAGCGGGATTTTCGCCGGCTCCGCCGGAAATTTATTTCCGCTTTCAACATAGCCTTTAAAGAATGAGCGCACAATAATTTGTGGCCTCATCTATGCAGCTCAGGCTCAAGGAACGGAGGGATGACTGTGGCGAATTCCGCCGATAAGCGAAGCGGAGGCATGGGCGGGTTTGTAGACAAAGCAGTGCGGCTCCCCAGGCTGCTGCTGCAAATGTTCAAAAACAAAGCGTCCACACTGATGTACTCGATGAAAGCCGCGGAAACGGCGGCCGGGCGGATGCCCCTTTCTCCCGAGACGATCCGGCGCCTGGAGCACAGCTTGAAGCTCCGGCTTCGGCTGCAGCAGGACGGCGCCGCTCTCCCTCCTCTTGCTTCGCAAGAAAAGCTTTTGGTCAGCAGCCTGAAAGAGCTTGTTCAGCGAAAAAACCGCAACAATGTAACGCGCACGCAAGCGTACTGGGCGGTTTATCAGGAGCACCCCGAGCTGCATTGGGCGCTGCTCGCCCATATGGTATCGCGCAACGGCGGGTGGTGCATGACGGATTTGCGAGGCGAGCTGCTCCCGCGTTTGCTGTCACAAATTCATGCCGAACATACATTCGCTTTCCTCGAACGGGCGAACGCGCTTATTTTCCGCGATGCGTACCCACAGCTGCTGCTGTATGCCGAGAGCAAAAAGCGGGGGCGCAGCTTGTTTCATTTACTGCCTCATTTCGGCGTATCCGCGTTTATGGAGGCTGTCTGGAACGATTACTGGAGGCACAAGGAGCCCATCCCTCTGACGATCGCCCTGATCATAAACGAGCAAAATTACATCGAACAGCGAATCGTCCGGAATCGTCACTACAAGCAGACTGTGCTGGACACGCCCGCTTTTAAAACGCAAGCCTGGCTGCAGTTGAATCAGGTGTTCTTCCCTTACCTGGCCCCGCTTGGCGCCAAATCGCCTGTGCATCCTCACCCCCGCCTGGCCGGTCTGACTCTGGAAAATTTCAGCAACTTAAACGAACGCATCGAATTCGGAAAAAGCTTGTATGCGATCCTGTACGGCATCCCCGTCGTCCATCAAGGCGTGCTGAAGTTTGCCGCGGAGACTCCTCATACCGCCTCCCGGTCGGACTATTGGCCCCAGCTTTTCACAAGCGTCAAAAAAGCCCCTCCTGCCGGAAAATACGAGGAGAAGCTGAGCGGCCTTCATTTGAAAAAGGGGGCCGATCCCTTTTATAGTCCGGCGCTGCCCCGGGCGTGGCCCGACCGGCTGCTTGCGCCCGTCGAACCGGGAGACTGGTTCGCCGATTACCGCAAGCCGGTCATGCACATGCGGCCGATTCCCGTGCCCTTCGAGTTCGAGATGACAGCCGAAGCCTGCTTCGGCTTGAACAAAATCGAACTCGCCGTCGCAGCGGAGCAAGCGCTGCCGGAGCTGTAAAGCTTAGGCGCGGCCGAGCAGGCGTCCGGCTTTGCCGATGAGCTTTTGCAGCGGCGCGGGAAAGCTTTTGACGTCGTCTTTCGTCACGACGCGGGTCGCCAGCAGCATGAGCGGGTACAGCGCTATCGTTACTGCGCACACAATGACGGAATTGACGGCGGCATTCATGCGGTACCAGGCGAACAACTGGACATAGTGATGGGTCAGCCATTCTATGCCAAGACCGCAGACCGCGATTACGGCGATTGTCAGCGCAAGGCCGGCGGTTCGTCTGCCGAGCACGGTGAAGGCCACTTCCTTGCGGATGGCACGAATGTTGAGCCAGCTCATGGCGATAAAACAAAGCCCGGTGGACGCCGTAATCCCGTATATCCCCCATAAAGGCGACAGCAGCAAGCTTCCCGCCAGCTTCACCGCTACGCCGATTACGACATGAACGATGAGCGGCTTCATCCGGCCCATCCCCATGAGGACGGCTCCCGAGGTCTGCATGATGACCTGAAACATCGCGCTTAACGTCAACAGCGAAATCATATGCGGGCCATGGGCGATCCCGTAGGCCGAATCTTCATAGCCGAACAGCATCAGATCCAGCGGTCTGGCGGCAATGCTGATCATCAGCACGGCAGGCAGCCCTGACAAAATAGCCAACTGAAGCACGCGCGACGTCTGGCTGCTGACCTGCGTCAAGTCTTTTCTGGAGTAAGCCGCCGAAATAATCGGCACAACCGACTGGCTGAGCGCGACGGCCAAAATGATCGGAATACCCGCCAGCGATTGGGCCCGTCCGCCCATAATGCCGACAAGTCCGAGCGCTTCCTGCGCGCCGATCTTGCCTTCCAGCAGCGGAATAATCATCGAGGTATCGATGTTGTATACGAGCGGAACCGTCATCGAGAACAAAACGATCGGAATCGACAGCCGCAGCAGATTCCGGTAAATTTCCCGGTACCGCGGCAGCTCAGGCACAGGCCCCCCAGCCTCTACAGTAGCCGCTGCGGTTTGGCGGGGCGCCGCTTCTGCGGCTGCTGCATCCCGGCGCCTCAGCTTCAGCGCAAAATACAGCATAACCGCAAGCGCTGCGGCACCGCCGACAACGCCGCCGAAGGAGGCTCCGGCTACAGCCCAGCCCAGGCCGGCTTGCAGCAGGAAATAGGCCAGAGCAATCGAGGTCACGAGCCGGAATACCTGCTCGACGACCTGGGAAATGCCGTTCGGCATCATATTTTGCCTGCCCTGAAAATAGCCCCGCATGATGGCGATCAGCGGGAACATGAGCAGCGCGGGCGCGATGGCCCGCGTCGCCAAAGTCGCGTTCTCGCCGCCGCGGGAGATCGTTTCCGCATAAAGCGGCGCGAATGCGTAAAGCAGAGCCGTCATGACAACCCCCGCAACCAGCGCGAACCAGATGGCGGCTTTATAAATGCGCGCGGCCTCGGCCTGCCTGCCGAGCGCGTTTTTTTCCGATATCATTTTGCTTAATGCGCTTGGAATTCCCGCGGTCGCAATGACAAGCAAGGTCGAATACAGGCTGAATGCGATGGAATAGCTTCCATTGCCCGCATCTCCCAGCAAATGCACCAGCGGAATACGCTGAAAAACGCCGAGAAACCGCGCTACAAGCGCGGCCACGGTGAGAATGAGCGTCCCTTTTACGAGCGAGTCTTTTGTTTCCTTCGTCAACGTCCGTTCCTTCTCTCCCAATCGTTTAGTTATGAAAAATCCAGATGAGGAAAACAACGATCATAGCCAACTGCAGCACGATCTTAACTACGCTGCTGGCGAAAAAGCCAACCACCGAGCCGACCCCGGCGCCGAGCGCTTTTTGCCACCCGGTCCCGATGATCATTTCCCCGATAACGGCGCCGATAAACGGGCCGAGGATGATGCCGAATGCCGGAATAACAAAAGGGCCGACAATCAGGCCGACGGTGCTTCCGATTACCGAGGCCCTTGAGCCGCCGAATTTTTTGACGCCCATCGCGCTGACCGCATAATCCGCCACCATGATGACCGCGACGATTAATGTTTGAATGAGCCAGAACGAAACACCGAACGGCTCAAAACCGATCATCAGACCGTAGACGAAAAAAGCGCCATAGATCGCCAGCACGCCGGGCAGCACCGGATAGACCGCACCGGCCATACCCACGGCAAACAGCAGTATAACCAAAATCCAGCCTGTCACAACCATGCTTGACGAACTCCTATTTCAGGATATATTCATAAATTATTTTGGCAACCCCGTGCTCTTCGTTCGTCGCTGTGGTCGTATCGGCAATCCGCTTGACGCCTTCCTGCGCATTGCCCATCGCTACCCCCAAGCCGCTGGCGGTGAGCATGGCAATGTCGTTCTCGCTGTCGCCCATCGCGATCACTTCCGACATCCCAATGCCGAGCAAGCCGCATACCGCTTCAACCCCGCTCGCCTTGTTCACACCAAGCGGATTCAGCTCGATGTTGCACGGATGGGAATTCGTAACCTCAAGCTGCCCCCAGCTCTCCACTATCCGGCGAACCTGCCGCAATGCCGCCTCGTCTTCGGTGTAATAACCGAATTTCAGCCATTGATGGCTTGCAAGGTCTTCCGCCCAGTTGTCACGGTTATAGATACCGTCGACGGCGTACGCCCACCACCAGGTATCGTGCTGTACCGCAATTTCGTGCAGACTGCGCACGAGATCTACGGAGAGCAGCTTCCTGCTGTGCAGTTTGCCCGGCGCTTCCCATACCTCGCTGCCGTTGACCGTAACCATCGGCGTCTTGAGACCGAGTTCCGTCACATAAGGCATCGCGCTCTGCACGCCGCGGCCGGTCGAGAAAATGACCGTCACGCCCGCTTCAAGAGCTGCGGCGATCGCTTTTTTGTTCTCCGCGCTTATCTCTTTGTCTTCCGTAAGCAGCGTTCCGTCCATGTCGAGCGCCAGCAATTTGTAGTTTCCCATATGCGCCTCCCGTTTAATAAGCTGCTGCCGTCTTTTTCGGCAATTCTTCCAAATAGGTCACGTGCCACAAGGCGAAAATATAAATCGTCCATATGCGGCGCGCATAGTCGCCCTGGCCGCTGCGGTGCTTTTGCAGCATGCGCTCTACGGTGTCGATATTGATGTAATCTTCGATGCCGCTGGCTTTGATTTGTTCGAGCAGCATGTCCCCCATCGGGCCGTTCATCCAATCGCGCAGCGGCACAGGGAAGCCCAGCTTCGGACGATTCAGAATGAAATCCGGAATGATGCCTTCCATCGCTTTGCGGAAAATGTATTTGGTCGTTCCGTTTGCGATGCGGTATTTCGCCGGAATGCGGCGCGCCACTTCGAACAGTTCCTTGTCCAAAAACGGAACGCGCAGCTCCAGGGAGTGGGCCATCGTCATTTTGTCGGCTTTCATCAAAATGTCGCCGGGCATCCACAAATTCATATCGATATACTGCATCCGGCTGACCGGATCTAGGTGCTTCGTTTTGCCGTAGTAGTCGGCGGCGATTTGCAGCGGATTTTTGTACGACCGCAGCATCTCGCTATCCAGGCGGAGCACTTCGGCTTTCATGTCCTCGGTAAAAATTTTCGCGTTGCCGATAAAACGCTCTTCCAGCGGCGTCGTGCCGCGCAGCAAGTAGTTGCGGCCGGACATGCCGCTTGGCAGCATGCGGGCGAAGCGGTGCAGCATCCGCTTCACCGACAACGGCAGCCGCTCGATCGGGCTCAGCGACAAAGGCTCGCGGTAGATGCGGTAGCCGCCGAACAACTCGTCCGCGCCTTCGCCGGACAGCACGACCGTCACATGCTCTCTGGCCAGCTGTGCGACGTGGTACAGCGCGATGGCCGAAGGATCCGCGACAGGCTCGTCCTGATGCCAGATCGCCTTCGGCAGCGTGCTGAAGAAATCGTCGCGCGTAATGATTTTATCGTAATGCTCCGTTCCGAGGGCGGCAGCGGTTTGCGCCGCGATCGGCGTTTCGTTGTTCGGCCCTTCGAAGCCTACCGAGAACGTGCGGATCGGCTCGATGTTCCGCATATGGGTAGCGATCGCGGTGGAATCGATGCCGCTGGACAAAAAGCACCCGCGTTCCACATCGCTGACCATATGATGAGCAACCGAGTCCTTGAGCGTCTCGCGAATTTGCTCGACATATTCGTCGAACGGGCGGTCTTCCGGCTCGAACATCGGGTCCCAATATTTATGTATCGACATTTCACCGTCGAAGCCGACTTTGACATAATGCCCCGGAGGCAGCTTCTGAATGCCGTGAAACATCGTGTTAGGCTCAGGAACATATTGAAAAGTCAAATAATTCAGCAGGCTGTCCGTGTGAATCAGCCGGTTCATGCCTTCCGCAGCCAGCAAGCTCTTTATTTCCGAACCGAATAAAAACTGGCGGTCGTTGTAATGATAGTAAAACGGCTTAATGCCGAAATGATCGCGCGCGCCGAACAGCTGCTTCTTCTTTTTGTCCCAGATCGCAAATCCGAACATGCCGCGCATATGCTTGACGCATTCCTCGCCATATTCTTCGTAAAGATGAACGATAACCTCGGTATCGCTGTGCGTGCGGAACTGATGTCCGCGCCCGATCAGCATGCCGCGCAGCTCTTTATAATTGTAAATTTCCCCGTTAAAAATAATCCAGACCGATTCGTCCTCGTTCGTCAGAGGCTGATGCCCCTCCTGGATATCGATAATCGACAGTCTGCGAAAGCCGAGTCCTATCCGATTATCCGTCCAAAATCCGGAGTCATTCGGCCCGCGGTGCACGATGACATCCGTCATTTGCTCCAGCATGGGAACGGACGGTTCTCTATCTTCAAAATAAACTACGCCGGTAATACCGCACATGGTGAAACTCACTCCTCCACACTTGCATTCAAAAATCAGTCGGACTATCGATACATTAGTATACCATAACTGCCGTCCATACTGGAAATGAAGATGGAGGAACCCGGCTCGATCCCGGCAATTCGGATCTTATAAAAATATGAACGTAATGATCAGCCGTTTGAGAGATGAAGACCAGCGGACTTTTTTCACCGCGACTCACCGCCTTTTCCATTGTGCATAAATGTTTGCTCAAGGCAACTTTTTGGTAAAAGCTTCCTCGTGCTTTTATCATATGTCCGGGCAGGCGGAATGTGCCAAGAACTTTGGCGGAAAAGCCGGCCTTGTCGGCAAAATAGCGTAACACCGCGCGTGCAGCTCCCAGCCCGCGCGGTGTTGCGTTGTACGCCGGCGGTCGGGGCGATACTTGCCGATTCTGAAACTCGCAAAAGTCAGGGAGGCGCTGCCGCTTCTCCCCAACGCGCCCCTCCCATACAGGTTGTGGCGCTGCTCGGCGAGGGGGTAAGGAGCGGCTGGACAGGGAGAAAACCTGCAAAAGTGCAGTTTTTTTCCTTGAAATTGCTTCATTTCAATGAAAAGCCTGCAATTGTGCAGGAATTTTCGACCAAAATGAACCCGAGCCCTTTCGTGCGGCAAAAAACCTGCACAATTGCAGGAATTTGTCGCTGCAGGCGAATGAACGAGCAAAAAGATGCACTTTTGCAGGCTTTTTGCGCGGGGCAAGGCAATTTACGCTATCGGCTCAGGCGTGTGGATTTCTTGTCACTTTGACTATTGCAGGCTTTTTGCGCGCGGCGCGGCAATTTACTCTATCGGCTCGGGCGTGTGGATTTCTTGTCACTTTGTCTATTTCAGGCTTTCTGCTCGCGGCGCGGCAATTTAATCTATCGGCTCGGGCGTATGGATTTCTTATCACTTTGACTATTTCAGGCTTTCTGCGCACGGCAAGACAATTTACGCTATCCGCTCAGGCGTATGGATTTCTTGTCACTTTGACTATTTCAGGCTTTCTGCACACGGCATGGCAGTTTACGCTATCGGCTCGGGCGGATGGATTTCTTGATGGCCCCGCGGTCGAATTTTTCGACAGTCTAGAACATGCATCTTCTGCCTTTTGCTGCTCCGGCCAGCCGTCCTCCAACGTGGCCCCCTAAATACAAGAAAAGAAGCGCGCCAAAGCACGCTTCTTGATTCACTGCCATCCTTACCACGGTCTCTTGCCGCCGCCGAGTTTCGTCAAAATCCCGTCATTCGCCGCATCGTATGCGGAGAATATTTTCGCCGCGATCGGAGAGGCGCCGTAGCGTCCGAAACCGCCCTCGGGCACGACGACAGCTACGGCCAGCTTCGGATTCTCGACAGGTGCGAAGGCGATGAACACCGCATTTTCGACAGTGCCTCCGGATACGACTTGAGTGGACGTCCCCGTCTTGCGCGCCACGTTGAAAGGCAGGTCATCGATGCCTTCGGCACCGCTCTTCATACCGTGGACGATTGTATTCCAATCGCTGCTGGAGAACATCGTCGACGAATCGTCCAGCACTTCCGGCTCGATTTTTTTCACCAGCTGCCCTTCATAGCTTCTGATCTCATCTACAAACAGCGGCTTCATCCGCTTTCCGCGGTTAGCCAGCGTCGCCGCGTATTGCGCAAGCTGCAGCGTAGTCGTCTTCTCGTTCTGTCCCCAGGAAGCATAGACCATGGCCGATTGGTAGCTGTCTTTTTTGGCGTTTTTGGCAAAGTCGTTCGATCCGGCAATTTCTCCGGGAAGTCCGCTTCCCGTTTTAACGCCGATGCCGAATTTCGCCAAATACTCCGCCCATTTATCGGTCACCGCCTGAGTTTCTCCGCCATATTTTTTGTAGAACGGAATACCGATCATTGCCGACATGTAGGTGTTGGACGAATGTTCAATGGCCGTAGATGCGTTCAGCTCCCCGTATGCCGCCTTATCGGAGTTTGTAATCGTACTTGCGCTGCCTGTTTTGCCGAAACTGAAGGAACCGGTGTCGTAGTAATAATCGCTTGCATTCAGCTTCTCTTTCAAACCGATTAGCACGGATAGAGGCTTGATCGTAGAGCCCATAAACACGATGGACGACGGATGCTTCGCATTTTCCTTTTCGGTCGGATATTTGGTCTTTGCGGTCGTAATCGAGCCGTTGGATATATAGGTGCCGATTTCGTCGTAGTCGTTCTGAGAAATCCCGCCGGTCCACACGTTCGCGTTATAGTCGGGATAGTTGGCCATTGTGACTACGCGTCCCGTATCGACTTCCATCGCTACCGCAAAGCCCGACGCGGCGTTCGTCCCCCACTTCAAATAAGGATTGCCCGCATTGGAAGGACTCTGCAAAGATTTGATATGATCCTCAAGCTCTTTTTCCGTTGTCTTCTGCACATCCTTGTTGATCGTCAAATACAGGTTGTTCCCTTTGACCGGTGCGGTTACGGTCGCTCTTCCGATAATTCGCATGACTGCGTCAACCGGATAAACTTTGCTGCCGTTCGTCCCCCGCAGCTCATCCTGATACATCCGCTCGATCCCGTCAAACCCTACGTTCTCGGCATCCAAGTATTCGGACTTTTCCGGGTTGTCCTTATACATATCTCTCGCCGTCTGCGTGGAGTACGACTTTAAGTACCCGATCAACTGCGTGGCGATCGTCGTTTTCCCGTCGTCATCCATTTCATACGTGCGGATGCTTTCCTCGTTCACTTCCAGCCATTTGTACTCGTCCCGGTGCTCCAGCAAATACGCGATTTCCGCCTGGGACAAGTCGGCTTTGATTCTGCGCGGGACCTGAAAATAACTCGGCGGCTTCGTATCCTTTTTGTTGATGTCGTAGCCCAAATCCATAGAAAGGATGATGTCCGCAGCCGTCAGCTTTTTGGCGTCCGGCTTGCCGTATTTGTCGAAAACGTCCTTCAGCTTGTTGGCGAGCGAAATCAAGTCATCCTTGTTCTGCTGCCCCGGCTCGATGCGGAAAAACAGCGACTGGATCGGAATCGTATAGGCCAGCGGCGATTTGTTGGAATCGTAAATATTGCCGCGGATCGGGGCAATTTTCGTTTTCGTGTTCGTGTTCGTATTTTCGGCCGCTTTCAGCTCCTTGTACTGCACGAACTGCAAAATCGCCAGCCGCACGATCAGGATGGAAAACAGCACAAATGTCAAAAAGAAAAAGATGTTGATGCGTAAGGAAAAGTGCCGCTTCTTGGTGATCTCGCTTTTTTTCGGGTCATCCATCGCTGCCGATGACTTCATTGCTTTTCAATCCTTTCTCACACACTGACATGTTCTTCGAACAGTTGAAGCAAAGAGCGGATGCCTTCTCCCGTGTGGTAGTCGTAGCGAAGTATTTTTACGGCATCGATGCCCGCCTGGCTCGGCGCCCAAATATCGTTGGTCTCATGATCTCCGATATAGAGAACGTCCCGGGGATCGATATTCGCCAGCTTCAGGGCCAAATGAAAAATCGCCGGGTCCGGCTTCTCCAGACCGACCTCCGTGGATACGATCACGGGCTCGAAAAAATGCAAAATGCCCTTGCTTGCCAAAATCGCTTTAAGCGTAGGAGCAAAATTGCTGACGATCCCAAGCCGGAAACCCATATCCCGCAAACGTTCCAGACACGGAATGACGTCGTCGAACAGCTCATAGTACTCCGGCGCCGTATAAATATCGTAGAGTTCGTGGCAGCAAGCATGTATTTCGTCAGCCGTCCAGGTTGCATGCGCGTCCAGCTTGTGAAGCACGTATTTATACAGGTCCACCCAAAATGCGCGGTCGGATTCCGGGGTGCAGGCTTCAAAAGAATCCGTCTTCTTCCCGTAATAAAATAGACGAAAAGCTTCCGCGAATAGTTCACCGATGTGCGCTTCATCCCTGTCCAGGGAACGATCCGCCAAATACTGCTTCAAGATGGCTTGAGCTGCGGGAATCATCAGCAGGGTGTCGCCTGCATCGAAATATATCATTTTATACTGCCGAATGGGTTGTCGCATTGGATCTCCTTCATGATGCTGCTCATAATCATATTAACAATTCCGCTATTAAGTGTACCACACTTGCTTAGGAGGAAAAAAGAAGCCGCGCCCTTTGAGTGGAAAGGCTGGCTTCCGGCGAATCCGCTATATTTTTGCTATGCCTCTTTAATGTGCGTTTGATCGAAATTCGGCGGGTTGAACCAGTTGCCTCCGCTTGCAACCCAAGTCGAATCAAGCGGCACCCAGCGCTCCGATTCCTTCAAGTAAACTTCGTTCCAGGCATGAGGCCCGTAGCTGCCCCTGCCGTCGTAGCCGAGACCGGTCACGACCTTCACATCGAGCCCGACGGACCGCGCCATCAGCGCGTACAATCTGGAATAATCGATGCATACGCCCTTGCGGGTGCTAAACGTATCTTCCGGCGTCTGCTCCTTCCAGATGCGCTGATCCTCATACAGCCTCACCTTGTCCCAATCGTACTGCACCCGAGTTCCGACCCATTTGTACAGGAGCCGCGCCTTCTCCTCGTCCGATTTGCCGGGGGCCGTCACTTCCTTGGCCGCTTCGGCTATGTTGTCCGGTATATTGGCGTCCAGCACCTCGTATCTGCGCTGCAAAATGTTCGAGAACTCATTTTCGACCGCCCTGGTAAATACAGGAACCTTGTCGGCAATAAAGTCGCCCGTGAAAGGTGAGATGACTTCTTGCGCGCCCTTTTGATACATCTGCGACGATTGAATGTACGACGTGAGCGGCGAATGTGGGAACAAGGTTGCAAAAATAAACAGCGCCGCGATCAGCATCAGCGCCCTGGCGAATCCCGCAACGGCGCCTATAGCCCCGCCGGCCAAAGAACTGAGCAGCGATCTCCGACCCGCGCCGTAAGGATGACGTCCGGCCAGCCAATAGCGGGCAACCGGCTCGAACAAAAGATACAAAATGTGCTTCACGATCATATAGCCGAGCAAAAACAGCACGCCGAACCGGAGCAGCGGAAAATCGCGGATGCTCGTTACCGCCGTATAGTAAATCTGCTGCCACATCGTGATCTCCCCGGCGGGCAGCCGCAAATTTTGCGACTTGAGCCAGGTTTGAATAAGCGGGGAAACGAGCTGCACGCTCTTCCACGCCAAAAACATGCTGATGATAACCGTGAGCCCTTCGACGACCATGTAGACGAGATGCTTGGCCGAACCGGAGCCGCCGCGGAAAAAGCCCTGTATGACAGCGGCCGCAAACGTTAAAACAATGGCGATCGATATGAGATTAATTGTTGTCCATTTTGCGAGCATCATATCCGCCATAAGATTTCCCTCCTATTTTAAGCTAAGGCTTGGCATTTTTTTGCGCCTGCTCCACAAATGCGTTGATCGCCGCATTCGCGTTCATCGTAAACGTTGTTCCCATAAAGGTAACTTTCACTTCTTCCGAGCCCGCTTTTCCCTCGACCTTCAAGCTTTTGGTCGTGATCAAAAAGGAGCCGTCCGGATTCGCCTTGAACTGCGCGTCCTTGGCTTCGGAGGCCAATGCGCTTACGGCTTTGTCTTTCACCTCGTCGCCCACCTGGCTGACAACGCTTGCTCCTATGCTTTGCAGCTTATCCTTATAATTGGCTCCATATACGACCAGAGCCCCGACAATGACGATAACAAGTATCCATTTCATGATCGTTTTAACGATTCCAATAACGATAAAAAGAACAATGATCGCCGCAATGAGCAAATACCAGCGGTCCTGCGCGAAAGAAATCCATTGATCCAAGCGAAAATCCCTCCATTATTAAAAAAAGTACCTTCCTAATCATACTACAGCGCATCGTTATTGTTCATCTCTTTTTTTCCTTAATTCCGCTAACTTTTTCTGGATTTCGCCGCTCTTGTCGGCGTAATTTCTTGAGGAGCGGATGGACCGCCTTAACCGAAACAGGAGATACACGGCCGCGGCCGCCAGCAGCAGGATTACCATAGAGTCCATGCGGAAGCTCCTTTCTTTGGAAATGTGTCATTTATGCAGAAAGGTCATATCCTGCGGACAAGTCGCGTACATCTTAGAGACAAGACTCCTGAGTCAACATATTAAAAATGGGCGGTGAGATCTTTGAGAACGGCGATTTGGTTATATTTGTTTATGTTTGTTGCGTTTTTCGATCTGCACGCGCAGTATCCGATCTTGTCCCCTTTCGCTTTGTCCCTGGGCGCGGCGCCTTCTTTTATCGGCTTGATTATGGGCGTATACTCGATCACGCATCTGCCCGGAAATTTAATTGCCGGCTACGGTGTGGACAAATACGGCAGCAAGCTTTTCATCATCTTTAGCCTGATTGTAGCAGGGATCATCCTCTTATTTCAATCTATGGTCACAGACCCGTGGCATTTGCTGTACATTCGCTCCATCAGCGGATTTGTGCTTGCGTTTCTGTCGCCGGCGTGCCTCTCCCTGCTGGCCCGGATTGCCAAAGACCGCATTCACCAGAGCAAGCTGATGACAGGCAACGGCCTCGTCCATACGCTGGCCTCGGTCGTGTCCCCGGCAGCCGGAGCGCTGCTGGTCGCCAAAATCGGGTTTACGACCGCTTTTTCCGTGCTCGGCTGGGTACTGATCGTCACCGGGATTCTCGCTATTTTCGGCGTTAAGGAGCAAAAAGCTTCGGTGACGGCAGAGCTGTCCGATACCGCTCAGCCGCTGCTCGTCGATCACCATGGCCATTCGCTCCCGGAGCGGCCCGGCGACGTGACTCCGCACATGCCGATTCCCTGGCTTTTCTTTTTGATTCCGATGGCGATTTCTTGTTCGCAAGGCATTTTATTTTTCGAGCTGCCGCTTATGCAGGCATCCAGAGGCTCCATTTTAACCTCCGGCGTATTTTTCTCCCTGGTCAGCCTGGGGGCGCTGTGCACGCTGAGCATGTGGTTTTTGAACCAGGTTTCGCCTTCAATCCGTACTGTAGCGGGGAGCTTGTCGCTTGCTATCATATTTTTCGGCTTGGCCGTCAAATGGCCTGTACCGCTTTCAGTGTCGCTGTTTCTCATCGGGATGGCCAAAGGCGTCATCTTCCCGTCGCTCGCGGCGCTGCTCGCCGGCATCACAAGCAGCAGCCGGTACGGGCGCGTCTTCTCGCTGCTGTCGATTTCACACTCCATCGGCGCCTTCTTCGGACCGACGCTGGCTGGACAGCTCCGCGATCAAATCTCATCGTATTTCATCGCCTTTTTCATACTGATGCTGGCCCTTTCGCTGCTGCCCCTCCGCACCTTCAAGCTTCATGTAATACCCCATAATTAATCGGAAAACGGAGCCCGCAAAATCGCGAGACTCCGTTTTTATGTTGCGGATGCATGTTTCCTGCCATCTACTCACTGCAATCGCAAATAATCAAAATCGACAAAACCGCCGGTTGATTTAGTAGCATAATTGAACAAAGCAAAACGGTATCCCATAAAGTGAGGCAGTGTATAAGACATCTGAAGCGTGCTGCCTATAGCCGTCCAATTTGTGCCGTCAAGACTGTAGTAAAAATAGGCTTTATCTGTCTGATTTTTAAAATCACAGAAAAGTTTAAGGTATACTCTGTTCTGGGTGACGGGGACGCTCGCCACTTCAGTCATTGTTCCCGAGCCGGCATTCGCCATCACAATGGATTTGGAAGTCCCGGACATCTTTACGCCGACAAATCCGTATTTAGCCTGAAACGCTGCAAGACCGGCATAATCGCCGTCCTTCATGCCGCTTGTTTCCAATGCAACGGTTCCTGTAGATTGCGGTCCGAATGTCCTTTGGGTAAGCGTGTTTCTGGCATCAAGAATGCTCGTGCTCACTTTTCCGGTCGTAATTCTCATGAATCCGGGACGCTGTGTAAGGGACCACTTCGTATTGTCAGGATTGTGGTTCCACTGCCACACCTTGCCAAGAGTCGTATTTGAAAATTCATCGGACGCATAAACCTTCTTGGCCGGATAACCTTCGACGGGAACATTCATGGTAAGGGGAACTTTACCGTTGACACCGAATACCGGCCAATTATTGGACCATGTAACCGGAACAAGATACGGCATACGTCCGATTGCCCCGCTGTCTTTAAACAGCATACCATACCAGGAGCCGGAAGCCGTATCGACAATGCCTCCCTGTGCAATGCCCGAATCCTTCAATACAACTTGACCTGTATACGGTCCGGTCAAGCTGCTTGCGCGGTAGCATAATTCAGTGCGGCCGCTTCCCGACGGCCAAACGATCAGGAATACATAGTACATTCCGTTGATCTTTTGGATGTGCGCGCCTTCGGCCTTCACTATGAAGCTGGAACCGGCAATATTACTTGAATTGGGGATAATTACTTGATTAAGCCCCCCTGATTTGATCGCTTTGGCGTCTGCCGTAAGCTCGATAATGCTGATGTTATCGCTGCCATAAACCAGGAATACGCGTCCGTTATCAAACAGCAGCGATGCGTCATGGTAATAGCTGCCAAGCACTGACGATGTCCATGGGCCGGTTTCTATATTGTTCGTTTGATAAATGTAGGTTTTGCCGGTAGAATTCGAGCCAAAAGAAACATAATAAGTGCCGTTATTATATCTAAGGCTGCTTGCCCACGAGCCTCTTCCGTATTCGTTCTGCCCGTTGTTCAGATTTTGTGCGTCATTGTTGGCATACGTATCGTAAACATAATTTACGATTTCCCAATTTACGAGGTCGTTGGATTTCATGATCGGGACTCCAGGGTTCATATGCATGGTCGTGCTGGTCATATAATACGTATTGCCTACCCTGATCACATCGTTGTCCGGTGCATCGGCATATATAAACGGATTTGTAAAAGTAGTGGCTGCAAATGCGGTATAATTGGGCATCATACTCATGAATAATGTGAAAACCAATAAGAACACGCCTATTCTCTTATACATCATACAATCGCCTCCTTATAGGAAAATTGGACTGTAGACAGGTTTTTTGGCAGCTGCTTCAAAAAAGATGAATGACGTTCGGAAAATGAACGTTAATTTCCCGAACGTCAAAAACGTTACTCCTTTATTCGTGCTGTAAATTCACGCTGCTCATGATTAGCGCGAAAACTGCCAGTAATCAAAATTAAACAAATAATCGGTTCCTGCTCCCGTAAACACGAAGAACACTTTGTGGACACCCGTTGCACCGCTGACATTGGTTGTTACTTCCTTCCAATTTTGCCACCCGCCTGTAGAAGGTACGGGAAGTGTTCCAACAAGAGTACCGGTTGGACTGTCAAGACGTATTTCAATATTGCCTCCTGTAGTCGCCGATGCTACATTTGCTTTAAACGTCTTGGCTCCGCTGCCAAAGTCAGCATTTCCTACAGCTACCCAGTCCCCGTTATTTATATATGCTACATTTTGATTATTTACCGGTCCGCCTGCCGCTTGACTATCCTCAGTTTGGATACCTGCATTCCATCCGATCGTTTCAGCCTCAGTCCTGTTGTACGGATCCAGATTGGCGATCTGGGCTATGCCTGCCATATTTGCCTGAACTTCTTGTATCGTTCCATTCGAATTATACACAAGCTTATTGATATGCGGGGATCGGTATCCTTTTCCGCTTCCCAATTGAGCCGTGGCGACAGTTTGGGTATGGTACACGACATACCACTGGTTATTAAAGTTAAATACGGCATGGTGGTTGTTTCCGCCGCCCCCGAAAAATGCGCCCGGATTTTTCAGGAAATGCCCTGTATACGTAAAGGGCCCCATAGGACTGCTGCTCATCATGTAGCCGATCTCGCCTGCCGGATAAGCGGCCGGGTGCGTACCGGAGAAATTGATACAATAAGAGTAGTAATATTTGCCGTTGTACTTATGAATGCCGGAGTCTTCAAACATGTAAGGAGCATCAATGGTTACTGCGCTTCCAACAATACTCGTCATATCGGCGCCCAATTTCAAAACTCTGGCTGTTTTGGGATTGGCAACCGATGCCGGATCCGAGGTATTGGGTATTCCCCCGCCGACATACAAATATCCTTGACCATCATCATCCACAAATACGGCCGGGTCAAAAAGCCATGTAACTCCGGCGACTCCGGGCGTATTGCCTGTAACAAGAGCTTTTCCGAGCGGATCTGTCCATGGTCCTAGCGGAGAATCCGCAGTCAGCACGCCAATACCCGATGCGCCATTTGCAAAATAAAGGAAAAATTTCTCCTTGCCGTTTATCGTTTTGTGTGTGGCAGCGGGAGCCCATGAAAGTGACGCCCATTTGGCAATACCTTTGCCGTTATTGCCGCTATTGGCTCCCGCTACCGGAATGGAACCATGATCTGTCCAGTTCACCATATCAGCGGAAGATATGACATTAACTTTATACAATGCGCTAAAATCATTTTCTTTAACAGTCCCGTTGCTATTATTTACATACGCATCGCTTGACATATAAATGTAAACCCTTCCATTATAGACCATCGCAAAGGGGTCTGCCCCCAATTTATGGTCCATAAGCGGGTTTGAATTCCCCGGAAGTTTTGCAGTCGCACTGTTGGCGGCATATGCGGACGTCAATGGCACAGCACTGAGCGTTAATGAACAAGCCAATACAATCGCACTTAATTTTTTTAACATAATACATTTTCCTCCTTTTAAAATATCGCTTGCCGCTTGCGCGGGGTATACAGCACTGCAGAATTCGGCGCCATAGCAATCGGTTGTCAGACGGTGTCGGCGCAGTTGTTCCCATCGTTCATGCAACGACAGAATGTTTGGAAAGAGCTCGTCGGTTGACTTCGAAAGCGTTTGCATAATACTTTTCGGGTTAACTTCAATATTTCATAACAAGGGAATCTGAAAAGTCCGTTAAAACTTTAGAACGTTCAACAAATTTTATCTCTCCTTTCTAAGTTTTTTAACGGATCGTTCATTGCAAGAACATTGCATGCGCACTCCTTTCACTATATTTGGCAATAATCTGGTGAAGCAACTCCATTATAAAGCGCTTTCTTTTTTGAAAAAATAGAATTTATTTGGAATAAATTGTGTTATTTTATGAATTTTGTGCTAAAGAATCAGAAAGTTGGTGTTGTTCATTGACAAATCAATGATATTGCTTGATTTTACCTTAGAATGTCCACAAAGAGTCGATTGATAAAGAGACCTTCTATGCGCCTCAAAGAATCCTGCTTTCGAAAAGTTATTTTACGAAAAAAAGTACTGCGACGTCTTTAGCGGATCGGTCTGTCAACGCTTGTCATTTCCCGGGAAATCCGCACATGATTTGCCTGAAAATCGCATAAAGGGCTTGGATCGCTCGCCAAAACTGGTTATAATACAAAAAAAAGCAGCGAGGGGGCCCCTATGTCGATAGCTATAATTGTCGAAGGCAAAAATGACAAAAGCCGATTGAAACGAATCGTCAGCGAGGAAATTGCAATTTTCTGCACATACGGCACACCCAACTCGGCGACGCTGGAAGATTTGAAGAAAAAAGCAGGCGGTCGCCAGGTTTACATATTTACCGATAACGATTCTTCCGGAAAGCGGATCCGCGCTCTGCTGTGCGACGCCTTTCCCGACGCCGAGCAAATCTATACGCGCAAAGGCTATGCCGGAGTGGAAGGAACGCCCGAAGAATATCTGATCCAGCAACTAGAAAAAGCAGGGCTGGAAGAGTATATTATATACCCTGATCCAAGCCCTGCTTTGGAGTAAAACCGAGGTTAATCGGACGGACTCCCGCTTCCCTCTTGCGTATTATTTGCCTTTGGACAACGTAATGACGTCCTTCACTATGTAATTCGCATCCAGCTTCGGATCGCCCGCATCGTAATAATTGCGGAGCACCCCTTTCGGATCGACCAACAGAATAGCGTTGGAATGCGAGAAATCCCCATTCTTCTCTTTGATCACCATAATGCCGAAATCTTCGGCAAGCTTCTTCGTCTCCGCCTCGTCACCGCGCAAAAACGTCCATCCTCCCGGCACAGGCTTCGATTCGAACCTGCTGCCGAACTCCTTCAACACAGCCGGGGTATCCCTGGTCGGATCAACCGTAATCGAAAGAATTTCCGCCTTGCTGCCAAGAAGCCCTTTTTCCTTTAACGATGCCTGTACGTTGGAAAGGATAAATGAAGTCGGCATGCATACGTCAGGGCAAAAAGAGTAGAAGAAATACACGAGTCTGACTTTCCCGTTCAAATCCTTGGATGAAACCGTCTTACCGTCCAAATCCGTCAATTGAAAATCCGGGGCCGGCTTCATCGCCCTAAGCCGCTCATCGCTTCCGTCCTGCTGAAACCACAGCTTGTATGCAAAAGACGCAATCATTGCCACCAAAATGATGCCGATGGCCATTTTAAACCAGTTTTTCGCTAAAAACACATTCATTCCGCTTCTTTTCCCCCATCCCATGTTCAAAAGCAAAATAAAATCCCATGTCGCCATGGGAAGTCGTAAATCCGCTCTGCCTTACTTCATTGTACTGAACACCATCAAAATGGACAACAGCGTTAAATAGTTAAGCGAGTAAATAAACATGCCTTTTGCCCATTTGATTTCGGATTCGCCGTGCATGCCAAACCCTCTTACCGCCATAAACACCCAAATCAAGCCAAGCGCTGTCGAGACGATCAGGAACGTGTAGCCGAGATAGCCGAAAGCCGTCAGCATAACCGTAACCGGGACTAAAAGAACAACGTAGCGAAGCATGCTGACTTTCGTAACGTAGAAGCCTTTCACTACGGGAAGCAAAGGAAATCCCGCCGCGCGGTATTCTTCCGACCTGCGAATGCCAAGCGCCCAGAAATGAGGCGGCTGCCAGAGGAACAGAAACAAATACAGCAAAATTGCTCCAAGATCGAACTTTCCTGTGACTGCGCAGTAACCGATGATAGGAGGCACCGCGCCGGAAAATGCGCCCACGAACGTGCTCCATACGGAAGTTCTTTTAAACCAGGCCGTATATACCCACACGTACAAGAACAAACCGATCAATCCAAGCAGCGCCGCCAATGGCGAGTTCGCCAGCAAGTACAGTGTGCCCAGTCCGAGAACTCCGAGAATGATCCCGTATGCCAGCACGACGTTCGGCGCCATTCTTCCGCTTGGCAGGGCGCGATTGCGGGTCCGCTCCATCTTGGAGTCCATATCCCGATCCAAATAGTTGTTCAACACGGTGCCTGAAGCCATGACGAGCGCCGATCCGAGCAGCGTGTAAAGCAGCAGCAGCCAGTTCACATCCCATTTGGATGCGACCCAAAAGCCTGCGAACGCAGTCATTGAATTAGAATAAATCAACCCTGGCTTCGTCAACCGATAAAAATCTTTAATAGAAACAGGCTCTGCCGAGGTTTGAACGGCGCCGGCTTCGTGCGCTTCCGGATGTTCGGCCGTTTTGACCGCCGCGTTCGGAACCGACTCGTAGCTTACTTGCTTTTCCACGTAATTGCCCTCCTGTATATGAACTGCCGAGCAAATCAATAACCCTGATTTTCAACAATCTAATCATACCAACCTGAATCCCGTTTGACAATGAAACGAGCGCAGTTGTCATCATTTTGTCGATTCTCTTTCCCAGTATGCGTGTAAAAAGTCACAGCCATTCTATTTTCGTTAACAATGTCCGATTTCCCGCAAAAAACGCGCTGCAGCACCTATTTCAACCGGTGGAGTGTACCCGTTTCACTGCTTTCCACGCATACCGGGGAATAAATTCCCTCATCCCGCCCGGGAGCTTTTGTACCTGGCCGGTTAAAGGCGACGCTCGGCGCTCCACGTTGGGAAGTGGCTCGGGAGTGGGCAATTCCTGCAAAAAACCCCATGCCGCTGGGCGGTACACATGAAGGCGAATTTAGTGTATAGCTACCGGCATCGAACTGGCCGTCAATGACGGCGCTCCACACTCGGAAGATGGCAATTCCTGCAAAAGTGCAGGCTTTTTCGATGGAAACGGATCGTTTGGAGGAAAAGCCTGCGTTTGTGCAGGAATTTACGCTCATGACGGGCATGAGCCCGCTTTATAGCGTAAAAAACTGCAGTTTTGCAGGAATTGTTCGGGGTGAGAGCTGGTGGAGAGCGAAAAGATGTACTTTTGCAGGCTTTCCCGTTCAAACAGGGGGGGCCGAGGATTCAGCAGTTCCCGGAGAAGCTCCGCGGCATCGAACTGGCCGTCAAAGACGGCGCTCCACGTCGGGAATTGGCTCGGGAGAAGGCGATACCTGCAAAAGTGCAGGCTTATTCGATGGAATCGGCTCGTTTGGAGGAAAAGCCTGCGTTTGTACAGGAATTTACGCTCAAGTCGGGCATGAGCCCGCTTTTGCGTACAGGCTGATTCTATTTATTAATAGTTAACGGCATTAACGATAACAAGCTGGCGCGAATCGCGTTCCATGCCGTACCGAGCGTGTGCTGAAGTTCCCAGGCGCAGGTTCCCAGCGCCGACACGACGATTCCGTGCTTGTAGGCGAGGCTTGCTCCGAACCGGACCGAAGGCGGCGCTGCAAGATTCAGCTGCTCGATCACCGCGTCCAGATGCTTTTGCCCGATCCGGTCGGAGAAGATGAGGAGGCTGCCCAGATGGGTTTCCGCCCCCCAGCATCCGGGCGAGGACAAATCCATCGCGGACGGCACGATCCTTTGGTTTTGGCAGTAAACAAGCTCCCCGCCGTACCGGACTTTCATCCGGCTTTCGCAGTTGGCGTACTGGAACAGTTCGCCCCGCTGAGCGCGTCCCGGACATAGAATGTCCGACATGACGAGAACCGAGCCGGAAGCGGCGTCCACCTCCGTGTCGGCGGTAAACCGCGCGTCCGTGTAAAGCATCACGGGCTCGGGGATATATTCCAGCACTGCGCCCGCTTCCAAACGAATCCTTTGGCGCTGCGTGCTGCCGGCGCCTTCAATTGAAGGATGAACCTTCGTAAACGACTGGTTCGTCAAAAAAACGCGGGCGCCGGGTCCCAGGCGCCACTCCAGCTCATATTGATCCCCGGCCATAAGGCCTGGGGAGCAATCCATTACATAGACGCCGAGCTGATCCTCCGGATCGGCGCCAACGTTGAGCGTTTCGTTCTCGTAACGAAACGTTTTGGCGATTTTGAACGGGGAGGTGTGGTATTTGCCCGCGAGCTGCGTCCTGCCGCCGCGCAGCGCAAATTCCGCACGAATCTCCCCGGTCATGCTAGGCATGGGTATACTCCCGCTCCACCCATGCCACAATATCGTCCAACCCTGTGCCGCCCATCAGGTTGGAAAAAATATAAGGACGCTCGCCGCGCATCTTTTTCGTATCCTCTTCCATCACATCGAGGCTGGCGCCGACGTAGGGGGCCAGATCGATTTTGTTAATGACGAGCATGTCGGAGCGGATGATGCCCGGGCCGCCTTTGCGCGGAATTTTTTCCCCTTGCGCCACGTCGATAATATAGATGAAGCGATCTACCAGCTCCGGGCTGAAAGCCGCGGCCAAATTGTCGCCGCCGCTCTCGATGAAGATGATATCCAGCTTCGCGAAGCGCTTCTCCAGCTCTTCGATCGCTTCGAAATTCATCGAAGCGTCCTCGCGGATCGCCGTATGCGGGCAGCCGCCGGTCTCTACGCCGATGATCCGCTCTTCCGGCAAAGCCTCCGAACGGATCAAAATTTGCGCATCTTCCTTCGTATAAATATCGTTCGTAATGACCGCGATGCTGTAATGGCGATTCAGCTTGCGGGCGAGGCGTTCGACGAGCGCCGTCTTGCCGGAGCCAACCGGGCCCCCGATACCGATCCGCATCGGACGCGAGCGGTCCACCTCGGGTTTTTCCCAATGATGGTGATGATGTCCTTGACCTTGGCACATATGAATTCCTCCCAAAATGAATATTGGCTTTTATTTTCAAGATTTCAAGACATAAACAATCGGGAATACAGCGTTTCATGCTGCATCATGGCGAGATCGGCGGCCGGCGAGGCCGTGTAAGCCTCCGTCGGGTCCAGCCCGGATGCCTGCTCCCATGCACTGCGCGTTAACGGCAGGAGCTTGGCGAGCAGCATTTGCCCCTGCGTCTGGCCTATCGACATGAGCCGCAGCGCGCTGTTGATGCACGTGACGATGCAGCAATAGAGGTACCCTTCCGCCGCTTGCGCCAGCGGAACGTGCAAATGATAGCTCGCCCAGCCGTGCACGAGCGCATGGGTGCCGAAGCAGCGCTCCGCCTTCACGGCTTCGTGAAGCGGCTCCCACGCCAGCTCCGGATACATCGCCTTGGCGAGCTGCAGCAGCCGGCGGCCCATTTTTTGCGCGCCCGCTCTGGCTTCGCTGGAAGCCCGCTGAACGTGCATCATGCGGTCGACTTCCCACAGCCGATCCCATTCCTGCGCCGGAATGTGCATGTAGGCCGCTTTGATCGTCAGCGCATCCGATGTCGACCAATTGCAAGCAAGCATGGAGCGAATGTAGGCTTCCAGCTGCTCCATCGTCGTCAGCCGGCCCTGCTGCACCAGCGTTTCCAGGCCGAAAGAATGGGAGAAGCCGCCGATCGGCAGCGCCGAATCGAGCATCTGCTGGTAGGCCAGCCAGTGAAAAGGGGGAGCGGTAGTCATCGGTGTCACCTGCCTTGCATCCTTTTAGAACAAAAAGTAGCGCTGCGCCATCGGCAGCTCCGTCGCCGGTTCACAGGAGACCGGCTCTCCGTCCACTTTGACTTCATACGTTTCCGGATTTACCTCAATCGACGGCGCCAGATCGTTATGAATCATGTCTTTCTTGGAGATGCTTCGGCAGCCTTTTACGGGCTCGACGCGTTTTTGCAAGCCAAGGGAAGCTGCGATTCCACGGTCATATGCCGCCTTGGACACAAACGTGATGGAGCTTTGGGTCAGCGATTTGCCGAAAGCGGCGAACATCGGTCTGCCGAACACAGGCTGCGGCGTCGGAATCGAAGCGTTCGGGTCCCCCATCTGCGCGTAGGCGATGCTGCCGCCTTTCAGGACAAGATCCGGCTTGACGCCGAAAAACATCGGGCTCCAGACGACAAGGTCCGCGAATTTCCCGGCCTCCACCGAGCCCACAAGATGTGAAATGCCGTGGGTGATCGCCGGATTGATCGTATATTTGGCGATATACCGTTTAATGCGGAAGTTATCGCTGTCTTCCGTATCCTGCGGCAGCGGGCCGCGCTGCTTTTTCATCTTGTCGGCGGTTTGCCAGGTGCGGATAATGACTTCCCCGACACGCCCCATCGCCTGCGAATCCGAGCTGATCATGCTGAATACGCCCATATCGTGCAAAATATCTTCCGCGGCTATCGTTTCCGGACGAATCCGTGAATCCGCGAAAGCGACATCCTCGGGAATGCGGCTGTCGAGATGGTGGCATACCATGAGCATATCGAGATGTTCCTCAATCGTATTGATCGTAAAAGGCCGCGTAGGATTGGTCGAAGAGGGCAAAACATTGAGCTCGGCGGCTGCGCGAATAATGTCCGGCGCGTGTCCTCCGCCCGCTCCTTCGGTATGGTACGTATGAATCGTCCGGCCCTTGATCGCGGCCAGCGTATCTTCCAAAAATCCCGCTTCATTTAATGTATCGGTATGAATGGCGACCTGGACGTCGTACCTGTCCGCGGCTTCCAGGCAGGCGTCGATCGCCGCCGGCGTCGTGCCCCAGTCCTCGTGGAGCTTGAGACCGATGGCTCCCGCTTCGATCTGCTCGGTCAGCGGCGCGAGAAACGCCGCATTCCCTTTGCCGGTGAAGCCCAAGTTCATCGGAAACGCTTCGGCCGCTTCCAGCATCCGGCGCAGATGCCAAGCCCCCGGCGTACAGGTCGTCGCATTCGTCCCCGTCGCCGGCCCCGTTCCGCCGCCGATCATCGTCGTCACCCCGGAAGAGAGCGCCGTCTCGATCTGCTGCGGGCATATGAAATGAATATGCGAATCGATGCCGCCGGCCGTTACGATTTTGCCTTCGCCGGCGATCACCTCCGTACTCGCGCCGACGATTAACTGAGGATGAACCCCGTCCATAATGTCCGGGTTGCCGGCTTTTCCGATCGCGACGATATGGCCGTCCTTAATGCCGATATCGCCTTTGACAATTCCCCAATGGTCGATAATGACCGCATTCGTAATCAGCGTATCCAGAACGCCCTGATCGCGGGTCGCGCCGCTCGACTGCCCCATGCCGTCGCGTATCACTTTGCCTCCGCCGAATTTGCATTCGTCTCCATATACCGTGAAATCGCGCTCGATCTCGGCCCACAGCCCCGTATCCGCCAAACGGACGGCGTCGCCCTGCGTAGGCCCGAACATCAGCGCGTAGCTTTTGCGGTCAATTTGACTCACCGGGCTTCCCCTCCCATGCTTTCCATCGTTCCCGAACGTCCTCCGGCATGCTGCCATGCTCGGCGTGTCCGCGGCTCAAGCCGTTGAGCCCGTAAGACATTCTGGCTCCGCCCAGCTCGACAAGCCGGACCGGCTTCCGTTCGCCGGGCTCGAAGCGGACCGCGGTTCCCGCCGGAATATCCAGTCTCATTCCGTATGCCGCTTCGCGGGAAAATTCCAGCGCACGGTTCACTTCAAAAAAATGAAAATGCGAGCCCACCTGCACAGGACGGTCTCCCGCGTTGGCCACGTTCAACTCGACTGTCTTCCTGCCTACGTTCAATGCAATAAAGCCCTTCCCGGTCCGAAATTCTCCTGGAACCATAGTTCTGCTCCTCTCGATACTTTTTGCCCCCGCGTCGGAAAATTTGCGCTTCATTAAAAGTGCCGGGGAGTCCGTCCGACGGAGTCACTTTTGCACATGCCCACAAACTCCCGGGTCTTACTCGGCAATAGGCTGATGCACCGTAACAAGCTTGGTGCCGTCCGGAAAAGTCGCTTCCACCTGCACTTCGTGTATCATTTGCGGAACGCCTTCCATCACTTGGCCTGACATCAAAATTTTCGTTCCGTACTCCATTAATTGAGCCACCGTCATGCCGTCCCTGGCGCCTTCCATAATCTCCGATGTCAAAAGAGCGATGCTCTCGGGATAATTCAGCTTGACGCCTCTGGCCAACCGGCGGCGGGCCAAATCGGCAGCCACCGTAATCAGCAGCTTTTCTTTCTCTCTCTCCGTCAGATGCACGTCCTCACCTCTTTACGAAAACCGAATAATGGCAACTTGATACCCTCATTATATTCGTCAAAACCGGCAAAGTAAATATTCATACGTCAGATTTATTCACATAAAATAAGGTATATGCTTAGGTCATATTTCGTATTTATAGTAAATTATCCAATAAAAAGAAATTAAATTGTTCATTTTCACAATAATTCACTTTTTATGTTATATATATTGACATATAATTCGATTCCGGCTTATCATTGTCGGTGTAATCCAATTATTACTATAAAGGGAGTGGAAATTGTATGACAGAGAAGCGCAATTTCGGCAAGCTCACAGTCGCTTTAAGCATGGCTTTTATGATGGCCGCCGCAGGCTGTGCGGCAACCGAAACCACCACTTCATCGACGACTGCACCCGAAGCCGCCAAAGCCGCAGAGGCCAAGGCGGGAACCGGCAAAGACGACACAATCCCCGTAGGGATTTTGCATTCTTTGACCGGGACTATGTCCATCAGCGAGGTGTCCGTACGGGACGCGGAACTGATGGCGATCGAAGAAATCAATGCCGCAGGGGGACTTTTGGGAAAAAAAATCAAGCCTGTCATCGAAGACGGCGCGTCGGATTGGCCGACTTTTGCAGAGAAGACAAAGAAATTGCTGCAAAAAGACAGCGTCGTGACGATTTTCGGCTGCTGGACTTCGGCAAGCCGCAAAGCGGTGCTCCCCGTCGTCGAGCAAAACAAAGGCCTGCTCTGGTACCCCGTGCAGTATGAAGGCCTCGAATCGTCGCCGAACATTTTCTACACGGGCGCCACGACGAACCAGCAAATCATTCCCGCAGTCACCTGGCTCTTGCAAAATAAAGGCAAAAAATTTTACCTCCTCGGCTCCGACTACGTATTCCCCAGAACCGCCAACAAAATTATTAAGGAGCAGTTGAAAGCCGAGGGCGGCACGCTTGTCGCCGAAGAATACACGCCTCTCGGACATACGGATTACAACACGATCATCAGCAAAATAAAAAAAGATAAGCCTGACGTCATTTTCAACACCTTGAACGGGGATAGCAACGTCGCGTTCTTCAAGCAGTTGAAAGACGCCGGCATTACGTCCAAAGATATAACAACGATGTCCGTAAGCATCGCCGAAGAAGAAGTTCGCGGCATCGGCGCAGCCGTTCTGGAAGGTCATTACACCGCCTGGAACTACTATCAGACTACCGATACGCCGGAAAACAAAAAGTTTGTCGAAGCATACAAAGCCAAATACGGCAAAGACCGGGTAACGGACGATCCGATCGAGGCGGGCTACACCGCCGTGTACCTCTGGGCCGCAGCGGTCAAAAAGGCCGGGTCCTTCGATGTCGAGAAAGTGAAAGCGGCGGCCAAAGGCATTGAATGGAACTCGCCGGAAGGCAAAGTGACCGTCGACGGAGAGAACCAGCACATTTCCAAAACCGCGCGGATCGGTCAAATTCAGGCGGACGGCCTGATTAAAGAAATATGGAATTCAGGCCAGCCGCTCAGGCCAGACCCGTACCTCAAAACGTATCCTTGGGGCGCAGAAGTGACCAAGAAATGAGTCGAAGCCAGGGCTGCCCAACGGCAGTCCTGTATGTCATCAAAAATGAGGTGATGTCATGAGTCTGCTGCTGCTGCAATTGTTTAACGGCCTTAGTCTCAGCTCGATTCTGCTGCTGATCGCGGTCGGTCTTGCGATTACGTTCGGATTGATGAACGTGATGAATATGGCGCACGGCGAATTTATTATGATCGGCGCCTATATGGCGTACCTCGTCCAGCAATGTTTTCAGCGCTGGCTTCCCGCTTCCGCGTTCGGCTGGTACTTCGTCGTATCGCTGGTCGCCGCCTTTATTATCGCCTTCGCCATCGGCTGGCTGCTCGAAGCGCTTCTCATCCGCTTCCTGTACGGAAGGCCGCTGGACAGTCTGCTCGCCACCTGGGGCGTCAGCCTCGTGCTGCAGCAGCTCGCCCGCACGCTGTTCGGAGCGCCGAACGTGGCCGTCAAAGCTCCGGGCTGGCTGGAAGGAGGCCTGCATGTTACGGCCGATCTCATCCTTCCGTACAAAAGGCTGTTTATCATCGCTTTGGTCGCCTTTTGCATACTTGCCATCTACTTGTATTTGTACCGCTCCGCCGGAGGCAGACGGATGAGAGCCGTCATGCAAAACCGCGAGATGGCGGCCTGCCTGGGCATCTCCACCCGAAGGGTCGACGCCCAGTCGTTCGCGTTCGGTTCGGCTATGGCGGGAATCGCCGGGTGCGCCTTGTCGCTGCTCGGGCCGATCGGCCCGACGATCGGCACCTATTACATCGTCGACGCCTTCATGGTCGTCGTGCTCGGCGGCATCGGCAAGCTGGTCGGCACCGTCTCCAGCGCTCTGGGCATCGGCGTGCTGGGCACGGCACTGGAGTACACGACCAGCGCGACTTTGGGCAAGGTGCTCGTGTTTACGCTCATCATTGCTTTCCTGCAGTGGAAGCCGATGGGGCTAGTAACGATCCGCTCCAGATCTCTAGATTGAAGAAAGGAAGTGGCAACCGCCCATGACGGCTTCCGGAACCGCCAAAGTGAAATTTATCGCGTATGCCGCGTGTTTGCTTTTGATCGCTCTCGCGCCGCTTTTTCTTTCCGAATTCCGCCTGTCGCTGCTCGGCAAATTTCTCGCCTATGCGATAATCGCGATGGGCATCGATCTCATCTGGGGGTATACGGGCATTCTCAGCCTCGGACACGGCGTATACTTCGGGCTCGGCGCCTACTGCATGGCGATGCACCTCAAGCTGGCGTCGAGCCCCGGGCAGCTGCCTGACTTCATGTCATGGAGCGGCGTCGACGAGCTTCCCTGGTTCTGGGTTCCTTTTCATAACCCCGGCTTCGCTTTCCTGATGGCGCTGGTCGTGCCGATGGCCGTCGCCTTCATTCTCGGCTACTTTACGTTCCGCAACCGGATTAAAGGCGCTTTTTTCTCCATTTTGTCGCAAGCGCTGGTCATTATCGCCGTGACCCTGTTCGTCGGTCAGCAGGGCTATACCGGAGGAACGAACGGACTCACGAATTTCGAATCTTTCCTCGGTCTGAATTTGCGTTCGCCATCCACCAAGCTGCTGTTGTTTTACATCACCCTGGCCGTACTGCTGCTTGTGCTCGTACTGTGCAGCTTCCTTGTATCCAGCCGCCTCGGCAGCATACTCACCGCCATCCGCGACGGGGAAAACCGGGTCCGCTTCATCGGCTACAATCCGGTCGTGTATAAAGTGTTCATTTACTGCTTGTCCGCGGGTCTTGCCGGTCTTGCCGGCGTGCTCTTCGTTTTGCAGGAGGGCATCATCTCCCCGGCGCAGATGGGCATTGTCCCGTCCATTGAAATGGTGCTGTGGGTCGCCATCGGCGGGCGCTCCACCATCGGCGGAGCCGTGCTCGGCGCGATCGTGACCAACTCGGCGAAAACAACGTTCAGCGAAGCCTACCCGGAATGGTGGCCGATTATGCTGGGCGCCATGTTCATCATCGCCGTCCTGTTCCTGCCGAAAGGAATCGTAGGCACCATCGCCCACTACATGTCGAATTGGAAAAAAAGCTTGCTTCCAAAACCCGTATCTTCGCAAGAAGCCGGCTGAAAATATGCAAATTTGAAAAGGAGGAGTTTCCAATGCCTGGACAGCTAGCCGCGCAATCCCCGATTCCCGACGGGGAAATTTTGCGCGTGGAACAGCTTGAAGTGAGTTTTGACGGATTCAAGGCGCTTCGCAATCTGAATTTCTCCCTGCAGGCCGGAGAGCTGCGCTTTTTGATCGGCCCGAACGGAGCCGGCAAAACAACGCTGCTGGATGTCATCTGCGGGAAAGTAAAGCCATCCCGCGGCCAAATCGTATTCAAAGGCGCGACCGATCTTTCCAAATACCAGGAGCATCAGATCGCCCGGCTCGGCATCGGCCGCAAATTTCAGGCTCCGTCGGTATTCACGACATTGACCGTTTTCGAAAATCTCGCGCTTTCGATGAAGCAGCAGCGCGGCCTGCTCAGCGCGCTGTGGGCCAAAACGACGAGCGAGCAGCGCGACCGCCTGCTGCACAGGCTGGGCATGATCGGCCTGCAAAACAAGGCCAAGGAAAAAGCCGGCTCGCTGTCGCACGGCGAAAAGCAATGGCTGGAGATCGGCATGCTGCTCATGCAGGAGCCGGACCTGCTGCTGCTCGATGAGCCAGCGGCCGGGATGACGGACAGCGAGACGGAGAAAACAGGCGAGCTGCTGCACGAAATCAGCAGCAGCCAGACGATTATCGTCGTCGAGCACGACATGGAGTTCGTCCGCCGGTTTGCCAAAACCGTCACCGTACTCCATGAAGGAACGCTGCTTCGCGAAGGCACGATGCAGGAAATTCAGGCTGACGACAAGGTGGCGGAAGTGTATCTCGGAAGGAGAGTCGAGCGCGATGCTTAGCCTGGAAAACATCGAAGCCGGATACGGGGACAGCATGGTCATCCGCCGCATCCATATGGCCGTCCGGCCCGGGCAGATCGTCTGCCTCATGGGACGCAACGGGGTTGGCAAGTCCACGCTGATGAAAAGCATCATGGGGCTCGTCCGTCCCCGTTCAGGCGCGATCCGCTACGGGAATCGGGACATAACGGCCGATCCGCCCGACCGCCGGGCGAAAACCGGGATCGGCTACGTGCCGCAGGGACGGGACATTTTCCCCCAGCTGACGGTCGCGGAAAATTTGCTGCTCGGTCTCGAAGCCGCGGCGGACGGCCGCAAGAAGCTGCCCGAGTCGCTCTTCGAGACGTTTCCCGCGCTGCGCGGCATGCTTAGCCGCAAAGGGGGCGACCTTAGCGGCGGACAGCAGCAGCAGCTCGCTATCGCCAGAGCGCTGGCGTCGTCGCCGAAGCTGCTGCTGCTCGATGAGCCGATGGAGGGCATCCAGCCGTCGATTGTGATGGAGATCGAGGCGATCATCGCGTCCATCAAAAAAAACCGGGAAATCGCCGTGCTGCTCGTTGAGCAAAGCCTTGAATTTGCGACGAGCATCGCCGATCACTATTATGTGCTTGACCGGGGAACGATCGTCGCGGAAGGAAGCGCTGAGGACTTAAGCGAAGACCAGGTAAGGAAACATTTGACCGTATGAACGGCAAATCGCCGATCCTCCCAACAGAAGAAGCCGGATGATCTGACCTCTTACCCAGGTTCAGATGCATACCGGCTTCTTTTTTGCGGCAAACTCACCGCCCGTTTGCGGCTGGACGGCATAAAATGGATGCAGTATAGTTAAATGGACAGCTTTTCAGGGTCGAATTTGCGCCGGCATATCGATCACCGAACCTTTTGATCGGAAAGGAGGGATACGTTTATGTCAAAAATTTTAATTGTTGAAGACGATCTGAGTATCGGGGAAATGATCACCATGTATTTGGGGGAAGAGGGCCACGAGGTCCGGCGCGCGGAAAACGGCCGGCAAGCCGAGCAGCTTTTCCGCAGCTTCGCCCCGGATATGATCGTGCTCGATATTATGCTTCCGGATGTCGACGGCATCCAATTATGCGCTTTTTTCCGAAAGTTTTCCACGCTGCCGATTTTGATGCTATCCGCCAAGAGCGAAATCACGGACCGTATCCGCGGCCTGCAAACCGGCGCCGACGATTATTTATGCAAACCGTTCAGCATGCGGGAACTATCCGCACGAATACTGGCTCTGTTGAGACGGTCGCAGTCGCTCCAGTCCCCCGCTGCGCCTTCCGCCATTGCGACAGGACAAGCTCTTCGCCTGGATTTGGAGAAGCGCTGTCTGTTCGTTAACGATCGCGTTGTCGAGACGACATTCTCGGAATTTGAAATCATGACTTTATTTTGGCAAAATCAGGGCCGGGTATACAGCAGGGAAGAGCTGCTTAACCGCGTGCGCGGATTCGATTCCTACGTTACCGAACGCGCCATCGACGTGCACATCGCCAATCTCCGCAAAAAGATCGAGCCCGACCCGAAAGAACCGAGATACATTAAAACCGTGTGGGGAGTCGGCTACAAATTTTTGTTCGACACCCTGCATTGACCGATACTGACGAAACTTCAGCTCCGCGAGGGGCTTTTTTTATTTTCCGAAACAGTCACCAAATAGGCATTCGCACATATGATAATTATGAAAATTGGCTCAGCGGCTTTTGCCGGGGAAAAGCCAATGCATCCGATGCCAGTGCTTCTGGCGAAAACTAGGAGGAATCACGAACATGTTAAATAACTCTTTCAAGGCAGGAATGCAGGCTCCTTACGGCTACAGCCATCCGGCTTATCCGACGCCCGCGGCCGCTCCGACCGCCGCCTCTATGCCTGGTCCCTCAACGTATGTCGGAGGAGCCGCGCAGCCCGGAGGCAACGTTCCCGGCGCGCTGCCTTTGGAACAATCCTTCATCGAAAATATTCTTCGCCTGAATCTCGGCAAAATGGCGACTCTGTACATGACTTATGAAAACAACTCCGAATGGAACGCCAAAATTTTCAGAGGCCGGCTCGAAGCAGCGGGCCGCGACCACATTATTATCAGCGACCCCTCTACAGGCATGCGGTACTTGTTGCTCATGGTCAATCTGGATTACATCACCTTTGAAGAAGAGCTGCAGTACTACTATCCGTACACCGGCGCCACCAGAGCGATCGGAAGATAAATCCCTCATACATGAAAGCCGTGCGTTCCTCCTGCGACCGCGGCTTTTTTATTTCTCCGCCGGCGTGAAATGCCACATGTGCAGCTTGCGGAGTCCGCCCTCCAGCCATCGCTCCCAATCCGCTTCCCCCGAACCCGGCTCCGCCTTATCCGTGCGCTGCCGTTTGAGCTCCCGATACTCCCCGTACTCCACGCCGTTCCAAATTTCCACGAACAGCCCCGGCTGATCCGTGCCCTCCAGAAGCTCCAGCCGCCCTTCCCGTTTGCCCCACTCGCGCATATAGTTAAGATAAGATTCGCGTTCTTCCGCCTTTATAGCATATTCTACAAAAACTTTGCACATTTTTGGTTCTCCTTCTGATTTATTTTTTGCTCCAAAATGGTAAACTAAAATAGAGCGACGCTTATGAACGAACCAAGCATTCGCTCACGATGACAACTTTCCTATGGAAAGTTCTTAGGAGGTACCTACCTTTGGACACAGGCACACATCTTGTTATCGGCTTAGGGCTTGCCGGTCTGGCTCAAATTGATCCGGTTGTAGCGGCAAGCGATGCGGCGACAACCGCTGTATTCATCGGCACTGTCGTCGGCTCGCAAATCCCGGATGTGGACGGGCTGCTGCGTTTCAGGGGAAACGCTTCATACATCCGCAATCACCGTGGCCGATCTCACTCCCTGCCCGCCTTGCTGCTCTGGACACTGCTCATTACCGGCATTTTGGCTCTCTGTTTCCCGGCGCTCCCTTTGCTGCACGTCTGTATGTGGGTCGGCATAGCCGTTTGTTTCCATGTGTTTACAGACTTGTTTAATACTTACGGAACTCAAGCACTGAGGCCTTTTTCGGAAAAATGGGTGTCTTGGAATATTATACACATATTTGACCCTATCATCTTCTCCAGCCATTTGGTAGCGATTTTTATGTGGACATTCCACTTGGCCAGCCCGACGCTTATATTTCCGGTTTTGTACGGAGTTATTGCCATCTATTACATCTGGCGGTCTCTGGATCATTACATTTTGGAAAAAGGGCTTTTCCGCAAAGATCCGACATATCAGCCAGGCGAAAAATATACGTTGATCGCAACGTTCAACCTGTACGTATGGAATGTGGTAAAACGGAGAAACGACGGCAGCTACCAGCTCGGCGAGCTGCGCAATTTCAAATTGAAATGGGTCGACGTCGTCAAGCCTGAATCGCATCCCGCCATCGAAGCTTCCAAAAGCCACGAGAACATCAAGGCGCTGCTGTACTTTTCTACCTACGCCTGCGCGGAAATCAAGGAACACCGCTGGGGCTATGAGGTCAGATGGGCCGACGTCAGATACCGTCACCGCAAGCAGTATCCTTTCGTCGCCGTCCTGCTGATGGATCACAACTACCAAACGCTCGACTCCTACGTCGGCTGGGTGAACGACACACGCCTCGAGAAAAAGCTGCGCGTCGATTTGTATTGAAAAAAGGCTGCCTTGGGCAGCTTTTTTGTATACGAAACCTCCTAGTTCGACTAGGGGTTTAGGAAGATGCGAGCCGGTCTAGCAACCGCTGCTACTTGTGAAGTGTCGTCGGCAATTGCGCCTCGCTCCCGTTCGCTCCGAGCGCTCAGGCCGCCGAAGCGCAGGGCAAGCAAATTGCCGAGTTGGAAATCTGTTCGAAATTTGCGGTGAAAACGGGCAGGTAAAGGATCCCTTTTCAGGGACCTTTCACCTGCCCGTGTTAACGTGGCAACCACGCGGTTGGCAAGCCTTTAGTGCTCCTTAGAGATGCTTGCTTGTAACAGGCCCTTATAAATGGTCTGATGGGAGCCATCGGCTAAACCGGTAGTTATGACTTGTGCCGCTCCAAACATTCCTTTACAGGAATATTCCTTCCTTGTATGATATACATAAATTGTGAAACCTTACATACGGATCATCATCAACCCGGAAAGGAGAAAGGGAATTTTATGAATCAGGATGTAACCCCCACCGGAGGTCGGACACGGTCAGCTTTATGATTGTTCACGCGGCCGGTCTCGAATTCCATTTCTCTGTTCAAGTTTCGCCGCAACAGCCCGCTGCAGATGACAGATAAATATAAAGCTCATCCTGGTCCCCTTCACAACGTGCATATGAACAACATATTAACTGTTCTTGCCGAACCGAACCGCTTGCATATCGTGGAACTGCTGCGCGACGGCCCCTTAACGGTAGGCGAAATCGCCGAGCGGCTCCAACTTAAACAACCTCAAGTCTCCAAGCATTTGAAAGTGCTCACCGAAGGCGGAATCGTCGAAGTGAATCCGGTTGCCAATCGGCGAATATACAAGCTCCGGCCCCAGCCTCTGCAAGAGATGAACGCCTGGCTGCAAACTTTTCGCGGCATCTGGGAAGAAAGATTTGATCGTTTGGACGATTATTTGCGCGAACTGCAACGAGACGACAAGAAACAAAACCCGTAAGCCGCCCCTGACGAAAAGCCAAGCATAACGAGGCGCTCAATCAAAAACCACCGCGAACTTCGAAATTCGCGATGGTTTTTGTATTGTGGTACCATTTATTCAGCCGATATAAATACAAGCCCAGAGGATTCCCCCTGAGCTAATATCGTTACGATAGCTTCCGATTAACGGAATTGTCCTGCGAGCGATTGCTCGGCGATTTGCACCAAGCGACGAGTGATGTGACCACCGATTGCGCCGGTGTCACGAGTAGCCATATAACCATAGTAACCATCTTGAGGAATTTGGATGCCCAGTTCTTGAGCAACCTCATACTTCAATTGCTCCAAAGCTTGATTGGCTTGCGGAACTACCAGCACATTACTGCTACGAGATTGTCCTGTACCCATTAGGATCAGACTCCTTTCAGTCAGCTATAATCTTTGATGTATTTGCAAGCTTGCAATCATAGTATGCGGAGGAAATTAAATTATATGCACAGCGCCCGAAAAAAGTTTAAAATAAGGGTACGCTATTCGAAGAAAGCAGGTGACATCATGAGCAAACCGCTCGCACTTCTTTTTGCAGTCGTAGGCACGCTGCTGCTGGCCTCCATCAGCCTGTTCATCACACTCAGGCAGCCTTGGCTCGTTCTCCTTTGCACAATCGTCGCACTCGGCTTTATCGGTTACGGATTCGCGGTCAAAGCCAAGCTCAGCAAAAGAGACGATCAGAACCGTTGACACGGACTTGACTTGAACGCTATACTTTTCTCACAAGAGTCTGCAAAACAACCTAAAGAAAGTAGTTGTCCATACTACTTTTTTTCATCACCTTTATTACCAAAATGAAAATATTTTATTATCGAAATAAAATTAACAATTTGTAAAGAAATGTGGTGAATTCATGTTAAAAATCGGCATTTCTTGTTATCCGACGCTGGGTGGCTCCGGAGTCGTCGCTACCGAGCTCGGCAAAATGCTGGCGGAAAAAGGACACGAAGTTCATTTTATTACCGACCGGATGCCGTTCAGGCTCGGCCAGTTTCATACTAATATTTTTTACCACGAAGTCGAGGTCAGCGACTACTACGTATTCCGCTACCCGCCCTACGACCTGGCGCTGGCCAATAAGCTCGCGCAGGTCGCCAAGCAGGAGAAGCTCGACATTTTGCACGTACATTATGCCGTCCCTCACGCCATTTGCGCTTATCTCGCCAAGCAAATGGTCGGCGACCATCTGAAAGTTGTGACTACGCTGCACGGCACGGACATTACGATACTCGGCCACGATCCGTCGCTGCGGGACTTGATCCGTCTGGCCATCCATCAGAGCGATGCCGTCACTGCGGTGTCCCAGGACTTGATCAACGAAACGTACGAAGTGCTTTCCATCGAAAAGCCGATCGAGCTCGTCTACAACTTCGTAGACCCGCAGGACTACATTGCTCCGGCGAATCCGCAGCTTCGCGCCCAATTTGCCAAGCCGCACGAAAAAATATTGCTGCATATGTCCAATTTTCGGCCAGTCAAGCGCATTAGCGACGTCATTGATATTTTCGCCGGCATACATAAAAAGGTGCCGTCCCACCTTGTTTTTGTCGGAGAAGGCCCCGAGCTGGCGAAAGCTGTCAGCCGGGTCAAAGAGCTGAAGCTTACGAGCCGGGTTCACTACCTCGGCAAGCAAAACAATGTCGCCGAAGTGATCGGTTTGGCCGATCTGCTGCTGCTGCCGTCGGAAAAGGAGAGCTTCGGCCTGGTCGCCCTGGAAGCGATGGCCGGCGGCGTGCCTACGATAGGCTCGAATACAGGCGGGATTCCGGAAGTCGTCACGCACGGCGTCAACGGTTATCTCGCCCCAGTCGGACACACGGCTGAAATGTCGGAGCACGCCATCAAATTGCTGACCGACTCCGCCTTGTACAGCGATTTTTCTTTGGCAGGCATACAGCGTGCACGCGCTTTCTTTTCCGCCGATGCCATCGTCAAGCAATACGAGCAAATTTATTACAAAGTAACCGCGGCCGGCGATCTCAGCATGTTGGCCTGAGCCGCTGCACACACCGCAGCCTTACGGCGGCATACAAGATACCTCCCGTACATGTCCCGCCGTTTTCCGCCATTGGCCAGGGGCCCGAAAATCCTGCGAATGTGCAGGTTTTTCCTCTTAAATTGGCTTATTTTGACGAAAAGCCTGCAAAAGTGCAGGAATTTTTCGCTGAAAGTGAACCCGAACCCATGTCCCCGCTGAAAAGCCTGCACAATTGCAGGAATTGTTCGTGGCTAGCGGATCGCGGGCAAAAATTCATGTATTTTTGCAGGTTTTCAACAGTCTGAACAATACAGGCATGACCGGTTCGACGGGGTAGACTTTGTTTCCCCCAGACCCATGTTAAAAAAAAGGAGCTCCGACAGCCGATGCGGCGGTCAAAGCTCCTTTTTTCGATTCTTTTACAACACCAGGAAGCCCATTCGTTTCTTCACTTCCGACAAAGTTGCGTCGGCGACTTCCGCTGCGTGCTGCGCGCCTTTTTTCAGCACGTCGTACACTTCGCCCGAACTGCGGATCTCGCGGTAACGCTGTTGAAGCGGCTCCAGGACGGCGACCAGGTGCTCGGCCAAATCCTTTTTGAACGGGCCGTACCCCTGGCCCTCGTATTTCGCTTCGATTTCCGCAACGGTCATGTCGGCAAAATGCGAGTAAATGCCGAGCAGATTGCTGACCTCCGGCTTGTTTTGCGGATCGTACTTCACCTCACGGCCGGAATCCGTTACTGCGCGGCTCAGCTTTTTGCGGATAACGTCCGGCTCATCCAGCAGCGCGATATAGCTGCCTGCGTTCGGATTGCTCTTGCTCATTTTTTTCGACGCATCGTCCAGGGACATGACCCTTGCGCCGATCTCCGGCATATAAGGCTCCGGCATTGCGAAAAAATCGCCGAAACGGTTGTTGAAGCGGTGCGCCAAATCGCGGGTAAGCTCCAAATGCTGCTTCTGGTCGTCGCCTACCGGGATCAGGTCGGCATTGTACAGCAGGATGTCAGCCGCCATCAGCGAAGGATACGTGAACAAGCCGGCGCCGACGGATTCCTTGCCCGCCGATTTGTCTTTGAACTGCGTCATCCGCTCCAGTTCGCCCATGTATGTCAGCGTCGTCAGCATCCATCCCAGCTCGGCATGTGCGTGAACGTGCGATTGCAGGAAAATCACCGCTTTGGCCGGATCGATCCCCGCCGCCAAATAAAGCGCCGCGACGGATTCCGTCTGCTCCTTCAGCGCCGCCGGCTCCTGGGGAACCGTAATCGCGTGCAAATCGACAATCATAAAAAAGCATTGATGCTGATGCTGTAATTTCGTAAAATTGCGGAGCGCCCCAATGTAATTGCCAATGGTCAGCTGTCCGCTCGGCTGAATGCCGGACAATACTCTTTTCATAAACGTAACGCCTCCTTGTATCGATCAACAACAAAAAGGCCTCCCGCCGCAAGGGACGAGGAGACCGTGGTACCACCCTAATTTGCCTTCGTGCGCGCCAGACGTGCGCCAAAAGACCTTCAGGCTCCGTTAACGGGGAGCGGCCGCTCAGCATACTAGCCGGATGCACATTCAGCATTCCGGCCCGGGTTCCGGAAAAGCGCGCATCTGCGTTCAGCGTCAAGCTCAAGGATCCATTCGGCTTGCCGGTTTCACCGGTTCGCACCAACCACCGGCTCTCTGGGAAACTTGAAGTCAAGCTTACTTGTTCCTGTCATCGCATTGATTTTCTATTATTATACACGCTCCCCGGGTAATGTCAACCGCGCATGTTGTCCTATCCGCTTTTCCTCCAACATACAATAAAAGCATATCCAATCGTCTCATAAAGGGGAAATGCGCCTTGTCTACGGCCTTTTACCGGTGGAGCCTTCCGGCTTCCGCCGCGATCTGCATGCTGCTTGCATTTTTAATCGTGACGACCAAAAAACTCCCAGGCATCATCGCTTTTGACGGAAAATTGCAGCTGGTGGCGCACGCGTTCATGGGCATTTTTCTCGATGCGCTCCCGTTTATGCTGCTCGGCATCGTCATGTCAACGATCGTGGAAACTTACGTTCCCGAATCGTTCCTCCGCCGCATGACGCCGCGACACCCGCTCGGCGGCATCCTTTTCGCCTGCTTGCTGGGCGTATTGTTTCCGCTGTGCGAATGCGGCATGATTCCGTTCGTCCGCCGCTTAATGAAAAAAGGCATGCCCGTTTACATAGCGGTCGTATTCATTCTCGTCGGCCCTATTCTCAATCCGGTCGCGTTCGCATCCACGTACATCGCTTTTCGCGGCGAACCGGCGATGGCCTACTCCCGCATGGGGCTGACGTTTGTCGTCGCCCTGGCCGTCGGCCTGCTGCTGACCCGCTTCCTCGTTTATAACCCGCTCCGCCATTCCTTACAGGCAAGCGGCGCGAAAGCGGCAGACCACGACGATTGTCCCGGCGGACCGGCTCACAGCCACGACCATCGCGATCACGGCCACTCCCATCAAGGCGGCGGAGCTGCGGTCATATTCAGCCACGCTTATTCCGAACTGCTCGAAATGAGCAAATACTTGATGCTCGGAGCGCTGATTACCGCGCTAATTCAAGTGTTCGTTCCCAAAGAAAGCTTGGCCGCCCTGGGCCAAGATTCCTTGACCTCGCACATGTTCATGATCGGCTTCGCCTACCTGCTCTCGCTCTGCTCGACGACGGACGCCTTCGTGGCTTCCTCCTTCAGTGATACGTTTTCATCGGGCGCGCTGCTCGGATTTCTCGTCTTCGGCCCCATGATCGATATAAAAAGCACATTCATGCTGCTCTCCGTCTTTAAAGCGCGGTTCGTGCTGCAGCTCGCCCTTATCGTAACAGTGGTCGTATTGGCCGGTTCGCACCTGTTCGAGCAGTTATTTTGGCCATGACCGGGACCCGGACCGGGACGAACATTCAGTTCACCGGTTTCTTTTGAAAATAAAGCAGACCCGACGCGAAAAACAAAACAAAGCTACCCGCCACTCCTTCAGATGAAACGGTTTCCTCAAATAATCGTCGCCAAACTGCAGGCCGTCCAGCTTGTCATCGACGGGGGCCCGGGCGGACAGCATCAGATTCGGAGTATCCGGCGATATCTTCTTCAGCCGCTGTCCCACGGTAGACCATCCAACCCCGGCAGCATCATATCCAAAATGACGAGCTCCGCTTCCTTCACCCTGCTGTTTGCGCCATCAGTAGGTTCCGTCAAGTACAGATATGCAAAAAAAAAGAAAAAGCTCCACCCGCAAGCAGCATAAACCGCTGCTCACAAGCAAAGCTTTTTATCGGTAGATGATCAAATTTTCAGCACGCCGCCTGCGCTTGCGTTAGTGACAAGCTTGGAGTAACGCGCCAAGTAACCGGACTGGATTTTCGGCTCGAAGCCTTTCCAGTTCGCGCGGCGTTTCGCCATTTCCTCGTCGCTGATTTGCAGCTCGATTTTGCGGTTGTTCATGTCCAGCTCGATGATATCGCCGTCTTCTACGAAAGCAAGCGGTCCGCCTTCAGCCGCTTCCGGCGAAATATGGCCGATGCTGATGCCGCGGGAAGCGCCGGAGAAGCGTCCGTCGGTGATCAGACCGACTTTGGCACCGAGGCCCATACCCACGATCTGGGAAGTCGGAGCGAGCATTTCCGGCATGCCCGGTCCGCCCTTCGGCCCTTCGTAACGGATTACGACGACATGGCCTTCTTTGACTTTGCCGTTTGCGATGCCGTGCAGCGCCTCCTCCTGGGAATCGAAGCAGATCGCCGGTCCGACGTGGCGGCCGCCTACGGATTTGTCCACCGCACCGACCTTAATGATGCTGCCTTCAGGCGCCAGGTTGCCGAACAGCACGGCCAGGCCGCCTTTTTCGCTGTGAGGATTGTCCAAAGGACGAATGACGTCTTTGTTCAAAATCTCGCAGCCCGCTACGTTTTCGCGCAGCGTTTTGGCCGTAACGGTGATGCGTTCGCCGTCCAGAGCGCCCGGCTTTTTGAGCAACTCGTTGATGATCGCGCTCACGCCGCCTGCCAAATGCACGTCCTCGATATGATAATCGGAAGCAGGAGCGATTTTCGCCAAATGCGGAACGCGTTCCGCGATTTCGTTAATGCGGGCGATCGGGTATTCGATACCCGCTTCGTGTGCGATAGCGAGCGTGTGCAGAACCGTATTGGTCGAACCGCCCATCGCCATATCCAGAGCAAAAGCGTTGTCGATCGATTCGATCGTTACGATATCGCGCGGCTTGATGTCTTTCTCGATCAATTCCATCAATTGGCGAGCCGATTGCTTCACGAATTCCTTGCGCTCTTCGGCCACGGCAAGAATCGTGCCGTTGCCCGGCATCGCAAGACCGAGCCCTTCGGCCAGGCAGTTCATCGAGTTTGCGGTGAACATGCCGGAGCAGGAACCGCAAGTCGGACAGCCATATTGCTCAAGCTCTTCCAAACCTTTTTCGTCGATTTTGCCCGCTTGGTAAGCGCCTACGCCTTCGAATACGGAAGACAGGGAAATCGATTTGCCGTTCTTGTCTTTACCCGCTTTCATCGGCCCGCCGCTGACCATAATCGTCGGGATGTTGACGCGCAGCGCCCCCATGATCATACCGGGCGTAATTTTGTCGCAGTTCGGGATGCATACCAGACCGTCGAACCAGTGCGCATTGACGACCGTCTCCAGGGAGTCCGCAATAATTTCGCGGCTCGGCAAGGAATAGCGCATGCCGATATGTCCCATCGCGATGCCGTCGTCAACGCCGATCGTGTTGAACTCGAAAGGCACGCCGCCCGCTTCGCGGATCGCTTCCTTGACCAGCTTGCCGAACTCTTGCAAGTGGACGTGGCCCGGAATAATATCTATATAAGAGTTGCACACCGCAATAAACGGTTTGCCGAAATCTTCCTCTTTAACCCCGGCTGCGCGCAGCAAGCTGCGGTGAGGAGCGCGGTCGAATCCTTTTTTAATCATATCGCTTCGCATTTTTTGATTAGCCATCGTTGACCCTCCTGGATTTCATTTCGCAAATCTCGCAAACATTGAATCTATCATATCACACTTTTCTTCTTTTTTCTCGCTTTAGTCATTTCACGCGTCAAAGTCATTTTTTAAATCCCTATAAATTTCATCGGATTTATGTGTTTTTAGCCGGATTTATGTTATAATAATCCTAATCAAATTCAACATTAAAGAGGTGATCGCTTTGAAAGAAGTTCCTCTTCCATACGTCCGCGCCAATCAAGCCTCCATGGTTCTGCTCATCGTGCTTGCCCTGATTTGGCAGCAGTCTTGGCTCATTGCCGCCCTGCTGATTATCGAAGCCGTCGGCCTGTTCTTCGGGCTGCGCGCCAATTTGTTCGTGCTGTTGACCAAACCCTTGCTTCGGACAGCCGCGGCCAAATCGGAAACCGAAGCCGCCGAGCTGCTCCGGTTCAATAATTCGATCGCCGTCATTTTGCTGGCGCTTTCCCTGCTGTTTTTCGCGGCCGGCCTGAATGTGTGGGGCAGCATTTTTGCCGGGCTTGTCGCACTAGCGGCTACCGCAGCTTTGCTCGGCTACTGCATCGGATGTACGCTTTACTACCAATTCAAAAAACTGCGCGCCCGTCGTGCGTAAATTAAAAAGCGCTGGATTTTCCGACAAATTAGCCTCCGGGCCACCTCAAGCCCATCATTGGCCGGCATCGCGCGCAGCTCTAGCGCGCGGTGTTGCGCTGCATGGCGGCGGTCAGTCGATCGACCACATGTGAATTCCTGCACAATCGCAACAGGCCAGGCCCGTTGATAAGGAGGCCACATGCCGGGGCTGATTAGCCACGCGCCAAGGTCGACACCTCACGCCAGAGCTGATTACCCTCTTGCCCGGGCCGACACCTCTCGATAGAGCTGATTACCCTCTTGCCCGGGCCGACACCTCTCGCTAGGGCCGATTACCCTCTTGCCCGGGCCGACACCTCTCGCTAGGGCCGATTACCCTCTTGCCCGGGCCGACACCTCACGCTAGGGCTGATTTACCCTCTTGCCCGGGCCGACACCTCACGCTAGGGCTGATTACCCTCTTGCCCGGGCCGACACCTCACGCTAGGGCTGATTAGCCACAATCTGCCTGACCGCACGAAGAATTCCTGCAAAAATACATGAATTTGCTTCCTTGATCGCTGTACACGAACAATTCCTGCAAAAGTGCAGGCTTTTCACCGAACACTTAGACTCATACTCACTTTCAGCGAAAATTCCTGCACTTTTGCAGGTTTTTCGCCAAAACAAGCCAATTCGAGAGGAAAAACCTGCACTTTCGCAGGTTTTCTCCCTAACAAGCGGCTTCCTGCCCAGTTGTGCAGTTCCACGGCCTGCACCGGGAGAGGATCGCGCCCAGAAAAAGCGGCTGAGCCACACTTGTTCCCCTAGCCCTCACAGAGTATTGCAACTTGCTCGGGCAGCCTGAAAAGTGTAGTTTTTTGCTTGTTAATACCCTGATAACGAAACATTCCTGCAATTGTGCAGGCTTTTCCTTCAAGCCGACCGCTTCCGTCGAAAATGCCTGGCCCCACCCGAGCCCTATCAGCGCTTTTTCCACAGAGGCCAAAATCAAAGTTACCTGCGAGTAGGCAGCAAGCACAAAGAACCCACACCGGTCTGCGAAGATCCGCAAGTGGGTTCTTTTGGGGCGTGTTGCTATGCCTTGCGGCGGTTCAAATGCACATAAGTGATCGCCAGTGCAAACACGAGCACTCCGCCCTTGACGATGTCAAAGCCAAAGTAAGGCACATTCAACATCGTGAGCCCGTTGAGCAGCACGCCGATCAGGACGGCGCCGAAAAACGTGCCGATAACGTTCGGTTTCCCCGCCCCGAGCACCGAATAGCCGACAAATACCGATGCGACCGCCTCCATCAGCACGGGAACGCCGGCATCGATCTGCCCGGAACCTACCCGCGAAGCGTACAAAAGCCCGCCGCATGCGGCGAAAATGCCGGAGAGCACGTAGGCGAACAGCCTGATTTTGTTCACGGAAATGCCCGACAGCCTGGCCGCTTCGCGGTTGCCTCCCGTAATGTACAACTGTCTGCCCCAACGGGTGTATGTCAAAAATATGTGCACGGCAAACACAGCGATAATCATCAAAATGACGGAAACCGGAATGCCGAGCAGCTTGCCTTGTCCGATCCACAAGAAGTCTGGCAGAAATTTCCCCTTTGCCTGGGTGCCGTCCTGAAATCTCATATTGTTGTAAATTGAGAATCCCGAAGTGAACGTTTTTTGCACGCCGCCGATGATGTACATGACCGCAAGGGTCGCCAGCAAATCCGGGATGCGCACCTTAACGATCAAAAATGCATTGAGCAGGCCAATGACGGCCCCGATCACGATGGGCACGACGATGACGACGAGGAGCGGCTGCTCGTACCAAACCATCAGTGCGGCCGAGACGACCGTCGCAAGCGAAACCGTAGAGCCTACGGATAAGTCAAAGCCGTCGACGATTTGAGATAAAGTGACTCCGATCGCCACGAACGTAACGATGGAAATCGAGCGCAAAATATCCGCGATATTGTCATAGGTCATAAAGTTTTCATTAATGAACGAAAATACGACAAATACAAGTGCAATGACCAGCAACGCCCCGTATTTAAAAGAAAACTCCAAGCTTTTTTCCTTCATCTTACTTTGCCTCCCCAGCGCTCGCATAAGTTAGTATCAAATCTTGCGAAGCCTCCGCCCGGGAAAGCTCCTTCACCACGGACCCATAGCTCATAACCAGTATGCGATCGGCGATTCCAACTATTTCATTTAACTCGCAGGATAAGTAAATAATGCCTTTCCCCTGTTCAGCCAGCGAACCGATCAGGCGGAAAATGTCGCTTTTCGCTCCGACGTCGACCCCTTTGGTCGGCTCGTCGAACATGTACACATCGGAAGGCGTCGGCAGCCACTTGCCGACGGCCACCTTTTGCTGGTTGCCGCCGCTCAAGTGCTTCACGGTCCGGTTCGGATCGCGGGGGTTCACGCCAAGCTGCTCCACCATCGACTGCGCATGCGCAGTCTCCTCGCGGCGCTTGACAAAACCGAGCGCGCTCAGCTTGCGCAGAATCGGAAGCGACAGATTGCGCTTCACCGTCTCCTCCACGAGGACGCCCTGCTTGCGGCGCTCCTCGGGCACGAGCACGATGCCGGCACGCACGGCATCCTCCGGCTGGCGCAGCTTGAGCTTGCGCCCGCCAAGCCAGATCTCGCCGCCGTCCGCAGGGTCGGCGCCGAAGAGCAGGCGGCTCAGCTCGGTTTTCCCTGCGCCGACAAGGCCGACGACGCCGAGGATTTCCCCCCGGCGGAGCGTAAAGCTGACGCCGCGCACTTTGGCGCCGCGGCTGAGGTTCTTCACCTCGAGGAGCGTTTCGCCGATGGGCACATCGGCTTTGGGAAACTCCTCGGTGAAGGTTTTGCCCAGCATCGCCTCGATGACTCCGGCGGTGTCCATTTCAGCGGCCGCCTGCGTCAGCACATGGCGGCCGTCGCGCATGACGGTGATCCGGTCGCAGACATGGAACACCTCATTCAAGCGGTGGGAGATAAAAATAAGACCGACTCCCTCCTCTTTCAAGCCGCGCATAATCGCGAACAGGCGCTCCGATTCCTCCAGACTCAGCGGCGCGGTAGGCTCGTCGAAGATGATGATCTTCGCTTTATGGGCGATCGCTCTGGCGATCAGCACAAGCTGCTTCTGCGAAATGCTCAGCTCCTCGATCTTGCGGCGAACCGGGAACACAGCGCCGATTTTCGCCAAAATCGCCTCCGCCTCCCGGTTCAGCTTTCCCCAGTCGACCCAGGCTCCCCCTGAAACCAATCTGTCCATCATGACGTTCTCCGTCACGCTGAGCTCCGGCACGAGAGCCGTGTCAACCTCCTGGTAGACACAGTAAATCCCTTGCGACATCGCGTCTTTGGGCGTTCGAATCTGAATAGGATTCCCGTCAACGATGAGGCTGCCCTCATCGGCGAAATAAGCGCCTGACAAAATTTTCATCAAAGTGCTTTTCCCCGCTCCATTGGCGCCGAGCAAAGCATGAATTTCCCCGCTGTGCAGCTCGAAATGAACGTCCTGTAAAGCCTTTACGCCCGGGAACGTCTTGGAAATTCCCTGCATGCGCAGCAAAGGCGCAGTTACACCACTCTTTGACATGCTCTCCCTCCCCGTAACCAATCTGAAAGTCCCATCGCAAGTAGCCGATGGGACTTAAGCATAACATCGTTATTTATTTTTTCGCCTGTTTTTCGGCTTCTTTCAACCAATCCGTGTAACCTTGCTGACTGCCGCCCCAGCCTTTGACAAACTCGCCAAGCTGTGCAGTGGATACCTGCTTGTCTTTAGGCAGTTGATCTCTGGATACGTACACCGGATCCAGTACGACTTTGTCCGGCGTTTGGTCGCCGTGCAGCTTTTGGTACAGGTAGCGCACTTGAACGCGTCCGATATCTTTCGGATCGACGGCCGCCGATGCGATCCAAGGGCTTTGCGGATCCTGCAGCAACTGCAGGTCTTCGTCGCTCAAGTCGATGCCGTATACTTTAATTTCCGTGCGTCCCGCCTGTTGAATAGCGCGTGCTGCGCCTTTGGCGAACTCGTCCCATGCCGCCCATACGGCCGTAATGTCGCCTTTGTTCGGATACTTTTTCAGGATGGCTTCCATTTGTGCTTGCGTATCCAACGCCGGGTCTTTGGCGGTTCCGAATGAAGCAATTTCTTTAATGTCTTTATACTTGTCCTGGAAAGCTTTGTAAGCAACATCACGGCGCTCCATAGGAGCAAAACCTGCAACCCACACCTTCACGATGTTTCCTTTGCCGCCCGTATCTTTTGCAAGCTGCTCAAGCGTAGCCTCGGCCATTTTTTGGTCGTTTTGCTCCAGCGAAGTCACGCCCGGTACGGACAAAATCGCATCGAACGCGATAACAGGAATTTTTTTCTCCAGCGCTTTCCTCACTCCGGCTTCCAGCGCATCGGCGCTGCCGTGGTCGATCAGAATGCCGTCAAACTTTTGGTTAACAGCCGCATCCAGATTCGAAGCCATTTTGGCGAGATCGTTGTCGGAAGCGAATACCGTCACTTTGCCGCCGAGCTTTTCAACCTGCTCTTTAACGCCTTCTACATATTGTGCGGAAAATGTTCCGGTATTGAACTGCATAATAAGCGCCACTTTTTTACCGGACAGATTAACGGCTTGTCCAGCCGCCGCAGTCGCTTGGGCCGTATCCGCAGTGCTTCCTGCTGCCGGCGACGATGCTGCGCCATTGCTTTGCGGTTTTGCGCAAGCGGCAAGCAAACTTCCTATTAATACGATCATAACGATAAAGCTGAAAAGTCTTGTCTTTCTCATGTTTACCCTCCCCAATCAAATACGCACATCGAATTCCCATTTATTCCCTCGGATTAATATACCAAGTTCTCTACTAGGAATTTAATTCGTATAATAGCATCTAAGCGCTTGCCGCGTCAATCCTTTTTTCGATTCGTTTCTCCAATTTTCAGCAAATCTACTTTCTGCCGAAATCCGCTTTAATCTCTCCCCACTTTCGCGTGTCCCATTTCACGATTTTGTTCGTGTACGTATTCGTTTTCAGCCACTTCAAAGCCCGGTCCACCAGGCTCCAAATTTCTTCCGTCGAGGCGTCTCTGACCAAATTCGTAGACACTTCCTTCTTGCGTATCCAGCTGAGCGCAGTGACGGAGTCCGTGTAGATCGTCTTGTTGCTCCCCTGCTTTTTCAAATAGGCAAGCCCATGCACGATCGCCAAAAACTCCCCCAGATTGTTCGTCCCTTTGGCAATCGGCCCCTGATAAAAAATGATCTCCCCCGTGCGCGTGTCCACGCCCTTGTACTCCACAACCCCGGGATTGCCGGAGCAGCCGACATCGACGGAAATGCTGTCATACTCCACTTCGGGAGGCGTCCCGCCGGCGGACGATGAGCCCGAGCCGCTCGCAGCGCCCGTTTTCCCCGAAAAATCCAGCGACTTTTGCCAGCCCCGCTCATAAGCCTTTTGTGCTTCCGCTTCCGATTCGTAGGACTTGAATTTCGCCTGAGGGTACCCTTTCGTCTGCGCCTGGCAATCCGCCCATGTTCGGTATATGCCCGGCTTGTGGCCGACCCAGACTACATAAAATTTACTTTGCGCCATCTTCCACACTCCGCACTTTCTCTTGTAATTGGCCGACCAATTCGGACACCACTTTAACCGTATCGGCAAAATAGGGTCTGTAATCCAGCCCTTCGATAAACCGCAGGAACGATTCCCCGATCCGCAGCACTTCTTTCCTGTATGCCGCCGTGTCGAGAACGCAGCTTTCCAGCTCGCGGTACGGGCCGTCCTGCCGTTCTTCCACATATGTAAACTCCATATGCTCATGGTCTTGGTGATGCACCTTGAACGAAAATCCCCGGCACTCCGGATCGCCGCAGCCGCATACGAAGAACGGCATCCGCTGCCATTGATCCGCCGGAGCAAACCGGTTCGGCTGCGTGTCGTGCAGCGCGCTATGGAGCATGGCGGGAAGCCCTACATCGACGCACAGAGGCTCTTCGACCAAAATATCATCCTGCACGGTCAGCTTGACGTCGGCATGAATGATTTGCAAATCCTTATCGAACGACCAGCGTTCCGTTACAATTTCAAACATGACTTACCTCCGCACATAAATTAGGAATGCGTTGCCTGAACCTCTATTATAGCAAAGTCGGACGCGCGATGCCGGGACGATTCGATTGGTCGAAATTACCAATTTTCAGCGCGAGTATATTTTTCAAAAGCGAATATAATACCTATTACTGGAGGTGATAACAAATGGGTACAGGACAATCTCGCAGCAGCAACCAGCTAGTTGTTCCTCAAGCCAATCAGGCTCTGGAACAATTGAAGTTTGAGGTAGCCCAGGAACTGGGCATCCAAATTCCTCAAGACGGCTACTACGGCTACATGGCTTCCCGCGATACAGGAGCAATCGGGGGTAACATCACCCGCCGTCTCGTGCAAATCGCCGAGCAGCAGCTTGCAGGCAAATTCGGCGGCAGATAAAGCAACTCCCTATACTTACGCACAAGGGCTTTCCTTTAAGCAGAATTTGCTTAAGGGGACGCCCTTTTTCGAGTTCGGCGGCGCAAATGCAAAAAAAGCCCTCCGTTCACCATGAACCGAGGGGCTGCCTTGTATGTTCTTACGGCTTCACATCGTAGATCTTATACAGATCGTCAAGCATAATATTCGCAGCCTTGACGCCTCCGGCCGTGTTCCATGTCGCATCGTTGACCTTGATCAGCTTGTTTTCCTTGACAGGCTTCAAATTTTGCCAAAGCGGATCGTTCATCCATTCCTGCTCCTGCTTGGTGCCTTTGCCGTCACCGGTATCATAGGTGAAATAGAACACTTTGTCGGCTGTGTCCAGCTCCGTCAGACGTTCTTTCGTAATGTCCTCAAACGACTTTTCGTCGCTTTTCGGATCGTTGCGCTGAATGCCGATTTGCTTGAAAATGACGCCCGTGAACATGTTGCCGTAATAAAACCTCGTTTTGCCCGCCATGAAGCGGACGACTGCGACTTTCTCTTTCAGCTTGTCGCCGGCTTTGCTTTTGAAATCTTCAATTCGTTTATCGAAATCGGCGATCACCTTGTCGCCTTCCGCCTTTTTGTTCAAAGCATCCGCATAAAGCTGAAAATTATTTTTCCACTCGCCGCGGAGCGTTTCGGAAAAGACCGTTGGGGCGATCAGCTTTAATTGATCGTAAACTTTTTCTTGGCGCATTTTGTTGCCGATAATGAGATCCGGCTTCAGCGAGGCAATGACTTCCAGATTCGGCTGGGATTCTCCGCCGACAGTCGTGATCCCCTGCATATCCGCTTTAATATGATCAAACCACGGATTGCCGTAAAAAGACTCGACGGCTCCTACGGGTTTGACGCCGAGCGCAAGCAGCGCTTCCGTGCCTTCGTTCGTCAAAATGACGACCCGCTGCGGATGCGCGGGCACAGACGATTCGCCCATAGCGTGCTTGATCGTCCGCAAGCCTTCCGCCTTCGCCGATTCCGCCGGCGCCTGTGTCGCCGCCGGCTTCTCGCCGCAAGCCGTCAGCCATACGGAAAGCATCAATATAACAAAAAGAAGGGCGGCCCCTTTTGTACGAATCCGTATTTCTTTCCTTACCATTAAACGTACCTCCGTATTATGTAATTTCCTTGGATGCCAATCAGTGATAACGATTATCATTATCCATCATATATTACTGGAAGAACCCAAGGTTTGTCAACGGCAGGGCCGTATTGGAAGGGATGCAGTTGATTGGGGAATGAGGCACCGCCTGCAAAAATATTTTTACAGACCCGCTTCTTTTTGTTTACAAAAAATGAGAGGCTATCACTCAGTCATTTTCATGACTTATGGGACAGCCTCCCTTGAAAAAACTCCTTTGATGTTTATTGCCAATTAAAGACGTTCATTAACATAACCACAACTTCTGCTCTTGTTGCGCTGGAATCCGGCTTAAAAGTTCCGTCGGGATAGCCATTAATCACTTTATTTGATGCTAAAGCCGCAATACTTTCCGATGCCCATGCCGGGAGCGTATCATCGAAGGATTTAAAGTTTTTACCATCAACTTTAAACTTATACGCATTTTGAATTAAAACTGCTAGCTCAGCCCTTGTTATATCGGAATCAGCATTTACATGATACGCTCCGTTAACTAACGAACCGTCAATCAGCCCATGCACATATGCCGCGGCAAGATAAGGCTTGCTCCATTCCGGTACGCTATCCCAATCCGCAAAATGCGATGAGGCTTTATCCAATGCGGATTTATCGCCGATATCCAGCTTCTTGGCTCGGACTAACATGGCTATAGCTTCATTCCTGCGTGTATGACCGTTTGGTTCAAAAGTAGTAGCTGTTCTTCCGTTTACAATACCCAGCTTATAAGCTTTTTCAATGGCTGCTTCTGCCCAAGGAGTTTCCGTATGTACATCATGAAAGACTACATTCATAGATCCGCTACTTTGCGTCGTGTCATCAGTTGGAGTCGGATTCTGAGATGTACCGGATGCGCCGCCGCCTGAATGTCCAGACATAGAAGAACCGGAACTGTTATTGCTTGCGGTTCTTGATATGACAACATCATCTTGCGTAAAATTCCCCGCGGAATCCAATGCAGTTATCGTACTGTAAGCCTGACTTCCACTGCTTAATGTTCCCTTAATTGTGAAAATGCCGTTCTTGTCGGACGTTACCCGATTTGCGAAATTATCCATAACTGTAATATTCGGCAGGGTACTTCCCTGAATCAGATAATTGCCGGTTTCGTCGGTATATACCGTCCCTTTTGCATCCGTATTAATGAACAGTACAGGCGGCAAATCATTAACATTCACCACAAGTTCGCAGTTCGACTTATCGCCGTTTTGATTTTCGGCAACAATGTGAATGACGCTTGAAGGGTTTGTATCGCTTACCGAGACAGGTACTGAAATATGATTCTCGAAATCGCTGCTGCTGTAAAGGGTCCTAAAGTTTGGCATACCCGTTGCATCATCATAGGTTCCATCGCTTTGAGATACGGTAAACTTGCCGCTCATGCTTTGAGCTGTCCCGTCTGCTTGATTGACATGAGTGGAAGAAATACCGAGCTTAAAGTTCCCGTTGACAACCAATACCTGATTATTTTGAGCATTTGTTGTCATCTTTCCTATATCAGATGAAACATGGATGATCGGATAATCAGGAACAGGCACAAACGTAATGTTTGAAACCGTCGGATTCCCATAAATGACAGGTGAATACGTGCCGATTTTTTCAACACTTGCATAAGAAGTTACAGCAAGCTTGTAACTGCTGCCGGCTTGCATGCCTCCAAAATCAAGGGTAAACACACCTTTTACCGCTTGATCTGATGTAATATTATATTCGATAGCTTTGCCTGGATGAGAGATTCGATTGCCCGTTAAGTGTCCTTGATCGTCAATCTCATCCGTATAGGTTAGAGGCGACATGACGGCTTTACCTTGATCATCATACAAGCTAACAACATAACCGTCAGCATTCGGAACCGCATTCCATTTCGCTTCAATGGCTCCGCCGCCGCCCGCCTTCACGGATACGGAACTTACCGAACCCGGCGCAAGAGGATTCGTTACCGTTAACGGCTGCTTCGCGTTCATGCTGGAATATGGAATGGCACTCTCCGTACTGCTCTTAGGTATGGCGATCAAAGTCAGCCTTGGATAATACTCGCCGCTCTGCAAATAAGCCAAATCCTCCGGTTTGAATGTATAGCTGCCGCTTGCTCCACCGCTCACAACAGAAGCCGGGTCAATAGGAACCGTGTTGATTAAAACGCCAGGGCTTGCGTTTAATCTGTCTTCGCCGCTATCTTTTGACAAACGTACTTCAACTTGATAGCTTTCTTTGGCTATATCCAAACCTGTAAGGGCAAAGCTTACCGTATTGGAACCCGCGGCATAGGTCGTACTGTCTATTTCAGGAATCGGATTCACTGCAATAACAGCACTTGCAAAAGGCCGGCTGGACGAAATGCTCCAGTTCCCTGGCTCTCGTCCCAAGTTAATCATGAGGGTACCCGGTTTATCAGCAGCTTGATCCGATACAACCTCAGCATTGGCGTTCGGATCATTATAGAACATGGATCCGTCGGCCAAGGTTCTCGGATAAGTTAATCCGTAAGGATTGCCATTCGGGTCTTGCACAGAGATATCATTCGGGTCTGCTTTTACCAGGATCGCATAATCCTGCGATATACCGTCAGGCATGGTTATGGTATGAACCGTACCGGCATCGTTGGCGCTTATCGTTGGTTGAGCAGAAACCGATAAAGCCGCGACTTCATTCGCTATCGTTCCCGAAGCATTCGGCACACTTGTTGCTACAAGCGAGACATTAGATAAAACCTGATACTTCCCTACATTTTTACCATCTTCATCAACTACTTTTATCGTATTGCGAATTTCATTACGCTTTGCGGATAAAATGGAAACCCCTGCATTACCGCTTTGGTAGTTGTAGTGAGCCCCCAAACCGTGACCTAAAATACGAAATGAACCGTAAGCATCCGTTTTGCTCATTCCTACATCTATATTGGCGAGCGTTTTAGGTCCGATCGTAAGGTCGCCTAACGGGGAACTTACAACGTTAATTTCAGGAATCTGAATGGCAGCATCTAAATGACCGTTGACATTGTAGGAAGAATCCGAATTTAACGTAACATTTGCACGCCCACTTCCCTTTATGACTTGAAAGTTTTTAAGAAATGCGGCATCTGCAGCTACGTCAAAGGAAACGGACGACGGTTTCAGATAAATACCCGCTTGAAATTTTTGAAACACATCTACGCCCAGAAGCACAGGGTTGCCTGACAGCTGAATTTGTGAAGGACCAACCGAAAGCTCCATATCTTCAAAGCTCAGCAGTGTCTTTTTTCCGACATTGCCGACAACCATTTCGCCATTCAGTAGAAGCCTAATAGGAGGTATAGCGTCATAATTTCCTGATATCGTGTCCGCCAAGCCTGAAAAACCACCGCCGATTTTTGTAATATGACCAACTGGCGTAGCAGGCGTAACCGGAATCCCGGGTTCTTTCAATCCCATAATAATCTTGACCGTATCCGGAATGAAAGTGCCGCCACTGTTCTGCTTTAAAAGCATACTTGAGGAAAAGGATCCTATTTTTGCATCCAGATCAAATCCCAATCCGTATTCTTTCTCGTAAGTATTCACGGATGCATCAATTTTTGCGTTGACAGCTTCACTTTGTTTAAATCCCGGAATGATATTGGCGAACCCTTCTGGAGGGCTGATAGTGGCCTCGGCCTCTGCGCCTTTAAACACGATATTGCCTTTTAGGTCCTTACCGAATTCAAGCCTTTTGGCTTCCACAAAAAAACCAATTTGGCCTCCGCCCGGCTTCGTCACCCCCATATTCACTTTGCCTTCAAACATGATGGAATCCTTAAGCAAAAATGCGCCGTCTATTCTAGCGCCTAAACCGGAGCCAAGCGCTATCACACCAACGGTATACTTAATTTTCAATTCAATATTTTGTTGACTAGAATCCAACAAATCACCGGTTTCCGGGTCTTTTGCATAGGTGTCGATGTATTCTATGCCGTTCTCAAGGGAGATCGCTACATCCGCATTCGTCACAAAGGTCGTTCCGCCCGCAAGCATCTTGACATTATGAGCATCGACTGTAACATCGCCAACTCTTGAAACCGTGACAGTCATTGAACTGGTGCTGTCAGTCAAATAGCTGGTTACCATCGAGTTGATCATGGACGTCCCGGTAATCGTATACTTGTTGGTATTAGAATCATAGGCAACATGACCTGTAATGGTAAGGATCTTCGTTTTATTGCCCAGCATCTGATTCAACTCTGTATCATTAGCCGCGAGAATAACGGATTTGTTGTTAGATCCATCCGATACAACAACGAGTTCTCCAAAAGTTTTGTGCGATAATGTCTCTTTGGAATAAATGGTTATGGCTCTCTGCGCGCCGTTTATAGATATATAATAGGTCACGTCGTTGTTGCCCCGCGGCAGCATGTTTTGCGGTACACTGACAACCAAAGAGCTTGACGTTGCATTGGATACCGCAGCGCGCTGTGTCGGATTAGGCGCTGTGCCAATGTACACCTCGCCGGTTTGATCTATATTCCTCCCGCTTACGATGATGGAATTGAATAAGCTCGCCAATTGTGAATTTGGACTAATCGAAGTCATGACTTTGCTTTTTGGATCCTTAATCCCATTGACCACTACAGTAATGCTTTTAGGACGTCCTGAAGCATAAATATCCGAATTAACGCTGTATATGCTAATGTCCGAATTCTTTGGGTCTTGACCCTCGAAGGTACAATTAAAAGTAGTTTTTACGTCCGCCTTGTCGGTAACAATCACTTGTGCCGTATAGGAATCAAATACGTCACTCGGTGTGTTAACCGAAAATGTAAATGGTTGACCCATCAATACTACAGACGGAGATGCTGCAAATGTAACACCGGAATTACTGTTCGTATCGACTGGGATTCCAGGATCATACCTAAACTCGGCTACAACGGTTATTTCATCGTCTGCGTTTAAAATCGTTGATGCAGGAATAACTACTTTGCTTAAGTTAATTGTTGAGTTGTAATTATCACTGTCTTTACCAAGCGTTACCGTTTGAGTAAAATGATCCGAGTTTCGAATAAACAGTACGTCCTTCAAAGGGAAGCGAGGATTTCTATTTGTGATTGTAACGCTTAGTGTATCTCCGGGGAAATACTTCTTCACATTACTTACCACTGTGGCTCCGAGGTTAAATTTCGTCTGGGTGCTTATTGCATATCCCGGTATTGCTTCCACATTAATGGTAACGATGACATCGTTATACGGCATGGTAAAGTTGTACATTAAAGCAGCCTCTTTAGTAACTGGCAGGCTTTCATTTGTAAACGCCGACTTTACGCTGATACCTGTAATTTTATAAAATTTGGAACCGTTCTGGTCCGCAAATTTACTTAGATCAACGGTTACCTTATCCCCTACATAATCCGTAGCCGGCAAACCTCCAGCCGAGTTTACGAACCTTGTTCCCCCTGACAGAATCGGAACTACAACATTGTCTATCGTCGTTTTTACATGGATGTTGTGCGCCGAATTTGGATCGGTAGTTGATTTTACAACCAGTTTTACAGGCTCATTAGGCATTGTAAATGTATACTGAAATTTATTTATCGTCGTGTCCATGGATGTCGTCGTCAAATCAACCGCTTTGGATGTTTGGGTCCCGATGAATTGGACGCCGCCAGGAACAATTCCGTTGGAGGAAAGACTTAAGGTTAATTGATCTCCGGCGGCAAAATACTTCGTGCTGTTGTACTGGTTCGGATATCCATTTCTTGAGCTGTCCACATAATCGATTGTGCTTGTGAAATTGCTTGCTGAGCTTGTGTCGATCCCATGAGCGGTGCTGGTTGACACCGTTATCGTTACCGTTCTGTCTGTTTGGCCATGATCCCCTTTGATGTTAAGATTCAAGCCCCAAGCACTGTTGCTGTTATTTGGCGTTACACTTAACAGCACATTGCGTCCCCGATCGTCAATAGCCTGAATGCTTTTAACCAACGCAGGATTTAATTGTAAGGGGGGGACCGCAGCATCAGCAGAAGTGTTCACCAATTCGATGCTGAAATCATTTTCGCCTGGAATATTTACCCCCTGAGCGGGAATGTCGGTGCCGTTATAATTTGCTTTAATGAAAGTTGAGAAGGCAGCGTTATCCAAATTTACGATTACCAAATTTTGATATGTCTCCGACCACGTGACGATGATGGTAAGCGTATCGTTGGAGGAAGCATTCGTTGATACTGTCGCCGTAAACGTGCCCATGCCTAAATTTGTAATTTGACTTGACAGGTCCTTCGCTTTGCCTTTCTCGTACACGCGCGCTGTCGGGTCAAAGGCATAACCTGCATCCGCTGTAAGCACATACTTGGTCATATATACTGTACCAAGCGCAAATGTGCCGTTTGCCGGTGCATAAGACCCTCCACTCTTGGCCCATGTTACGGCCGCTGTCGCATGATTGTATGTATTGGTTCCGTCAGCGTTAGCTGCTCCTGTGACAGGGGCAACTGTTCGGATCGATAGATCGGTTGGAGCTATTGTTGCCTGTGGCGTTGCATTCGCTTCGTTGGAGTAATCGCTGTTGCCCCCGGCGTTACTTGCTTGTACGACGAAATAATACCTCGTTCCGTTCGTTAGACCCGTTGCCGTGTAGCTGTTGGTTCCCCCGCTTACAGTCGCAACCGGAGTAGAACCATAGTTGCCCGCTACCGCCCCCTGGTAAATACTGTATGTATTTGTACCCGAAACACCGCTCCAGCTTAACGTCACTTGTCCGTTGCCAGCTGTCGCTGTCAGACCCGCCGGTACAACTGGCATTCTCTCTACTGTCACCGTATACGTTTGGGTCGTACCGCCCTGCGCCGTCACCACGACTGCAATCAGGTTGCTCCCAGCGTTCAAGGTGATGGCTCCCGATGCCGAGCCGCTCAATACGGTATTGCCGCCCACCGTCACCGTGGAGGCGCCGTCACTCACGGTCGGCGTTACTCGAATGCTGCTCACGCTGCTTGCCACACTTGCCGTGTAGCTTGTCGTGCCGGGCGCAAAGGCCGGACTCAGGCTGCCGACGGACAACGTCAAACCGCTCAAGCTCGCGTTGCTGCTCGATCCTCGCGTTACTGTCACAGTGTACGTTTTCGTCGTGCCATCCTGCGCCGTTACCACAACCGTAATCGGGTTGCTCCCCACGTTCAGGCTGATTGCACCAGATGCCGAGCCGTTCGTCACGGGAGCGCCATTGACCGTCACGACGGCGTTGCTGTCGCTCACTGTCGGTGTGACCGTGATGTTGTACACACTGTTCGCTACGCTTGCCGTGTAGCTTGTCGTGCCCGACGCAAACGCCGGACTCAGGCTGCCGACGGACAACGTCAAGCCGCTCAAGTCCGCATTCGCTTCGCTGACCGACGCTCGCGTCACCGTCACCGTATACGTTCGGGTCGTCGCACCATCCTGCGCCGTTACCACGACCGTAATCGGGTTGCTCCCCACGTTCAGGCTGATTGCACCAGATGCCGAACCGCTCGGCGCAAGCGTGCCGTTGACTGTCACCGTGGCGTTGCCGTCGCTCACTATGGGTGTGACCGTGATACTGTACACACTGTTCGCCACACTTGCCGTGTAGCTTGTCGCGCCCGGCGCAAACGCCGGACTCAAGCTGCCAACGGACAACGTCAAGCTGCTCAAGTTCGCATCCGTACTGCTGCCCGATGCCCGCGTCACCGCCACCGTGTACGTTTGCGTCGTCGTACCGTCCTGCGCCGTCACCGCGATCGTAATCGGGGCGTTGCTCCCTTCGTTCAGGCTGATTGCACCAGATGCAGAGCCGCTCGTCACGGACGTGCCGTTGACTGTCACCGTGGCGTTACCGTCGCTCGCTGTCGGTGTTACCGTAATGCTGCTCGCGCTGTTCGGCACACTTGCCGTATAGCTTGTCACGCCGGGCGCAAACGCCGGACTTAAGCTGCCGACGGACAACGCCAAGCTGCTCAAGCTCGCGTTGCTGCTCGATGCACGTGTCACCGTCACCGTATACGTTTGGGTCGTTGCACCATCCTCGGACGTCGCCACGACAGTAATCGTGTTGCTCCCCGCGTTCAGGCTGATTGCTCCCGAGGCCGAACCGCTCGGCACGGCCGTACCATTGACTGTCACCGTGGCGTTACCGTCGCTCGCTGTCGGTGTTACCGTGATGCTGCTCGCACTGTTCGGCACACTGGCCGTGTAGCTTGTCGTATCCGGCGCAAAGGCCGGACTTAAGCTGCCGACGGACAACGTCAGGCTACTCAAGCTCACTGCCCGCGTCACCGTCACCGTATATGTACGCGTCGCCGCCCCATCCTGCGACGTTACCACGACAGCGATCGTGCTGCTCCCCGCGCTCAGGCTGATCGCTCCCGAGGCCGACCCGCTCGGCACGGCCGTACCATTGACCTTCACTGTGGCAGTGCTGTCGCTCACTGTCGGTGTTACCGTGATGCTGCTGACGCTGCTCGCCACGCTGGCCGTGTAGCTTGTCGTGCCCGGCGCAAAGGCCGGACTTAGGCTGCCGCTCGACAAGGTCAGGCCGCTCAGGTTCACATCGTTGGATAGGCCGACTTTCCGAATTCTGTGGTTTCCCGTATCTGCGATATACAGATTCCCCTTGCTGTCAAAAGCAACGCCAAGCGGGAGTTGCAATCGAGCTCCTGCAGCAGCCGAGCCGTCTCCAGCATAGCCGGCAACCCCATTGCCCGCCACCGTAGTAATGGCGCCTGTCGCTTTGTCGACTTTCCGAATACTGCTGTTAGCATAATCCACTATATATAGATTGTCACTGCTATCAAAAGCTAATCCGGACGGGGTATCCAATGCGGCATTTATCGCCGGTCCTCCATCGCCATAATAGTCCGCATCCCCAGTACCCGCTACCTTCGTTGCGGTGCCTGACGGTACGACTTTTAGAATCTGACACATGTCTGCATCGGCTATATACAAATTATTGCTGCTGTCTACCGCTATCCCATACGGTCTGCCTATGGAGATCGACGTCCCGGTGCCCGCCACCGTGCTGATGTTCCCTGACGAATCCATTTTCAGAATCCTGGTGTTACCCGTATCCGCGATATACAGATCGCCGCTGCTGTCAAATGCTATTGCATACGGGGTTTTTATCCCGCTATCTGCTACCGTGCTCACGTTCCCCGACGAATCCATTTTCAGAATTCTGTTGTTGCCCGTATCCGCGATATACAGATCGCCGCTGCTGCCAATCGCTAAGCCTTTCGGGCCGTTCAATCCGGTCGCCACCGTGCTGATGGTCCCTGACGAATCCGTTTTCCGAATCTTGTTGTTACTCGTATCTGCTATATACATGTTGCCGCTGCTGTCAAAAGCTACTGCATCAGGGGAATTCAATTGGGCCGATGTCGCCTGTCCTCCGTCTCCCGAATAACCGGCAGATCCAATGCCCGCCACCGTGCTGATGATGGGGCCGCCGGCAGCATAAGCTGTTCCTTCGGACAGTGCTGGCAGTTGTGTCGACACCAACAGAAAAGTCAGCACACAGGCCATAATCTGCTTTACCTTTTTACACATTTTAGCTCCTCCTTATGAAACTATGCCGAGATCAAGTCTCTAGGGCGTGTCTGAATACTCCGAGGGCAGCAGATTTTGCCGAATTTCCGTTCCATGCAAGGAACTTTTGTGAAGGCGTACCGGGGGTACGTCAAGCAAAAGTGACGAAGCAGGGGGCGAAAAGGCGGTGAAAGATGCCCCTGAGCGGGTTTTCAGACACGCCCTAATTCAATTGCCCAAGATCAAGGTTGAGGCATACATTTAACATTCGAAGAATCATCGTTGCCGCCTGCTCGCGAGTAGCATAGGAGTTCGGGTAAAACTTGCCGTCATCCCCGCCTCTAACGATATCTGCGCCAGCCAATTGTTCGATATACGGACGAGCCCAACTGCTCGATATATCTGAGAAATGAATGTTTCCGACCGCCTGACCGAAAATGATCGCACGCGCCAGGACGGCCGAAATCTCAGCGCGGGAAATCAGCCGTTCTGGCTGGAACAGCCCCCCGCCTACACCGTCAATCACACCGGCTGCCTTCAGCGTGTCAATAGCCGGTTCGGCCCAGTGCCCCTCCGTATCGGAGAATGCTGCACGCGAGCCTCTCTTCGTGTCCAGATGCAGAGCTTTCACCATCATCGTAACGAACTCGGCGCGAGTAACCTGATCGCTTCCGTGAAAGCTGCCGTCAGGTCTTCCGTCAACGATGCCCAGTTGCTGAGCGAGTTGAATCGCTTCGAAGCTCCAACTGTTAGCGGGGACATCCGGGAACGGCTTGGGCGCAGTCAAATGCAGCGCAGCTTGAGCCGTTTCTGCAACCTTCCGAACATCCGTGATTTTGCCGTTGAGAACCGGTCTATTCGATACAACCGGTACTCCATGATCGCTTCCATTGCCGTCGCCGCCCGGCAACGTCGAGCCGCCCTGGTCCGCATTGCCACCATTGCTGTCACTACCGCCGCCATCAGTTGGAGCTGCCCTCGAAACCTTCACCGTATACGCTTGTGTCGTCGTACCGTCCTGCGCCGTCACCTCGACCGCAATCGGGTTGCTCCCCACGTTCAGGCTGATCGCTCCCGAGGCCGAACCGCTTGACACGGGCACGCCGCCCACCTTCACCGTCGCGCTGCTGTCGCTTACTGTCGGCGTTACCGTGATGCTGTACACACTGTTCGACACGCTGGCCGTGTAGCTCGTCGTGCCCGGCACAAATGCCGGACTTAAGCTGCCGCTCGACAACGTCAAGCCGCTCAAGTTCGCGTTGCTGCTTGACGCTCGCGTCACCGTCACCGTATATGCTTGTGTCGTCGTACCGTCCTGCGCCGTCACCTCGACCGCAATCGGGTTGCTCCCCACGTTCAGGCTGATCGCTCCCGAGGCCGTGCCGCTCGGCACGGTCACGCCGCCCACCTTCACCGTCGCGGTGCTGTCACTCACGGTCGGCGTTACCGTGATGCTGTACACGCTGTTCGACACGCTGGCCGTGTAGCTCGTCGTGCCGGACGCAAACGCCGGGCTTAAGCTGCCGCTCGACAGCGTCAAGCTGCTCAAGTTCGCGTTACCACTCGACGCTCGCATCACCGTCACCGTATACGCCCGTGTCGTCGTACCGTCCTGCGCCGTCACCTCGACCGCAATCGGGTTGCTCCCCACGTTCAAGCTGATCGCTCCCAAGGCCGTGCCGCTCGGAACAAGCGTGCCGTCCACCTTCACCGTCGCGCTGCTGTCGCTCACTGTCGGCGTTATCGTGATGCTGTACACACTGTTCGCCACGCTGGCCGTGTAGCTTGTCGTGCCCGATGCAAACGCCGGGCTTAAGCTGCCGCTCGACAACGTCAAGCCGCTCAAGTTCGCATCGTGGGAAAAGCTGACTTTCCGAATCCGGTTGTTATAGGCATCCGCTATATAAAGATTCCCGCTGTTGTCAACAGCTACTCCACCTGGATTGTTCAATTGGGCCGACGTCGCCGATCCTCCGTCTCCTGAATAGCCGGCATTCCCAGTCCCCGCCACCGTGGTGATGATGCCCGACGTATCTACTTTCCGAATCCGATCAGATCCGTTTTCCACAATATACAGATCCCCGCTGCTGTTAACCGCTACTCCGATCGGGGCGCTCAATTGGGCTGACGTCGCCGGTCCTCCATCTCCCGAATAGCCGGCAATCCCAGTTCCCGCCACCGTGGTGATGATGCCCGACGCATCCACTTTTCGAATCCGGTTGTTACTCGAATCCGCTATATACAGATTCCCGCTGCTGTCAAAAGCTATTCCATAAGGGTTGTCCAATTGAGCCGACATCGCCGGTCCTCCGTCTCCCGAATAACCATCACTCGCCCCCGTTCCCGCCACCGTGGTGATGATGCCCGATGCATCCACTTTCCGAATTCTGGCGTACTCCGATAAATATACATTCCCGCTGCTATCAACCGCCACTCCATGCAGGTTGAATATTCCGGACGATATCGCGGGTCCTCCGTCTAATGAATAGGAAATAGACCCATCGCCCGCCACTCTAGTGATGATGCCCGACGTATCCACTTTCCGAACCACACCGTTACCTACGTCCGCTATATACATATCCCCGCTGCTGTCGAAAGCTAATGCGGATGATTGGGGCGTCATGACCATGAGGACCAGTTTGGCCGATGTTGCGAGCCCTCCGTCCCCCGAATAGCCGGGCGCCCCTGTGCCCGCCACTGTGCTGATCGTCCCTGTCGCCTTATCCACTTTCCGAATCGTATTGTTATAACTATCCACGATATACAGATTGCCGCTGCTATCAACCGCTACTCCACCTGGATAGTACAATTGGGCCGATGTCGCGGGTCCTCCATCTCCCGAATAGCTGTGCGTCCCCGTGCCCGCCACCGTGGTGATGATGCCACTGCCAGCAGCGTAGGCTTTTCCCCCGGACAGTCCCTGCAGTTGTGCCGCCATCAACAGCAAAGCCAGTACGCAGGCCATAATCTGCTTTACCTTTTTACACATTCTAGCTCCTCCTTATGAAACTATGCCGAGATGAAGTCTCTAGTTCAATCGTTGAAGATCAAGGTTGAGGCATACGTTTAACATTCGAAGGATCATCGTTACCGCCTGCTCTCGAGTAGCATAGGAGTTCGGGTAAAACTTGCCGTCATCCCCGCCTCTAACGATATCTGCGCCAGCCAATTGTTCGATATACGGACGAGCCCAACTGCTCGATATATCTGAGAAATGAATGTTTCCAGTTGCCTGACCGAAAATGATCGCACGCGCCAGGACGGCCGAAATCTCAGCGCGGGAAATCGGCCGGTCCGGTTGGAACAACCCGCCGCCCACACCGTCGATCACGCCAGCGGCCTTCAACGTGGCAATGGCCGGTTCAGCCCAGTGACCCTCCGTATCGGAGAATGCTGCACTCGAACCTCCCTTCGAGTCCAGATGCAGAGCTTTCGCCATCATCGCAACGAATTCGGCGCGGGTAACCTGATCGCTTCCGTGAAAGCTGCCGTCAGGTCTTCCGTCAACGATGCCCAACTGCTGGGCGAATTGAATCGCTTCGGAACTCCAGCTATTAGCGGGGACATCCGGAAACGGCTTGGGCGCAGTCAAATGCAGCGCAGCTTGAGCCGTTTCTGCAACCTTCCGAACATCCGTGATTTTGCCGTTGAGAACCGGTCTATTCGATACAGGCGGGACTCCATGATCGTTTCCATTGTTATCGCCGCTTGGCAACGTCGAGCCGCCCTGGTCCGTGTTGCCACTGCTGCCGCTTCCGCCGCCATCCGTTGGAGCTGCCCTCGAAACCTTCACTGTATACGCTTGTGTCGTCGTGCCGTCCTGCGCCGTCACCTCGACCGCAATCGGGTTGCTCCCCACGTTCAGGCTGATCGCTCCCGAGGCCGATCCGCTCGACACGGGCACGCCGCCCACCTTCACCGTCGCGCTGCTGTCGCTCACTGTCGGCGTTACCGTGATGCTGTACACACTGTTCGCCACACTGGCCTTGTAGCTCGTCGTGCCGGGCGCAAATGCCGGGCTTAAGCTGCCCTTCGATAGCGACAAGCCACTCAGACCTGCGTCGCTGCTCAACGCTCGCGTCACCGTCACCGTATACGCCCGTGTCGTCGTGCCATCCTGCGCCGTCACCTCGACCGCAATCGGGTTGCTCCCCACGTTCAGGCTGATCGCTCCCGAGGCCGAACCGCTCGACACGGGCACGCCGCCCACCTTCACCGTCGCGCTGCTGTCGCTCACTGTCGGCGTTACCGTGATGCTGTACACACTGTTCGCCACGCTGGCCGTGTAGCTCGTCGTGCCGGGCGCAAACGCCGGGCTCAAGCTGCCGCTCGATATCGTCAAGCTGCTCAAGTTCGCATCATTACTGCTTGACGCTCGCGTCACCGTCACCGTATACGTTTGTGTCGTCGTGCCGTCCTCCGCCGTCACCTCGACCGTAATCGGGGCATTGCTCCCTACGCTCAGACTAATTGCACTCGATGCCGAACCGCTCGGCACGGGCGTGCCATTTACTATCACTGTTGCTTGGCTGTCGCTCACTGTCGGCGTTACCGTGATGTTGTACACACTGTTCGCCACGCTGGCCGTGTAGCTTGTCGTGCCCGGTGCAAATGCCGGACTTAAGCTGCCGACGGGCAACGTCAAGCTGCTCAAGTTCGCATCGTTGGAAGGGCCAATTCTCCGAAGCCTGCTGTTATTCGTATCCGCTATATACAGATACCCGTTGCTGTCAACAGCTACTCTCCATGGCCAATCCAATTTAGCCCCCGTCGCAGCAAAGCCGTCTCTCGAATAGCCCTTGCCCCCGTTGCCTGCCACCGTGGTGATGATGCCCGACGTATCTACTTTCCGAATCCTGTTGTTCCCCGAGTCCGCTATATACAGATTCCCGCTGCTGTCAATAGCTACTCCAATAGAATCATACAACTGAGCCGACGTAGCCAATCCTCCGTCTCCCGAATAACCACTACTTCCATTGCCAGCTACCGTGGTGATGATGCCCGACGTATCTACTTTCCGTATCTTGTTTCCACCGGCTAAATACAGATTCCCGCTGCTGTCAATGGCTATTCCAGTTGCGCCTATCGTGCCTGCTACCGTGGTAATGATGCCCGATTTATCTACTTTCCGAATTCTGCTGTTACCAGAGTCTGCTATATACAGATTCCCGTCGCTATCAACGGCTGCTTCAGAAGGGGTATCCAATTGGGCCGACGTCGCCGATCCTCCGTCTCCCGAATAGCCAGTAGTCCCATTACCTGCCACCGTGCTGATGATGCCCGACGTATCTACTTTCCGTATCGTGTTGTTCATCGCGTCCGCTATATACAGATTCCCGCTGCTGTCAATAGTTACTCCAAAAGGGACACCCAATTGGGCCGACGTAGCCAATCCTCCGTCTCCCGAATAGCCACTATACCCATTACCCGCTACCGTGCTGATGATGCCCGTCGATTTATCCACTTTCCGAATCCTGCAGCTAAACGTGTCCGCTATATACAGATTCCCGTTGCTGTCAATAGCTACTCCTCTCGGGTTAGATATTTGGGCCGACGTCGCCGCGCCCCCGTCTCCCGAATCGCCAGCAGACCCCGTGCCCGCCACTGTGGTAATGATCCCCCTACTAGTAACAGCATACGCTTTTCCCCCGGACAGCCCCGGCAATTGTATCGCCATCAACAGGAAAGCCAGAACACAAGCCATAAACGGTTTTACGTTATTACGCATTCTTGTTTTTCCTCCTTATTAAACTATGCCAAATTCAAAATTATACGAAAAGCGATAAAAGCACATCTATAGAAAGTTATAGACTCGACAAAAAACTCTCTTTTTTTCAAAAAAAGCCGTTGTTTTCCCGGTAAAAAAGAACCAGGCTGTTACCGATTTCCTAATGAAATCAGCAGCAGCCTGGTGTTCGTGAGACCGATTGATGAAATTAGTTCAATAGTTGAAGTTCCCTCGCCTTTTTGATTGCCTGCACTCTTTTATTGACTTTCAGCTTTCCATAGATGTTATTTGCGTGGCTTTTTACGGTTCCTTCCGTAATGTCCAAATGCAACGCAATTTGTTTGTTGGACAATCCTTCAGCCATGAGACGAACAATCTCCAGTTCGCGACTCGTTAGCAATTCGACCAGAGTCTCGTCTGCTTGATCTGCGTTCATAATGGAATTCCCATGGTGCTTTAATTGCCATAGCCTTAGATACACCATTCGCGAAAATATCATTTCCAGCACAACTAATCGATCTGCCGTAAAAGCATCGGAAATTAAATTATTTTCCAAATACAAGACCCCGTCCCGGTGGTCCAAGTATCGAACAGGCAAACACAGAATCGATCTGGGCCGCTTCTCTTGGATGTGAGGATCCGTTGCAAACAAACTATCACTTGCTTCACCAAGAATAACAAACTCCCTCGTTTTCATGACGAATTGAACGACCGAAGCCGCATAATCGCTCCTGCTATCCATGAAGGCCTTCCGCTCGCGGTTGATCTCTTGCTGAGCCTCTATGACCAATTTCCCCTGATTGCTGAGTAGGACCAGTCCTCTCTCGGCACCGGCATTACGGATAGCCAACTGCAGGAAGGTCTCCAGCAACTCCGTTTCTGCCAGATCCCCAGATTGGATTTTACTGGCTTGCCGAAGTATCTCCATATCCAGTTCTCTTCCCAGTTCAGCATGGAAATTGCCGTTCCCCTGCTGCATCTCCATCGCTGTACTTCTATCGGAAACTTCAGTCTCGTCCCACTCATGGAATGAAAGTGCTGCAAGTGCCGGAAAGCGCTTCTGTAAGCTATTCAACTTCCCGGTTGCCCCCCACTTGAAGTAAGCCTTGCAGGCATTCCGCAGATACGCTTCCGCCAATGGATGATTGTTCAATGCCAGGTGAAAGTTAGCTGCCAGTTCCGCGGCAATCGCTTCATCTCGTGGATAGCCGCTTTCATGAGCCCATTGAATGGCTTGATCATACAGCTTCGCTGCCTTCGCATGATCGCGATTGAGACGTGCCCATTCCGCCAGCATCAGCTTATATTTGGACAAGGTGCTTTCCGGAACGACCTTTGTCCATACCTTCATCCGAGCCAGCAATTTATTTAAAACTTTACGATAGCTGCTTTTCACAGGATCCGAAGCGTCGGGATATTCAGCCATGATTGCCAATGCATGATAGAAACAGTGTCTCTGATTGAAAGACAGCACGCTTTGCGTCTCGAATTTTACGGATGCTTCAGCAAGAGCCACAGCTTCTGAATAATTGGCATATAAATAATTAACCTCAAGCTTGCAAGTGTAATACAAATAGAGATTTGATTTGTACGTTTCGTTAACGATTTCTTCACGCAGCAGCTCGTCCTCATCGAAATGCTCACTGTTGAAAGTCATTTTCGAATCGGTGGCGCTTTGTAACATGTATACGTATTGCTTGGTTAGGTAAAGCACCCTTTGGGTCATTACGTCTAGCGATCGAATCGCTTTTTCCTCGTATACATGACATAGATGATTCAAGTGCCGCAGATCTTCGCTGCCCGTAATCAATTGTGAAGATATCGCGTAACCTGCATAAACCATATCTCCGCCTTCCAAGCTTAACTGTCCCGCTTGCTCAAAATAGCTGTCCGACTGTTGAGGCCGTAAAAATTGCAACATCAGTCCCATGATACAATGCATTTTTCCTTTTAATAACACACTATCTATTTTCTCCGCATGATGAAAAGCAACCTCGGCTAAACGCAATGCCGGTTTGTAGAGTTTTAATCCGAAGCACAAAGCGATCGCATAAGAACCGAGCGCAATGGAAAAAGCCTCCGAATTGCCATGCTTTAAAGACATTCGTACATATTTGGCAAACACAATGAAAGACAATTCCTTATTGACAATATACAGAATGGGCGATGAGGCCATGACAATATCCGCAAGTGCTTGCTGCCTGGGATTGCGGCTCATCGGCAAGTCCTTTAAAAGCCCCCGTTTTATCGAAAGCCGTAATTGCGTCTTCGTAATCTCAGCCAGGATGGAGAGACTCGTAGATTTCGAAGGGATATGCAAACCAAATTCCGCCATCGCTTTTAGGGCAATTTGACAGGCTTCACCCTCTCTTTTGCGAAAAGCATACATCGCAATCTGGATGACATAGATTTTGGCCCGATCCGCCGGATTTCTCGCATGCAGCAGCAATTGATCCAGAACAGCCTCCGCTTGCTCAAAATAACCGCAATAATATTGGCATTCCGAGCTTTCAAGCAAGAGATTAAAATACAGTGCATCCTGCCGGGACCCCCCCTCGCCCTCAACCAATCGTGCCCCCTTGTTCAATAGTTCCAATGCTTGGCTATATGCGGCGGAAGCTTTCGCCCTCTTTCCCGCTTGCAGGTTAAGATGAGCCAATTGGTTCACTTCCGCTGGCTCCGTCATGTACTCGCTGCCCGCATTCAAATGATGGACGAGCTCGAACAAACGGTCGCCGGCGTTGTCCGGATGAAGAGACTGCAGCATAGAACGACCGATTTTTAAGTGAACCCGCTTTTTTTCGCCATCCGACAGCAGATCGCAAGCAGCTTCCTGTACTTGATCATGCAGGAACCTATATCCGTGTTCTTCGGCCACTATCAATCCTTCGCTTACCGCCGGCAGTAAGTCTTGTTCCGTGCGCAGGTTGGATTCCCCATACAGAGCTGAAAGCATCCTAAGATCAAAAGAGCTGCCCAAACAGCCCGCCAACCCCAGAATTTGACGAGTTTCCTCCGGAAGCGTTTCAAATCTTTTCATAATCAGATCAGTGACATCATGAAATCCTTCCAGTTGCCTGATCCCCTCAAGATTCCAATCCCAACAAAGCTCATCGGAGTTAAAAAAGAGGAGCCTTTGATTATAGTACGTTTGCAGCATTTGTGTGAAATAAAAGGGATTCCCCGCTGTTTGCCGATAAAGGACCTCCGCCAGCCGTTTTACTTCGCTTGCATCGTTATGCAGCATATCCGCGACATATCGGACAACGTCCGAATGCCCAAGTGCACGGATATTCATAAAATGATCACCGGTATTCAAGGAATCGGAAGATTCGAGAAATAACGTTCTGAAAACGTGACTCTCGTCAAGTTCGTCATCCCGATACGTCCCGATAATCAACACATGCTTCAGCGAGCCATGGTTCCATAAATCCCGAATCAGCTGAAGCGAGGCCGAATCCGCCCACTGCAAATCCTCTAGCCCGATCACGAGTGGATGCAGCTCGTCTGCAAAGGCCTTGATCAGATTGCCAAAAAGCACCCGGAACCGGTTCGTCGCTTCCAATGGAGACAAATTCTCGACCGGCCGCTGCTCTCCGATCATCCAGGTTAACTCGGGAATCACCTGAGTAAGCACGCTCCCGCTTTGCCCAAAAGCTTTTAACAACTTCGTTTTCCAGCGCGCTTGCTGTTCCTCCCCGCCCGCCAAAATCTGCCGAATCAGACCTGATAAAGCCGTAATGAGCGCGGCGTAAGGTTTGGATTCCTGATGCCATTCATATTTGCCGAGGGCCACATAGCCCTTATTTTGCATCACGTGCGTTTGAAGGGCTTTGACGAGCTTGGATTTTCCGCTCCCAGCATGACCGCCTATAAACAATAGCTCTTTGGAGCCTGAGCAGGCGCGTTCATACGCACCTATGAGCTGCTGCAACTCCAAGTCCCGGCAATAAAGCCGATCAGGCAACCGAAATCGGCCGCGTTCATCCACTTCTCCCAATAGAAAGGGATCGATTGTTCCTTTCTCTATCCATTGATCCGCGCATTTGTTCAGATCGTCAAGAAGACCGTTCACGCTTTGATAACGATCTTCGACTGATTTGGAAAGCAGCTTCATGACAAGGTCATTCAACACTTGCGGAATATCAGGGTTAACCGTCCGCGGAGGAACTGGCAGCATGGCCATGTGGGCATGTATCCAATCGCTGGCCGAATTTGCCTTCAGCGGAAGCTCTCCCGTTAGCAGCTCATAAAAAATAATGCCTGCTACATACAAATTACTGCGTAGATCAACTTTCCTCTTTATACGGCCTGTACGCTCCGGAGAAATGTAGGCAAGCTCTTCATTAGAAGCGCTTTGCCGGAGCGACCGCCTAAGCGTCAATTGCCCGTCTTCGAAGCGTACAAATAAATCTTCCGTGGTAATTGGGAGAAAGCCAACGTCGTTTTGATGCCACTCTCGAAGCATCTCCACGACTTGCAACGCTATGGAAAAAAATTGTTCGACAGTAATCGTATTGGTCTTTATAAACGATCTTAGCGTCAGTTCATATGCCGCATTCAAACCTTTAAATCCCCCATGTCCATAGTGCCAAGTGCGTTTTGCTAATAACTCTATTCTATCTCTTTTGGTCATAAAGCGCATCTTTCATCTTTTTGCAAGAACAGAAGAAGAGGCTATCCCATAAGTCACGGAAATGACTGAGGGATAGCCTCTCATTTTTTGTTGGCGTGATTGCCACAAAAATTAAATCGATTTGTAAACGTTTGCCATATTATAATTGCTTTCGAACTGGATACTGGCTGCCAGCAAATTGTTTCGAATCGTAAAATCGAAAAATATTTCTCCGTGCGTCCAGTTTTTCTTGTACTTCAGCGACTCGATCGCCATTTGACGAAACGTGTGATACTGCGAATCGCTTAACCCCTTGTTGCTTACGATAAGTTCACCACCCTTGCCTTCAAGCGGCAAGTGCCTGATGCCAAACTTTCCGATCACGTTATTCCGAATTTGAATAAATACGGTACCGGAAGAAAGATAGATTAATTCTTCTCTGATTTCCCTAAAAACCAAATCAATCTGTCTGGCTAAGGACATCTGTTCCAGGCTCATCATTCCCCTCCTTCACTTTATCATTTCTTCAAATATATGTAATTTCTGAGGCTGTAGACCTATTATACCTATTGCTCTCACAAATTTCAACACATTTTTACAATATTTTAACAATCGTTTAACATAACCATGAAAAAAGACCCATCTACAGCTCCATGCAACATAGGTCTACGAGGGGTCATCAAAATGACGAAACGATTCTTTTCACTTTACATACACCTTCGCGAACTTTCCGGTACAGTTCTGCCTGCTTCTGCCGGCACGCATTGTATTAATGTTCCTGGTCATATAGATACAAATTCCCCCATGTTTGGCGGTCATTTAGCACTATATGCACCCTCCGCAATTAAGACTTACCTGTTCTGATTGTAGTATGCTCATCCTCAACGGGCCCATTGTTTTCTGTAAAATTATGATTTTATTTGTCGTAATGTTATAGAATCTTTCCCGAGACAGTGCTATAATTTCAAACATACATCCTGAAATTTCCTACATACCCATTTACTCATTTCGCAGAGGAGTCGGTAAAATGAACCAATTATCTTCACTGTCCTTCAGGAAAAAACTGCAGATCGGCTGTTACTCGCTAATCGGTTTGAATGTGATTTTCGTCCTGACTCTTTTGCTTTTCCCGGATTGGAACCGCTTACTCGGCACCATTTTCCTAGTCCTTTTGGTCGTAGGCAGTTACCCTTTCATCTCTGTTTTCGAAAAGCAGCTTACCGAGCCTGTCGCCGAGCTGTCACGCATCGCGCTTCAAATCTCGAAAGGCGATTTCTCGCAAAAAGTAACCGTCTCCTCCGACGACACACTGGGCCAGCTCGGGCAATCTTTTAATAAAATGATTGACAAGCTGAGGGATATTTTGCAAGAAACCGGAACCATCACCAAGCAGGTGTTCAACACAAGCAGAGACATTTACGTGAAAAACGAAAACTTCCGCCTGGTGCTCGAACAAGTCAGCGTATCCGCCCACGAGCTCGCCTCGGGAGCGGGACAAATATCGGAGGAAGTATCCGGCGCCTCCATTACATCCAAAGAAATCGAAACGAAGATCGAAGTCTACGCCGCTTCGGCCGATGAGATGAAACAGCATTCAGATCAGATGATGAGCCTCGTGGAAAAAGGCCGCACTTCCGTCGAGAGCCAGGGCATAGGCATGAAACGGAACGTGGAAGTTACGCAACAAGTTTCCGAAACGATCGACTTGCTGGCAAAGCAGGCCGCCGGGATCGGCAATGTCACCCGCTCGATATCCGATATCGCCGAGCAGACGAACCTGCTCTCCCTCAACGCTTCCATTGAAGCGGCGCGGGCGGGCGAGCACGGAAAAGGCTTCGCGGTAGTCGCCCAGCAGGTGCGGAAGCTGGCTGAAGAGTCCACCTCGCTGACCCGCGAAGTGTTCGGTTTTGTCAAAAGCATCGAGCAGGGCATCCAGGAAGCGATCCGCAGCATCCAGATCAATGAGGACGTCGTCAACAAGCAAACCGTCTTGATCGATCAGACGGAAAAAGTTTTTGCCGAGATTGTGGACAGCGTCGGATTTATTTCCGAAGGAATTACCCGCTTCGCGAATGAAACCGCTATCATGCTCTCCAATTCGGAGCAAATTGCCGCTTCCATGGAGAACATATCGGCGATTACCGAACAATCCGCCGCCGGCACGCAAGAAGTGTCCGCATCGATGAACGAGCAGATCGGCACTGTGCAGGATATCGTCAAGCAAACGGAAGAGATGACGCGCATCGTCACCCAGCTCCAGCAAACGATCCAGATTTTCAAGCTGTAGCCGTTGCTGCGGAGGTAGCGATACTCGCTTTGCGCGGCTACGCCCCGGACGATGCGGCTGCCTTTTTCTCGGGCAGCATGCCCTTTTACCCGATCCATGGGGCTTTTGAGAAATTTGCCTTCTAGAGCCGGCGATTCACTGGCTTCACGTGCAAAAACCTGCGAAAGTGCAGGCTTTTTCCTTAGAAATGGTTCGTTTTGGCGAAAAGCCTGCGATTGTGCAGGAATTTTCGATAAAAACGAGTCTGAGCCCATGTTCACGGCGAAAAGCCTGCACATTTGCAGGAATTTGTCGTAGCCGGCGTATCCATCGAGCAAAAACTGTATTTTTGCAGGTTTTCTTCGCGCGACCCGGCAGATGGTGCGACCGGCTCTAGCGCGTGGGTTTCTCCACCGCCTGACTTTCGCAGGTTTTACCGCGCTCCGGCCGCCGGGCGATCGTTCACAGGTTTTGCCGCGCTCCGGCCGCCCGCGGCGAGCATTCGCAGGCTTTGCCGCGCTCCGGTCGCCCGACGAGCGTTCGCAGGTTGTGCCGTCGTCGTTGGCGGCCAAGCGAAGCCCGTTGCTTTCGTCCGGCTCCCCCAAAACTTAAAACGAACCCGACTCCACCTCTCCGGGTGTGCCAGGTTCGTACGGTCATACTTATACTTTGTCCGCCGTCAGCTCCATAAACTGCCGAACGTCGGCAATCGCCATGTCCACTGCGCTTTGCCAGAAGTCGGGTTCCGTCAGGTCGAGGCCCAGATGCTTTTGCGCCAGCTCTTCGACATTCATGCTGCCCGTATCCCTGAGCAGGGCCACGTATTTGTCTTCAAAAGCAGGCCCCTCTTCCGCGGCTCTTGCATAAATGCCTGCACTGAACAAGTACCCGAACGTGTACGGAAAGTTGTAGAACGGAACGTCAGTCGCATAAAAATGCAGCTTCGCCGCCCAAAAATGCGGATGGTAGCTGCTCAGCGCATCTTTGTAAGCCGCTTTTTGCGCGCTGACCATCAGTTCGTTCAAGCGGTCGGCGCTGACCAGCCCCTGGCGGCGCTCTTCGTAGAAATTCGTTTCGAAAATGAAGCGCGCATGGATGTTCATGAAAAATGCGATCGAACGCTGAATTTTATCTTCCAGCAGGATGATTCGCTCTTCGTCGGAAGCGGCTCCCTTCACTGCGGCATCTGCGACGATCATCTCGGCGAACGTAGAAGCGGTCTCCGCAACATTCATCGCATACTGCTGAGCCAGAACCGGCATGTCTTTCATCACATGCTGGTGATAGCCGTGGCCGAGCTCGTGAGCCAACGTCGAGACGTTGTTGGCCGTGCCGCCGTAAGTCATGAAAATGCGCGTCTCTCCGGCCACCGGAAAGGATGTGCAGAAGCCTCCGGGGCGCTTGCCCGGGCGGTCCTCCGCCTCGATCCAGCGGTTGTTAAACGCCTGCGCGGAAAAAGCCGCCATCTTCGGGCTGAACCGCTCGAACTGGTCGATGATCAGCCGGGCGCCTTCGTCGTAGCTGATTTTTTTGGCCGCGTCGCCGAGCGGCGCATCGACATCGACCCAGGCGAGCTTGTCGACGCCGAGCAAGCGGGCCTTGCGGTGCAAGTAGTCCACAAACACCTGCTTGTTGCGGTCGATAACGTCCCACATGACTTGGAGCGTTTTATCCTGCATGCGGTTAATATCCAGCGGTTCCTTATGTACGTCTTTCCAGCCTCTGTATTTGTAAACTTGCAGGCGGAATCCGGCCAGATGATTCAGCGCTTCGGCGCAGTAATCCGCTTTGTCGGCCCACGCGTTCTCCCATTGCTCGAACAACTTCAGCCGCTCTTCGCGGTTTTCCGTGTGCAGTTTGTTAAAAGCTTGCCCCGCCGAAAGTTCGGTCGTCTTGCCATTTTCTTCCACGGTCATGCGGAACTGGCTTACCGTCGTGTTGTACAGGTCGCCCCAGCCGTGATAGCCGTCCACCGCCAGATCGTTGATGAGTGCCTCCTGCTCCGGCGGCAGCTTCTCCTTGGCGAGCGTGCGGCGCTCGTTCAGCGGGAAAGCGATGGCCTTGAACGGCTCTTTGGCCAGCAGCGCCTGCCAAACGGACTCCGGAATGCCGGTTAGAACTTGGTCGAACAGCGTCAGCGAAGACAAATATTCGGCATAAAGACTTTTGACCTGTCCGCCAAGAATGGCCGCTTTTTTATCGGCCTGGTTGTCGGCGAGCAAACATCCTACGAATGAATCCGCTTCGCTGAGATTGCCAAGCATTTGCTGCAATAGCTGCACAAGCCCTGTCAGCCATGCGGTGTCATCCGCGCTTTGCGGAGCGGCGGCTGCGCGCACAAGATTTTGAAATTCCGATATGGAAGCCTGCAGCTCCTTTAAAAAAGCCGAGAATTCGGCAGACTCGCTGCCTCCGGGAAAAAAGGAATCCAGATCCCAGGTTTGACTTAAAGGCGTATGAAGCAAAATAATCACCTATCCTTTCATTTCCTATTAAAACATACTCCGGGTGGAACTCCAAGTCGCCAAACTGATCATTGCTTCCGGGTACAAAGTATGATATCAATTAAAGTAATGGTTGCAGCATTTTTGAAAACGGAAGGTGGACCAATGATATGAAACCGTTGCAAATATCACCCGAAACAGCACAAAAGCTGGCCGAACAGCTGAAAGTGCCGTTAGAGCATCTCATGCACATGCCTCAGCATATTTTGCTTCAAAAACTTGCCGAGTTGGCCAAAGATCTTCCGTCTCCGAACAGCGGCGACAAGAAACCGGAGTAGTTCTTTGATACCATTCGCTAATACATGGCCGTATGAAATTATTATGAAAGATGTGTATGTGACGGAATGCCCGTTCTGCCATAGCCCCAATGTGCTGCTGCCGCTCAAAATCCATGAACTGGAATCCATTCGCGAAGGAAAGAAAAAGCTGCTTGTGTTCCCCTGCTGTCATAACAAGCTGACGGTCATCGATACGGACCGCGATTATTTATTGGCCGACCGCCGTCTGCGTTAGGCCTTAATCGCAGCTTCCGGGCTTAAGGAGTAAATTGGCCCTTATGAATGAATACCTCGCCCCGCTTACTAACGCTTGCCTACTAGTCACTCTCAACTATATCGCCCTGAAAATACGCGGCAAAATGATTATCGAACCTTACGAAGGGCTGCTCGCTCCCCTGCTGACAGGAATCGCCAGTATGCTTATGATGCTGGAGCCGCTGCCTGAGGCACTCGGGCTGATCGATTTGCGGTCGCTGCCCATTTTTATGGCCGGCCTGCAGTACGGACTTCCCGGAGCTCTGCTCTCCACCCTTGTGCCTGCCGGTTTCGGTCTATTCCGGCAGGAAGACAACGGGATTTCGGTTATCGTACAGGAACTCGTCATTCCCGCTTTGTTAAGCGCTTTTTTTCATAATAAAGAATACCGCCGCGGTTTTCTGGACATCCCGGTGCGTCATGGCGTGCAAATCAGCCTCCTCGTCTTTGTCGCGAGGCTGCTGATACATGTTTTCAGCGAACCTGTCTTATCCTGGGATTATGCGGCGAATCAGATTTTTATGCTCCTTATCGCATCGGCGGCTTTCATTGTGCTGATTGTGATGTTCAATGACGAGAACACAAGCTGGCGGCTCCAGCGGCAGCTTGAAATACAGGCGAACCAGGACGGCTTGACCCGGCTTCCGAATTTGCGCAGCTTCACCGCCATAGCCGAAAACGTAATGAAAAAGCGCAAAATATCAATTTTCATGATCGACATCGATAATTTCAAACATTTTAACGACCAGTTCGGCCATCTGGAAGGTGATCAGCTGCTGCGCGATATCGGCGCTTTGCTCAGAAATTCCATCCAGGAGCAGGATTATGCGGCACGCTACGGCGGGGAAGAATTTATATTGCTGAGCACGGAGACCGATCCCGACCGGGTTGTCCGGTACGCTGACCGGCTTTGCCGGACGGTAGCGCACCATTTTCGCGAGAGCCGCCCGGATTCAACCATGCCGATAACGGTATCGATCGGAATCTCGACGGCGCGGTCGGTCCAGGATGAGCTGCAGCGCATCGTTTCCGAGGCGGATCAAGCCTTGTATGCGTCCAAGCATTCCGGCAAAAACCGCGTCACCCTGTTTGACGGCCCGACAGACCTGACAAGCCAGACTGGCCATGAAGCAAAAATGAACGCTTACTGATTCCGGGAGCTTCCAGTCCCTTCAGAATCGATAAGCGTTCATTTTGTTATTGCAGGCAGATCCGCCTCAAGCATGCTTCATTTCTTCCGGCAGTTCCAATCTGGAGGCGAGCATGTCCTCACGGGTGGCGACCCACTGCTCGCGGCTGGCGCGAATCATCGCGGCATCCATAATTTTGCGGTCGTTGATAACCCGTGAAAACCATTTGACCGCTTCATTATAGCTGCTCAACCGCCGGTTCAGTTCGCCCAGCAAAAACATCAATCTGGCGTTGTTCAGATCCATTCCTTCGCTTTCGAACACGTTTACGTAGGCGTCCAGCGCATAGGCCAGGAAGCGTTTCTCCTGCTCTTTATCTTCCTTGGAACGATAAAGCCAGGCGATATGATGCAGAAGTCCTGCCACCACCCGCGGCTTCTCCTCCTTGATCTGCGCGCAGAGCAGCGCCAGCTTGTAGCTTCGCAGCGCCTCTTCCCAAGTGCGCTCCCCGCCGAAATCGCGCATCGACCAATTTTTCACCACTCTGTCATGGAATTGTTCTTTATGCACGGGCTTCCAACTGCCGGAGAAGTTCTCGGTATGCGCGTATCCGCAAAAAGGACAGATCCGGACTACATAATAATCGGGATTCGTACCGTTATAATGCACGCAGAAATCCGTATCGGTTTGCTTCGCTTTTTTGAAGCTGGGACGCACTTTGGAAGTTTTGAACGTATTGTCGCAGTATGTGCATCGCACATTGATTTCGTAAAGTGGTTCGACCATGGGGGCCACGCCTTTCTATTCCGATTCGGGCGTATTGACAAAGTGATAAGCAGATCCTTTCAAACGTTCCAGCAAAAAGCTTCTAAGGTCCTGCGGCAAACCGATTTCCTCCATAGCCTCGGACATGCAGCCCAGCCACGCATCCGCCCGCTCGACCGTAATCGGGAACGGCATGTGCCTGCCCCTCATCATCGGGTGCCCGTATTGATCGGAGTACAAGGAAGGCCCTCCGAAAAACTGGGTGAGGAACAAATACTGCTTCTCCATCACAGGTATAATATCTGCGGGGAACAGAGGCGCAAGCAGCGGGTGCTGCTGTACTTTCGGATAAAAGGCCTCCACGAGCTTGCGGATCGTCTCCGCTCCCCCCATCGCTTCATAAATCGTATCGCGTTCCTTATCTGTCATTTGTTTCAAACCTCTCTAACCGGTAGCAGTCTAGTAATTCTCCCAATCTTCATCCGCTGCGTTCATTAACATTTCTCTGATGACGAACACAAAAGCACATACGAGAAGTCCGGCGATGACACTTGTCATATGAATCACTCCCGCGGCCCAAGATATAAGACTTTATTCAATACGCTACTTAGTTCTATTTTACCATAAAAACCGATAGAAAACAGTCCAAAGTCCAATTTTTCAGAGCGGAATGTATGTCCACCCCCACTCATATATTTGATGTGTAAGCTTATGTTCAGCTTTTAGGAGGCGCTGTCCCATGCAAAATCGGAATGTTACCTCGGCTTTTCTTACCGCCTTTGTCGTCATGGCGATCGGCACATGCCTGTTTTTTTTCCCGAAGGAAGGGCTGGAAGCCGCTTTGCGCGGGGTATCCATTTGGTGGGACGTGCTCTTCCCGGCGCTGTTCCCGTTCTTTGTCATATCGGAGATTATGCTCGGCTTCGGCATCGTCCATTTTTTCGGGGCGCTGCTCGATCCGATGATGCGGCCGGTCTTTCGCATTCCCGGCATCGGCGGCTTCGTCATGGCGATGGGCTTTGCCGCCGGCTACCCGGTCGGCGCCCGCTTGACTTCCCAGCTTTGGGAACAAAAGCTGGTGAACCGCGAGGAAGGCGAGCGGCTGGTCGCCTTCACCACGAGCTCGGACCCGATCTTCCTGATCGGAGCCGTGTCCGTCGGTTTTTTCCATGATGCCGGCCTCGCCGTCATTTTGGCCGCCGCGCATTACGGCGGCTCCGTGCTCATCGGCATCATGATGCGGTTCCACGGCCGGAAGAGCGAGCCGTCGCCGCAAGCCCCCAGAACCGTAGGAAACATCTGGGGCCGGGCGTTCCGGTCGATGCACCGGGCCAGGCTCGCTGACGGACGGCCGATCGGCGCATTGATGAGCCAGGCTATTTTGCAATCGCTCAACCTGATTTTCGTTGTCGGCGGTCTCGTCGTCTTTTTTTCCGTCGTGCTGGAAGTGCTGACAACCGCTCATGTCATGAACGCCATGTACGTGCTGATTCGGACTCTGCTTACGGCTTTCGGCCTGCCGAGCGAGCTTTCGCAAGCGGTGATGAACGGCTTGTTCGAAGTTACCCTCGGGGCCAAAGCCGCCGGTGCCGCTGCAACCAGCCTCGCACTCTCGAGCAAGGTCGCGATCGCCGCTTTTATTTTGTCCTGGGCCGGGCTGTCCGTTCATGCCCAAATCGTCAGTCTGCTGAGCCATACGAATATGCGGTATTTGCCCTTTTTCACCGCCAGGCTGGCGCACGGCTTGCTGTCCGCCGCACTTGTACTTGTCATTTGGGAGCCTATGCAGCAATTTCGCGCGCAGACATCCGTATTTTTACCCGATTTCGATACGGCATCCCCCCTTTCCAGTTTTGCCAAACAAGTGCTGCCCGCAAGCGGAACGGTATTCATTGCCGCTCTTGCAGTCATCGTGCTGCTGTTTGCCGCATACTCCTTTCTTAGACTGATGTATGAAAAGGTTGGTGGAACAAGATAATATGGGTAATCATGAAAATTCAAACAAAGGAAGAGGACAGCAAAATATGCAAGCTGCGTTTACTTCAGGTGCAAGAACACTTCCGCCGGCCATCCAGCGCCTTTCGGACATTGCATATAATCTTTGGTTCAGTTGGAACCATGAGGCGCTGCAGCTCTTTGAACGCATAGACGCCGCCAAATGGGAGCAATCCGGGCACAATCCGGTCCGCCTGCTGGAGGAGCTGGACGGTTCGCAGTTGGAAAGCCTCGGCCGGGATGCCGATTTCCTGGAAGCCTACGGCCGCGTAACCGCACAGTTGGATGCATACTTGAATGGCAGCACCTGGTTTCAGGAGAGCTACGGGGATAAAGGCTTCGTGCAAATCGCCTACTTTTCCGCGGAGTTCGGCTTTCACGAGTCGCTGCCGATTTATTCCGGCGGGCTCGGCATTTTGGCCGGGGATCATTGCAAGTCGGCCAGCGATCTCGGCCTTCCTTTGACCGGCGTCGGGCTGTTGTACAAAAAAGGCTATTTTACGCAAAGGCTCGATGCTTCCGGCGGCCAGCAAGCGGAATTATTTTATTATGATTTTGCCAAGCTCCCCGTTCGCCCTGCGCTTATAGACGGGCAGGAGCTGATCGTGTACGTCGATATGCCCGGTCGCTCGGTCGCCTTGAAGGTATGGAACGTGCAGGTCGGAAGAAACTCGGTATATTTGCTGGATGCCGATCACGGCGCCAATAGCGCTGCCGATAAGGAGCTGACCTCCCAACTGTACGGAGGCAATCAGGACACGCGTATTTCCCAAGAAATATTGCTCGGAATCGGCGGAGTCAAAGCGCTTCGCGCGCTCGGCATCTATCCGAACGTCTATCACATCAACGAAGGCCACGCGGCTTTCCTGGCCCTTGAACGGCTGAGAGAGCTGCTGAAACAGGGCCTGGCTTTTCATGTCGCCGTGGAAACGGTTCGCGCTGCAACCGTCTTTACGACGCATACGCCGGTTCCCGCCGGGCATGACGCTTTTCCTGTCGGGATGGTGGAGCATCATCTGGGGCCACTTTTCACCGAGCTCGCCGTTAACAAGAGAGAGATCGTCGAGCTTGGGCTCGATAAGCGCACAGGGCTGTTCAACATGACCCATCTCGCCTTGAATACGTCCGCGCTGCGCAACGGCGTCAGCAAGCTGCACGGGCAAGTTTCCCGCGAAATGTTCCGCGAATTTCACGGCAACATCGAGCCGGGCGAAGTGCCGATCGATGCGATTACGAACGGCGTTCACCTCGATACGTGGATGGCTCCCGAATGGAAGGAGCTGCTGGACCGTTTTCTTCCCGGCTCGTGGAAAATCCGCCAATCGAGCCCGCAGCAGTGGGAAGGGATCGCCATCATTCCGGACGAATCCATCTGGAAGGTGCACCAGCAGCTCAAAATGAATATGATCCGGTTCGCGCGCCGCAATTTGATGGAACAGCGGAAGCGCAACAGCGAAGCGGCCGAGCGGATCGACGAGGTGCGGCAGTACTTGAATCCGAAAGCGCTGACGATCGGCTTCGCCAGACGGTTTGCCACCTACAAGCGGGCGAATCTTGTTTTTAACGATTTGTACCGGCTGAAAAAGCTGCTGAACGACCCCGACCGGCCGGTTCAGTTCATCTTTGCCGGCAAAGCGCATCCGGCCGACCATCCCGGCCAGGAGCTCATCCGCGAAATTTATCGCGTGTCGCAAATGAAAGAGTTTGCCGGAAAAATCGTCATGCTCGAAAATTACGACATCAACATGGCCCGCTACCTCGTCCAAGGAGTCGACGTATGGCTGAACAATCCGCGGCGCCCGCTTGAAGCGAGCGGAACGAGCGGCCAAAAAGCGGCGATGAACGGAGCGATCAATTTCAGCGTCCTCGACGGCTGGTGGGAGGAAGGCTACAACGGTTCGAACGGGTGGGCGATCGGTTCGGCGGGCGAAGCGGATTGGGCCGCTCAGGAAAGAGAAAACACGGCCGCTATTTATCGCATCCTGGAGCAGGAGATCGTCCCGCTTTATTACAATCAGGGGGATGTGCCCCACCAGTGGATCAGCCGCATGAAGCGTTCGATGGAAACGCTCAGCCCGGCCTACAACACGCATCGGATGGTACAGAACTACGCGGAGCTCACTTACCTGCCGACATCCGACCGCGCCAAACGCTTCGCCCGGGACGGATACGACCTTGCGGTCAAAGTCGCCGATTACAAGCGTTTTATCAAAAACAACTGGCATCACGTAAAAATACTCGCGGTTGACGACCGCTCCGCCAAAAGATCGACAGAGCTGCCTCTTGGGCAAGAGGGCCAGCCGGCCATGAAAGAGATTTCAGCGGACGTCTTTTACGGTCCCGTATGGCCGCCGGACACGGTCGTGGAAATTGTTTACTACGAAGAAAAAGGCGGCGCGTGGGAGCAGGTCATCGTCGCTATGGAGCCTTCGGAGCCCCTCCTGCAGGAGACGCAGCGGTATAAAGCGGTGATACCCGAGCATCTTTTGCACGGGCCCCATTTCTCGGTCCGCGTCCGGCCCATCAGCCCGAACTTCGCCCACTCCTACGAGCTTCCTCTGGTGACGAGCACCTTGCACAGATGATGCCTGTTATGCGCGCCTGGCGAGCGGGAACCGGCGGCGCGGCAGGGTTCCTTCGCCACGGGTTCAATCCTGCTGATGATGCACATTCTGAGCACTTGGCAAGCGTGACCGGCGGGCTGAAGTGCTTCTTCGCCACGAGCTCACTTTCGCTGATGAATGCCTAGGGAGTGTAGCCGGCCGAGGTAGCTACCAGCGGTGCGTATCTTCTGCGAGAGTTCCAATCTTCGTAATTTCTTCGCTCGAACGAGGCCATTCGGATACGTTCCGGATGGCCTCGTTTGCTTGGAACGTGCATCCGCAATCGTTTTTTTCGCGGCACCTCATCTTTTATTTGCGGACTGGCGCTCAAACGGTTCTGACAAGCAAAGTTTGTCTTCTTAAGCCATGGTTATTCGATGCCGGTTTTATTTGCTGTTTGCTCGCTGGAATGCCTCGTTCCTGTGCCGTCAAAGTTGGCCCTGACAGTTGCGAAGTTTTTGGCTCGGCCTACAAATACAGTAGCTTGGCTCAACCTGCGATACAGCTGCTTGCCCCGGACCAAAAACCTGCAAAAGTGCAGGCTTTTGGGGCGGCGGAGGCTCGTTTGGCAGAAATACCTGCAATTGTGCAGGAATATTCGCTCAAAGTGGCTCTGGGCCTGAATTTCGGCGAAAAAAACTGCATTTTTGCAGGAATTATCCCGAGCCACGGTATCTGGGAGCAAAAAGATGTACTTTTGCAGGTTTTCTGCGCATAGCCTGCTCAGTTCTTGGCCCGGCCTGCAAATACAGCTGCTTGGCTCAACCTGCAGTACAACTGCTTGCCCCGGACCAAGAACCTGCAAAAGTGCAGGCTTTTGGGGCGGCGGATGCTCATTTGGCAGAAATACCTGCAATTGTGCAGGAATTTTCGCTCAAAGTGGCTTTGGGCCTGAATTTCGGCGAAAAAAACTGCATTTTTGCAGGAATTATCCCGAGCCACAGCATCTGGGAGCAAAAAGATGTACTTTTGCAGGTTTTCTGCGAATGGCCTGCACGCTCGCACGGCCTACTGCAACGATGCAAAACAGCTTTGCAAGCGGGGGCGCGGCCCTCACACTCTGCTGCACGGACGGTTTTCATCGTTCCATGCAGAGATGGGTGCTTTGCGGGCACGCGCGCCGCGCCCTCACACCGTGCCGCACGGATGATTTTCATCATTCCGTGCCAATCCCCGGCCCGCCGCAGAGCCCTTCTCTGCAGCCGCCGGCGGCTTTCGTATTCAGCCCCTTTCCTTATTTCATTTAATTGATTATTATGAAAGTAGTTGTCACGTTATGTTCGTGCCGATGATGTATGTAAATCTGCCTGCTTGGTGATGCTATGGACTGGAATAAGCTGCTAGAATTGGGGCTCTTGAAACCGAACGCCGAATGCCGGCTCATCATCGTCGGCGAAGCGAAGGATGGACAGCCCTTTTGCTATGAGGAGAGCTTTACCGTAGAGAAAATCAGCGAGTCTTCTTTTACCGTTTTGTTGGAACTGCCCGGACTTTATCCATTCGAAAAGCTTGAACATGTCACATTCATCGAGTTTTCCCTCCGGGACCGGAGCCTCCTGTATGCGGGTTCTGTCGATCTGATCCAGCTGGACAACAAAAAAACGTGCTGCATTCTGACGCTCTCGATACCCGATGACATTCATATTCATCAGAGCCGCCGGCACAGCCGCATCAAGTTGTCCGTCAGGACGCCGATTACGCTTCAGGTCGTCGGCATACGCGGAATATCCGCCCGCAAAGGGGTCGCCTTTACCGGCCAATTGCTTGATATCAGCGCAGGCGGCCTGTCGTTCATTACGACGAACCGGCTGTTTTATCCGTTGTTTTTGGAGGTAAGCTTCTTTTTGCCCCAGCATCCGCAGCCGATCTCGGCATTTTGCGAAATTGTCCGCGTAACGAGTTTTAGCCATGATTCTTACCGGGTCGCGGCCGAATTTAGAAATACATCCGAATCCATACTTGGGCAAATCGAAAGCTACTGTTTGGAATGTTAAGGAGGAAAAATTTTGAAATACAATGTGATTGACCGGGGCGATGAAATTTCTCAGGAGTTGGCGGAACGTTTTCATTTTATTGCATCTCACCATGGAATGCCAAGAGACGAGGAAAATCCCGACATCGTCCTTTCGATCGGCGGAGACGGCACGATGCTTCAGGCGTTCCATCAATATGTCGGGAAGCTGGACAGCATCGCTTTCGTCGGCATCCATACGGGGCACCTGGGCTTTTTTGCCGATTGGAAGCCGTATGAGATGGATCATTTGGCGGCGCTTATGCTCAACACTGCAGGCCCCGACGGGCTGAGCATCGTTCAATATCCGGTGGTCGAAATCGAAATTACGACAGCGGCAGGCGTCGAAACTCACCTGGCGCTGAACGAGTTTACGCTGAGAGGCATCGAAGTTTCCCTGGTGGCCCGGCTGGACATTAACGACGAGATGTTCGAAATGTTCCGCGGAGACGGCATTTGCATCTCTTCGCCGGCCGGCAGCACGGCCTATAACAAAAGCTTGGGCGGCGCGATGGTTCACCCTTCGCTCGAAGCGATGCAAATCGCGGAGATCGCCTCCATCAACAACCGCGTGTACCGCACGCTCGGATCGCCGATTATTTTGCCCAAGCATCACCACTGCGACATTTATCCGAAGGCGAACCAGAACATGCTCTTATCCCTCGATCATCTTTATATGCAGCGCAACGACGTCATATCGATCCGCTGCCGCGTAGCCGCCGACGTCAAGGTCAAGTTCGCCCGCTTCCGCCCGTTTCCTTTTTGGAACAGGGTCCGCGAGGCGTTTATCGGCTTCGATGTCAAATAGCCGCGCTCAAAGCCCGGCAGCGCGCAAGCTGCGCCTGCCGGGCACACGGCTCAGGCGGTTCAGACGTCTCAGGCATACACCGGAAGGCTGATCCGAAATGACGTCCCTTCCTCCTGCTTGCTCTGAATCTGAATCGAGCCTCCATGCTGTTCGATGATTTTGAAGCTGACCATTAAACCGAGACCGTTGCCTTTTTCCTTCGTCGTATAAAAAGGTTCCCCCAAACGGCGGATGCTCGCCTCCGCCATGCCGCTGCCCTGATCCGTAATCTGCACGACGACGGAGCGTTCGCTCTGCAGCAGCTCAACCCGGATTTCCCCTCCGTTCGGCATCGCTTCAATCGCATTTTTGATCATATTGATGAATACTTGTTTCAACTGGTTTTCATCGCCCCTGATCCCCGAAGCCGGCAGCGGGCAAAAGTACGCAAGCTGCACCCCGTTCAAAATCGCCTGCGCCTCCAGCAGCGTTATGACCTGCTTTAGCATCGGGCCCAGATCGATCTCCCGCACGTTCATCTTTTGATCCGGCTTGGCCAACACAAGCAGTTCGCTGACGATCAGCTCAATTCGGTTGATTTCGTCGAGCATAATGTCGAAATGTTCTTTTTTGCCCCCGGCGCCGGACTGGATAAACTGCAAAAATCCTTTCAGTGACGTAAGCGGATTGCGAATCTCATGGGCAATTCCGGCTGCCAGTTGGCCGGCGATATTCAGTTTCTCGGAAGCTTTCAACAGCTCCTGCGTATGATTCCGTTCGGTAATATCCCGCAAAATCGTATGTACAGCCGGTTCGTTCCGGTAAGTCGTCGGCAGCGATTTCACTTCCGCGTGGATAACGGACCCGTCAAAACGAATGAACTTATGTTCCAGCAGTTCCGGGACTCCGCCCTGCTCGACCTGCCGCAGCCTCTCGGCGATAACGTCCAGATCGTCGGGATGAATGCAGCCGGACGCCCGCTCCAGCACCTCTTCCTTGGACTTCGCCCCGAGCAGCTTGACGGTCGTAGTGTTCACATACAGCCACTTTCCCCCCGAGCTGATAATTACCGCGTCGGGCGAATGCTCAACCAGTTCCCGGTAGCGCTGCTCCTGCTCTCTCAGCTCGTCCTCCGCCAGCCTGCGGTTCGTAATATCGCGGGAAATGCCGAATACTTTTTCGATCCCGCCCTGCTCATTCCGTATCCCTTTGATCAGAGACTCGAGCCAGACGTAGCTGCCGTTCTTGTGGCGCATTCTGAACGTGTACAGCATTGTATCGGAAAAACGGAAAAACTCCGTTTCCTTAATACGGCGCAGGTCGTCGTCATGAACGAAATCCAGCACCGGCAGTCCGATAATCTCATCAGGCTCGTAGCCCAGCAGCGCAGGCAAAGCGGGACTTGCATAGCGGAAAGTGCCGTCAGCCGATACGTAGGCAATCAAATCCTGCGCATGCCCGGTAATGATGTCGAACAGCTCCTGGGAAAGCTTCAGCTGCTCTTCCTGGCGCTTTTGCTCCGTGATATCGCGGAATACGCAAATCGTCTCTATGGGCTCGCCATATTCGTTTTTGACGACGTTGCAGGTCACTTCGATCCAAATGAAGCTGCCGTTTTTGCGGATTAACCGAAACCGCTCCTGTGTCTGTTCGGGAAATTCCCGCATGTTCTGAAAAAATGAAACAATCTCTCCCGCATCGTCGCGGTGAATGATCGACCACGCCTCTTTGCCTTCCAGCTCTTCCGGTTCGTAGCCCAGCATCGGCTTCAGAACCGGGGATGCATACAGGAGCCGGCCATCCACGGAAATGCGGCAAATCAGATCCAGCGAGTGCTTGATTAAAAGCTCGTAAGTATCGTGGAGCCGCCCGCTTTGCTGCAAATAGACGAAAAACACAGGCCGGTCGTCTCCGGTTTGCAGAGACAAGTCGATCGTCGTACCGATCGAATGCCCTTTTTTATGTATGAACCGTTTGTGAAACCGGCAGGAGCTGCGGGCGCCCGTTTGCAGGGCATCCATGCAGGCGGTTTCAAAATCATGGTCCTCTGTCGGCGAAATGCTTTGAAACGTTAAAGCGAGCAGTTCATTTTCCGTATATCCGGTAAAGCGGCAAAACGCTTCATTGACATATATCCAGCGGCCGTCAAGATCGGCGATGCCAATCCCGTCAGGGGCCTTTTGAATCACGCTTTCGATAGGCAATTGCTGCGGCATCCTCATGACTCGTACTCCTCATCATTGTGCACGATTAGGCTTCCTAATATTAACCAAAGCATAAGACGAAAGCCGCCAATAATCAATAACAAGTTAAAAAAAAGTAAACCTTGGAAGAGGTTGCCTTCACAAGGTTTACTTGAATTCGGAGCACAGCGCTCAAACTGTCGTTGCCGCCGTTCCCTGAGCCGCCTGATTTTTGACGTTGACTTTCTCGATAATAAAATAAGCGCAGCCGAAATTGCAATATTCGTTTAAATAATCCTGCAAAGAAGCGATCGAGCTTTCCTTGGTCGCTTTCGGGTGATTTTCCTTAAAAAAGCCCCGCAGCCGCAATTGATTGTAGCCCCAATCGCCGACAATATAGTCGTAGCGCTCCAGCACTTCGCTGAACCGGTCCCGGAATACCTCGAAGTTCCAGCCGTTTTTGTGGTCGGTAACAAGCTCGTATGTTTTATTCGCTATGTGGATCATGCCAGGAACGTATTCCCCTTTCTAAGATCCGGAAGCAGATTGAACCTGCTCATGGGCATGGTAGGAGCTTCTCACCAGCGGGCCTGACTCTACATGTTTGAAGCCTCGTTGCATGCCTTCTTCCTTCAGCGTGGCAAACTGCTCCGGCGTATAATATAGCTTGACTTCCAAATGCGTCGGCGAAGGCTGCAAATACTGCCCGATCGTCATAATGTCGCAACCGACGGCGCGCAGATCGTCCATCGTCTGCAGCACTTCCGCCCATTCTTCCCCGACGCCGAGCATAATGCTCGATTTGGTGGGAATGCCCGGAGCGATGCGTTTGGAGCGTTCGAGAAGCTCCAGAGAACGGCGGTATTTCGCCTTGGAACGGACCCGGTCGGACATGCGCTCTACGGTTTCAATGTTATGGTTCAAAATGTCCGGCTTCGCTTCCAGCACGGCAGCCAGCGAAGCTTCCCGGCCCAGAAAATCGGGAATGAGCACTTCGACGGAGCACAGCGGCATTTTGCGGCGTACCGCCTTGATCGTCTCGGCGAAAATCATCGCCCCGCCGTCTTCCAAATCGTCGCGGGCGACCGAGGTGACGACGCAGTGCCTTAGCCCCATTTGCAGCGCGGCATCGGCCACGCGTTCCGGTTCCTGCAGATCCAGTTCCGTCGGCAGCCCCGTCTTCACGGCGCAAAAGCGGCAAGCCCTCGTGCAAATATCCCCGAGGATCATGAACGTAGCCGTCCGGTTCGCCCAGCACTCGTGAATATTCGGGCATTTCGCCTCCTCGCAAACCGTATGCAGCGTCTTGGAACGCATCATCGATTTGATTTCCTTGAAGTTGTCTCCGGTTGTAAGTTTGATTTTGAGCCAGTCTGGTTTTCTCTCTAAAGGTTTTGTAGGCATCCGTATCCCGCCTTTGTTATATGGTTTCTCATCCTGTCCGGACGTCTGCTTGGCATACTCCCGCGTTCAGGCGCGGCTTGATCTCATTATAGCATGAAAGCTTGACAAAACAATCCACTTTGACTTCCAGTTATGATACACTATGATGGATGACCAAAACAGCCGGCCGAGCAATTTGAAACAGAGCTGTGTGGGAGGGAAGAAAGATGAGCATAACAGAAGCAACGCGCGCGAAAGACCGTCGCCTGGGGGAAATTTTGCAAGGCATGGGCCGCGTGCTGGTCGCTTTTTCGGGCGGCGTGGACAGCACGTTCGTGCTGCAGCGCGCCAAACAGGAGCTGGGCGATCAGGTACTCGCCGTCACCGCAGCGTCCGAGACGTTCCCGACACGGGAATTTGACGCAGCCGTTGAGCTTGCGGAGCAATTAGGCGTCCCACTGTACAAAACAGAGGTCAAGGAGCTGGAAAATGCGAGTTTCGTCGCCAACAATCCGGACCGCTGCTACCATTGCAAGACGGGACTGTATTCACATTTGCAGCAATTAGCCAAACAATTAGGCTATCCTTATATTTTGGACGGCTCGAACGTAGACGATCTCGGCGACTATCGTCCCGGACTTCAGGCCAAGAATGAGCAAGGAGTAAGAAGCACGCTCCAGGAAGCCGGGCTGACCAAAGACGAAATCAGGCAGCTTTCCAAAGAGCTTGGGCTTCCGACCTGGAACAAGCCTTCGTTCGCCTGCCTCTCCTCGCGGATTCCTTACGGAACGCGCATCGAGAAGTGGAAGATCGATCAGCTCGACGAAGGCGAGCATTTCCTGATACAGCTTGGCCTTTATCAGGTGCGCGTCAGACACCATGACAAGATCGCCCGCATCGAAGTCATGCCCGACGAAATTCATAAAGTGCTCGAGCACCGCGACGCCATTTACGAGAAATTCAGCAAGCTGGGCTTCGCCTATGTGACGCTGGATCTCCAGGGCTACCGCACGGGAAGCATGAACGAAGTGCTTTCCAAGGAAACGAAAGAAAAGGTGAAAGAAGCGTCCCTATGATGGATTTGGAAAAAATATTAAAGCTGGTCCAGACGGGCGATCTGGACGTAGAAGAAGCCAAGCGGCAAATCATCAAGGACGGAACCGGTTCCGCTGGCGGCACCGGCACCCTGGACCTTGGATTTGCCCAGCTTGACATCGAGCGCGAGAAGCGGACAGGCTTCCCCGAAGTGATCTTCGGGGAAGGCAAGACCGCCGAGCAGCTCGAGGCGATTTTCCGGCGGCTCACGGAGCACACCGACCGCGTGCTTGCCACGCGGGTCGACGCAGCCAAAGCCGCCCATGTCGTCGCTGCCGTGGAAGGCGTCAGCTACCACGAAACCGCACGGGCGCTGACCTGGTTCAAGCGCCCGATGCTCAAGGTCCACGACGGCTACATCGCCGTCGTGTGCGCAGGCACCTCCGACCTCCCCGTAGCGGAGGAGGCCGCTCTTACGGCGGAATGCCTGGGCAGCCACGTCGAACGGGTGTTCGACGTCGGCGTCGCCGGCATTCACCGGCTGTTCCGCCGGCTGGATCTCATTCGCGGTGCCAACGCGATTGTCGTCGTCGCCGGCATGGAGGGCGCGCTCGCCAGCGTCGTCGGCGGGCTCGTCGCGAAGCCGATCGTCGCGGTGCCGACGAGCATCGGCTACGGCGCGCATCTCGGCGGCGTCGCGCCGCTGTTGTCGATGCTGAACGCCTGCTCGCCGGGCATCTCCGTCGTCAACATCGACAACGGCTTCGGAGCCGGGTACTACGCCGGCCTCATCAACAAAAACATGTCAAAAAAATCATAAGGCAGGAGAGCCTATTATGCGAATATTGTATTTGGACTGCTTCTCCGGCATTAGCGGCGATATGACGCTGGGCGCTTTGGTCGATGCGGGAGCGGATCGCGCTTACATCGAGGAAGAGCTGACCAAGATCAAGCTCGAGCCTTACACGCTGGAATGGAAGCGCGTCGTCAAGCGCGGCATTTCGGCAATGAAGCTCGACGTCATGCTCGACCCGCAGCATCCGCCGAAGCATCACCGCCATTATTCGGAAATCGCGCACGTCATTCGGCATGCCGGCTTCAACGAGCGGGTGACCGCTCTCGCCTTGGCGATCTTCGAAAAAATCGGCATTGCCGAAGCGAAAATACACGGAATTCCGGTCGAAAAAGTACATTTTCACGAAGTCGGAGCCATTGACTCCATCGTCGACATCGTCGGCGTCGCGCTGGCCATCGACTCGCTGCAGATCGAGCGCATTTATGCGTCCCCGGTGCCGCTCGGCTCGGGCACGATTCATATCGACCACGGCATCTACCCCGTGCCGGCCCCGGCTACGCTGGAGATGATGCGCGGCCTGCCCATCGCCTCGACGACGTACAGCCTGGAGCTGACGACGCCTACAGGCGCGGGCATCATTTCGGGCATCGTGGATGAGTTCTCCAAGAGCTTCCCGCCGATGATCGTAGATTCCATCGGGTACGGGGCGGGCACCCGCGATTTGCCGAAACAGCCGAACGTGCTGCGGGTCGTCGTCGGCAAAGCCGATCCTTTTATCGGCAAGTGGCAGATCACGCACGAGCATCTCGCTCATGAGCACGGCCATGCGCATACGCTTGAGGATCATCATCACCATCATCATGAGCATGGACATTCTCACCATGAGCACCATGAGCACGGTCACAGTCACGATCACGGACATGGGCATCATGAGCACGATCATGGGCATGACCACCATGACCACCATGACCATCATACTCACGGGCACGACCACAGCCATCCGCACGTTCCGGCTCCCGGTGAGCTGGACAAGCACAGGCATACCGGAACTTGCAGCGAAAGACATTAACGATGGGCCGCCTGCTCCGCTGCGCGTGACCCTAATAGCAAACGCCTCTTCCCGCACGTCAGGAGGAGGCGTTTATATGTTCGGCCATAAACTGTTTTCTCGCTTCGTCGTACACGCGTTTCAAGGGCACGTTATGCCGCTTGGCGATCTGCTCGCATTCCTTGAACTCCGGCGCATACTGCACCAGCTTGCCTTGATGGTAGCCGACCTTGACGGTCAACGGCCCCCATGCGGTCTGTACATGTCGGAATTCTCTGGCCAGACGATGGCAGGAAGCGTGCATGTAGCGAATGCCCAGCGTCGTCGTTTCACTGAAAATAACCTCCTCGACAGCCTCCAGCACGCCCGCATCGACAAGCACGTTCAGCATGACGCCGGGCCTGCCTTTTTTCATAATAATCGGAATGACATACACGTCATTGGCCCCGGTATCGAACAGCTTGTCCATAATATAAGAAACCCACTCGGGATTCATATCGTCCAGATTGGCTTGAATCAGCAGCATGCCGTCGTCCACATGCTCTTCCCTGTGATTGAACATACCCTCTCTCACCTCTTACCCGCATCATAGCAAAAAACGGCACCTTTGGAAACTCGGTACGAAACTGTTCACCGTTCGTGATAAAAATTCCATGATTGGCGCATGCTAGGAACTGACATTCCAGGAAGGATGGTAGAGATGAAAAGCAGACATGTTTGGCCGCGGGCTCTCGTTCTCAGCTGCCTCCTCATCGTAACCGAACCGGGCATGCAGGCGGATAAATTGCAGGCGCAAAGCGCTCAAACCGCACAGTCGGCGGCCCCCGTTTCTTCAAAAGACATGAAAAAAATCGCGGCGGACCGCAAAGAATTATTCGAAAAAACAAGTCTTGTCACGGGCATCCCATGGACTTACTTGGCCGCCGTCGACCAATATGAGCGGAGTTTGAATATCGCCCGCAAAAGGCCTGCGCGCCAAGGGCTGTTAAACATTTATTTTGCCGAAGCCGAATGGAGCGGTTTGCTGAACCCTGATCAGCAGGATACGAATCCGCATTCGATCGCGCTGTTTCACGGCTATGGCCGGGACGGCTCCGGCGACGGCGCGGCCGACCGCAATAACGATATGGATGTGCTCGCTTCGATGACGGCCATCATCAGCAAGGACGGGACCCGCGAAGACGATATGCAGATCAATTTGTGGAATTATTATCAAAATACTTTGAGCGTGCAGCGAATCAAGCAGTTTGCCCGGATTTACAGCACTTTTGGCACGCTTGATTTGAACGAGCACGCGTTCCCGCTTCCTTTGCAGGCCGATTATTCGTATCGCAGCACTTGGGGAGCAAGCCGGGGCTGGGGCGGCGACCGGATTCATGAAGGCACCGACCTGTTTGCCAGACACGGCGTCCAGGTACGCAGCACATGCTATGGCATTATCGAGGAAAAAGGCTGGAATCCTTACGGCGGCTGGCGGATCGGAATCCGCGATGTGGATAACATTTACCATTATTACGCGCATCTGTCCGCTTTCCAAAAAGGGCTCAAAGAGGGCGATATCGTCAAGCCCGGGCAGCCGATCGGATGGGTGGGCAGCTCCGGCTACGGCAAACCCGGCACATCGGGCAAGTTTCCGCCTCACCTGCATTTCGGCCTTTACCGCGATAACGGCTTGAACGAGTGGAGCTTCGATCCGTATCCGTACTTGCGCAAATGGGAGCGGGAAGAGAGCGCCCGCTTGCAAAGCAAGTAAAACGGCAGTCCGGGCTGATCGTCCTTAGTGGGACGAGGGCTCGGACTGCTCCTCTTTTTTGTCGGCGGACGCCGGTACATCGGCCTTCGGGACGGCTGCGCCCGACTGCGGCTGGACGGGGAGCGACAAATTCGGAGGAACGGCATCTTTGCTGCTGCCAACCGGGTTGCCTTTGTTGTCAAAATAGTAGGTCGGCACATCGCCGACGACCAGCGAGTAGGAAATCGGAATTTCCGTTTCGACGATTTCCGAATCCGAGTCGAACGGAATAATGACGGACACCTCGGCAATGATCCGCACATACACCTCGAACAGCACCATGTTGATGCCTGCGTTTTGCGAGCGCGTGTTCAAATCCACCTTCACGCTGCCGACAGGCAGCAGGCGGATCGGAACGTCCGGACCGAAAGACGCCAGGACGGCGCTGTTCATCGCCATCCCGAGCGGGATGTGCTCCGAAACGGAGCGAAGATTTTTCAGCTCGCTCTGCACGGTGTTGACCGTCTCCGAAGTAATCCGCATATGTTCGGCGTAATTCAGCATAAACCCGGTAATTTTCCCGTTTTTATCCGTTTTCCAATCCATCAGCTGCTCGGCGTTCACCTTCCTTGCAACGTTTTCCGCGATTGCCCTGTTGATCGATTCCGTCGCGATTTGCTTGATGCGCACCTTGGCCAAATTCATCAGCGGAGGACGCAAATTGCGCTCCACGAACGCGAACGATTGAACGGCAAACAAGACAAAGATGAGAAGCCCGATGAGCAGCACCTTTTTGCGGCTTACTTTGCCCGTCGGCCTGCTTCTCCACCGCCGTCTTCGCAGCATCCGATTCCCCCCTTAGCCTGCTTGTCATTACTACCACTTTATGCGGCGGCAGGCCAAAAAAGAAGGAAATCGCCGCTGCCGGGCAGCGCCTACAGCCGGAAGGCTTCCTCGATCTCCCTGATTTTTCCGGAATCGATCGGGATGATAGATCCCAGACATTCGGTGGCGATGACGGCTTTGGCGCTGTACTCCGCCACTTCGAGCCGGTCGAAGGCGTGCAGCAGGCTGTGCCCGGTGGCGATGACGCAATCGTTCTCCGCTATGACGACCGGAACCTCCTTCGTGAACATTGCGGCAGTCTCCCGGGGAGATAGGAACGTCGCGCCGAACGGCAGTTTGGGCAGCCCCCTGAGCAAAATATAGCTCTCGGGAATCGTTCTCGAATCCAGTTTCGCATCCGTGACGGCAAACGCCATAATATGGGGCGGATGGGCCATAATGATCGATTCGATATGCGGCTGCATTTCATAAATATACTGGTGCAGCAGCACCGAACGGCTCGGGACTTTGCCGGCCTCCTTGCGCCCGTCTTCGATTTTGACGAGGTCTTCGGCTTCCAGGTATTTGCGGTCCCGGTTGTACGGCGTAATGACGAACGAACGCTCGTCGATCCGCTGGGAGAATGTTCCCTGGGTGCTGGTGAACAGTTTCTGATCGTAGGCGCGCTGGATGAACTTGCACATGTCGCGGCGGATTTCTTTTTCTTTTGTCGTGCAGCGGTCGGGAACGAAGTCCGGGATGGACGCGGCAGGTTTCGTCCCGAGCTGCTCCGGAGCCAAAGTTTGCAGCGTTCCGATCCGCCGCGCGTTAATTTCCAGTCTGGCGCAGTAATCAAGCGTCTCAAAAGCCATGAACGCCTCGAACAGCGTCCGTCCGCCGACGACAACGCCGTGATTTTCAAGCATTACGGTGTTTATCCCCTGCTCGAAAACAGCCGCAATGTTTTCCCCCAGCCGTTCGCTGCCGGGCAGGCCGTAGGCCGCCATCCCTACTTTGCCGCAAATCAGATGATCGCTCGGCAGCACGTAAAGATTCGGAATTTTTCGCACGATGCTGAATGCGACGAGCGCAGGCGGGTGAGCGTGAACGACCGCCCTGAGATCGTTTCTTTTGCGGTAAATAAGCTTGTGGAACGGGTACTCGCTCGAAGGCTTATGGTGTCCGACTACGGTTCCGTCGGGCTTTACGCACACAATGTCGCGGCGGCTCAGCTCACCCTTGTCAATGCCGGCAGGCGTAATCCACATATCGCCGTTATCGTCGAGAATGGAAATGTTTCCTCCCGATGTCGTCGTCATCCCGTACCCGTAAATTCGTTCCATCATCATCAAAATTTGATCGGCCGGATGCAGCAGTTCGTCCTTCATGCTTCCTTCCTCCCCGGTTCGCTAATTTTCGTAAAATCGGCGGCGGCGCTGCCGCCTGTTGTTTCCTTTCGGTAAGCCAGTCCGTATATTCCCGCTACAAACAAAGCTCCGCCGATCAGGTTGCCCAAAAAAACGGGCGCAAAATTGCTCGCATAAGCGCTCCAGTTCGACTGCCCGGCGAAGATCGCGGCGGGGATCACAAACATGTTCGCCACCACATGCTGAAACCCGATCGCCACAAACGCCATCGTCGGAAACCAGATGCCGCCTATTTTACCCGCGCCGTCCTCGGCGCCGTAGGACAGCCAAACCGCAAGGGCGACGAGCCAATTGCAGCCGATCCCCGACAGCAGTGCGGCCACAAACGGCTCTTCCGTTTTGACATGCGCCAATTGGGCCAGCTTTTGGACAAAAACCCCCTGTTCGGTCAATCCCGCCAAATGCCCGAACGCGTAGGCGACGAACAGCGCTCCGGCAAAGTTCGCCACCGTAATGACGGCCACATTCCAGGCCGCGCTCCTCAAGCTTATCCGCTTGGCCAGGTAAGCGGCGGGTACCGCCATCATGTTGCCCGTCAGCAGCTCGCCGCCGCCAAGCAAGGTAAGAATCAGCCCGAGAGGAAACAGCGCGGCCCCCATTAATCCGCCGACCCCGCTCCACAAAGGCGGAAACGCGGCACTTACCCTGATGTAAAGCAAAAAGCCGAGCGAAATGTAGGCTCCTCCCAAAAAACCGAGCGAGAGCTGGCGTCCCAGGCTCATATGCGCCTTCTTTTCGCCGGCGGCTGCAGCATATTCCCAAATGGTCTCAGGCTTCGCAAACCCCATACCGCACGCACCTCCAACGAAGCTTTCTCGACCTCAGTATAGAAAAAAAGCGCGCCATAGTATGTGAAAATTATCACAATCATAGACGAGAAAAAAGGATACGGACTCCCGCCGCTGCCGCGGGAATCCTGTACTGAAGGACGGTCGTTACCGAAACTATGAGCTGACGGAAAAAATCGGCTTCCAGAACTATTCCTATTTCTCAAGCTGCCCAAAAACCCCCGCGTCAGAGGTGAGCGCTACAATCTGCCTGACTGCGCGAAAAAAAACTGCAAAAATACATGATTTTGCGTCCTTGATCGCTGGCTACGAAAAATTGCTGCAAAAGTGCAGGCTTTTCGCCGAACACATGGACTCAGATTCACTTTCAGCGAAAATTCCTGCACTTTTGCAGGCTTTTCGCCAAAATAAACGAATTTATCAGGAAAAACCTGCACTTTCGCAGGTTTTCTCCCTTTCAAGCTGCTTCCTGCCCCCTGGCGCAGTTCCACGACCTGCGCCAGGACAGGCTCGCACCCGGAAAAAGCGGCTGTCCCCCTAGGTTAGGGTCCCCTCTGGTTCCCCTAGTCCTAACAAAGTGTCTCCTGAGACAGCTTCATAAGCGCCGCTTCTCACTCCGGGACATGTACCCTTGCTTACCTTTTGGGCACAATCAGCGTAATCGCCGTCCCGTTCCCTGCGGCCGAGCTGATTGTCAGCTGTCCGCCGATGCTTTTGGCCCTTTCTTCCATGCTGAACAAGCCGACTCCTTTGGAGCCGCGGTTGCGGATAAAGCCTTTGCCCTCGTCCACAATGCGCGCTTCCACATAAGCGTCGTGGTCGCGGACCTCGACCTGCGCTTCGGACACGTCCGCATATTTGGCGATATTCGTGAGCGCTTCCTGGATCACGCGGTAAATCGCGGTTTCCTCCAGCGCGCCCAGCCGCTTGCGCAAGTTGCTCGTTAATTGGACGCGGATGCCATAATGCTCCGTGTAATTGTCGATGTAGGTTCTGAGCGCGGGAAGCACGCCAAGATCGTCCAAAACGGACGGGCGCAGCTCCCAGGCCAAATCGCGGACCTCCTCGATAATATTGGAGACGGTTTGGCGGATTTTGCCCAGCTCGGGGTTCGCGTCTTCACCGATCAGCCGGTCCATTTGGATCAGCAGAGAGAAGAGGCTTTGACCCACGCCGTCGTGCAGTTCGCGGGAAAATCTCCGTCGCTCCTCCTCCTGAATCTGCATCACCTGCGTCATCATCAGCTGGAGCTCTTCCTCCGCTTTCTTTTGCCGGGTCATTTCGCTGCGAATCGCCAAATACCGGTAGGGCTTGCCCTCCCGATCGAGAAACGGCACAATCGTCGTATTCACCCAATAATACGATCCATCCTTGGCCTTGTTTTTTATGTCTCCGCGCCATATTTGGCCCAAGGAAATCGTTTTCCACAGATCGGCCATAAATTCCTTGCCGTGATACCCGGAATTGATGATCCGGTGATCCCGCCCCAGCAGCTCGGAACGCGAAAATTTGGAAATCTCGCAAAACTTCTCGTTCACATACTGAATGCTTCCTTTATGGTCGGTTATGGCAACGATGGAGGACTCGTCAAGGGCGAATTTCACATCGGCCAACTGCTTTAGCGACTGTCTGACCTCCTCCTGAAAAGAAGGATCGGCGATTTGTTCGTCCAACCGGGCCAAAATATCCGGCACATTTTCCCCTATAGCCGTCTGCCGCTGCTCATTTCGCTCGTTATTCAAAGTTCAACAGCCCTTTCTTCAAAGCGAATTTCACCAGCTCCGGCCTCGTTTTCAGGCCCAGCTTTTCCATGACATTGCTCTTGTGGGTTTCCACCGTCTTCACGCTGATGATAAGCTGCTCGGCAATTTCCTTGTTGGAATAGCCTTTGGCAATCAAAGCCAGCACCTCTCTCTCGCGTTCCGAAAGGGACTCGTACGTGCCGCCGTTCTCGCCGTGCTTGAGTTTGTCGATATACTCGCTCATCAGCCTTTTCGTAGCGGTCGGGTACAAATAAGCGTTGCCTTCCGAAACCGAACGTATCGCGTTCAGCAGCTCTTCGTGCGGGGCGCTTTTGAGAATATAGCCCGATGCGCCGGCATGAATGGCCCGGAATAAATATTCGTCATCGTCATGCATGGTCAAAATCAGCACGGCGACTTGCGGCATCAATTTTTTCAGCTCGGCTGTCGCGGTCAGCCCGTCTTTGCCATGCGGCATGTTCAAATCCATCAGGATAACGTCCGGCTGCAGGCGCTGCGCGGCCCGGATGCCTTCATCCCCGTCCGCCGCTTCGCCGATCACTTCCATTTGATGCTTGCCGTCCAGCAGCATCATAAGACCCGATCTCACAACAGCGTGATCGTCAACGACCAAAATTTTCGGCATGTCCGTCCTCCTCCCGAGTCTTCTCTACTATTGTAGCAGAAAATGGAGCTCCCATCAGGGAATTCACTGATCCGTTTCGCCCATCATGCTGTGCAGCATGCTGCTGACCTCATTCAGTTCTTCCTCCCGGTACCCTGGCGGCGTGCGCTTCCCGATATAGAGCAAGCCCGTCAGCACAGCGCTGTGCTTGACCGGAATCGCCGCAGCGGTATGCAAATGCTCGGCCAACATGACCGGGCAATGCTGCCTTAACCGGTCCGCATCCGAATGCGTATCGTCAAGGCTGATCATTCTTTCCAGCTTGACGGCCGTTCCGGCCAGGCCGTATCCTTTTTTGATTCGCATATGCTGTATGCGGTCGTTCCGGCTGCCCAATGCATATTTCCAACGGATGGACTTCAGCTGTCCCGTTACGGGAGCCCACGCGATAAAATCGCTTGAAGTCAGGCTGCGCAAGCGCTCTAACACATGCAGGATGCTTGCCTCTGCTGTCATGACGACCACCTCCCATTTTTTCATGCTCAACCGGGCACAATGTTTTACTCTTAATTGTAGCCGTTTGCAGAGAACTTGTATGTCAGGGAAAACCCCGAAATCGTGCTCAGGGATTTTCCCGGCGATGGCGGCTGTTTCCCCGCCTCATTGCAGTTCCAAAGCGTAATGCTGTGATGTTTCTCACAAACTTTTAGGGGAATTTTTCCGAAAAGATCAGCGTAACCCCCGATAATCAAAAACGGTCTGCTGCGCTATGATAAATGTAAGCGAAACATAATCGAGGAGGCGGCGGAAAGATGACGAATTGCATAGAAAAACAAACGGTGGGCGGATGTAAAAAAGCGGGAGCGGCAACTTGCGGGGGAACGGGAGCAGGGATCGGAACCGAAAGCCGGGCCGGTAAAGGGATAGCGCAATTTTTTTCGGAGGAAAACTTCGAGAGGCTGCAAAGCATCATGTATACGAGACACGCCAATAAAGGGGACTATTTGTTCTGGGAGGGCGAAACCGCGGATAAGCTTTATTTTGTGAAAAAAGGCGGCGTGCGCATTACGAAGCTGTCGGACACGGGCAAAAGCTTCATTCTGTATTTGCATCAAGCCGGCGATCTGTTCGGCCAGATGGACCCGTTCCGCGATTCGATGCACAGCTTCAGCGCAGAGGTTACGGAAAACAGCGAGATCGGCATGATCCAGCGTAAAGATCTGGAAGTTGTGCTGTGGCAGCACGGGGATTTGGCCGTCGAGTTCATGAAATGGATGGGGCTCATGCACCGGATGACCGAAACGAAGTTTCGCGATTTGCTGATGTACGGCAAGCCCGGCGCCCTTTGCTCGCTGCTCATCCGGCTCAGCAATTCCTACGGCGTGCCGCAAGGGGAACATACGCGGATCGACTACAGAATCAACAATACGGAGCTGGCCGATATGATCGGAGCGACCCGGGAAAGCGTTAACCGGATGCTCAGCGATATGCGAAAAGAAGAAGCCGTCGAGTTTCAGAACGGCCTCATCGTCATCAAAGATTTGGCCTACCTGCAGGATATATGCCACTGCGAGAACTGCCCGGCGGAAATTTGCCGGATGTAGCGCAGCCGCTCTCGCCGGCTTGCCCGGCGTAGGGGCGTCTTCCGGCGCGGTCGACCGACCGCCGTCATGCAGCGCAACACCGCGCGCGGGGTGCTGCGCGCAGTGCGAAAAGATATGGGCGCGAAGCCATATCTGGCGTGCTGCCGCGGAAGACGGCGCGGCTTTTCATTGAGCGGCTTGGCCGAGTGCAGAGCCGACCACAACGCTGACCGCAACGCCGGCCACTGCGCCGGCCACTGCGCTGACCGCAAAGCCGCTTGCAGCGAAAAAGCCTGCAAAAGTGCAGGCTTTTTCGCTGCAAGCGGCTTGTTTTGGGGAAATTCCTGCAATTGTGCAGGAATTTTTAATTTTGAGGGGCTTGAGCCCACCCATCGGCGAAAAAAACTGTACTTTTGCAGGAATATTTCGCTGCAAGCGAATCAACGAGCAAAAGGCTGCACTTTTGCAGGCTTTTCGCTCATCGCCAACTGGATGCGTCCAGTTCCAGCTAGTAGTTCGTACAGGACGACAGATTAGTCTGCGTTATGGTCCGCAGGTTCCCAGCACTAACGGACTGGTCCAGCAGTTCCGGCAGGCGGTGTTCAATGCCGTTCTTCGAGGTAGCCCTGGAACAGCTCCTCTTCCGAAACCAGATGATCCGCCAAAACCGAGCAAGCCACGCTCAGAAGGGAAGCCGCCTCGGTCAGCTGTTTAATATCGGATGTGCAGCAGTTGTCCGCTGCGTGAATAAATGATTTGACAAACCGTTCCGCCAGTTTATGGTCTTCTTCCAAAACCCATTTGGTCGTCGCCAATGCCGGACCTGTTTCCCGGGATACGCAGCCCTCCCAAACTTCGTGCTCCTTAAGCTGGCGCAAGATAACCGCCATCTCCGCCCGGATTTCTTCCAGCAGCATCCTGCAGCGCTCGGTGCCGAGCTGGCTGACCATCAGATCCGCTTTATCCTGAACGGCATCCACTTCTTTTTTCAACGCTTCGTGCTCGGCGATGAACTGTTGAAGCTGCGGCATCGGAGCACTCATATCGATAACCATGGTAAAACCTCCTTCAATGCGTCGCGTCAAGTTACACCTTCATCATACCGTTTCCGCTGTCTGATGCTCTGTGAAGCAAGTCACACCGGATTTGACTATCTCGTGACTTTTATCATAGCTGCATTTCGGCTGCGGATTTAGTCTAGTTTTGGAAGACATCTATGCTGACGGAGGGAACTAATATGGATAACGCAGGCAAAGAAGCGTCGGACACTTTTATGCTGAACGCCAAATTTTTGCTGATCCTGCTCGTTGTAATCGCCAACTGCCTCGAACCGCTTATTGATCAAAATAGAGCAGTAAATACGCTGTATTTGTCGATTTACACTTTTCATATACCGATGTTCGTGTTTGCGATGGGCTATTTTGCAAAAGGCTTTCGGTTCGACGGCAGCGGCTTAAAAAGCCTGAGGACGATTTTTCACCAGTATCTTGTATTCCAAAGCATTTACTCGTTGATGGATGTGCTCGTGTTTCACGCTCCCGGCATCCGGTACTCGTTTTTTATTCCGTACTCGCTGCTGTGGTTTTTGTTCAGCCATCTTTGCTGGCGTCTGCTGCTGCGGGTTTTCGTTTCGTTCAAACACCCGCTGGCGGCGGCCTTTGCGATCGGGATATTGGCGGGTTATTTGCCTTTTTCGGGCGCTATTCTCAGTTTTTCGAGAACTTTGGTTTTCTTCCCGTTCTTTCTGGCCGGCTATTACTTCCGCTTTGACGGGGAGTGGCCGGCGAAAATCCGCGCCCTCCGAGGGCCTGGCATTGTTGCGGCTGCTGCTATCGCCATTGCCCTATATGCCGTTCCACTCGACCCCAAATGGCTCTACAGCAGCTTTACGTACAGCCAATTAAATGCGGCAGGCTGGGCCGCCGGCGCTTATCGCCTGGGCATTTACGCGCTCCAGATCGCAGCTTCCGTCTGCTTTCTAAGTTTTGTGCCGCGGATGCGGAGCATCCTCACTTCCTGGGGCCCGCACACGGGGTACGTGTTTCTTTTGCAGGGGCTCGCGATCAAAACAGCGATCGCCACCGGCATCTATGCCTACGTCAGCGGACCGCTGCACGTTGCGCTTGTGCTGCTCGCAGCGGGCGTCCTGACCTGGATGCTGTCCCAGGCATGGGTGAGACGGCTCAGCCGCCCGCTGATCGAGCCGGATTTGGACCGGCTGAACCGGGCCATTTTCCACCACTATTCCGTCAGGAAAAAGACATGAAAAAAAGACCGTTCCACAAGAACGGTCGAATTGCTCAATTCAGCAGCCGCTTTCTTCGCTTGCCGGCCTGTTTTTCAGCAGCTCTTTGATTTCCGCCAGCTCATTTCTGACTTCAGCTCTAAACTCGGCAAAATCCGCCTCAAGCCTATGCAAATGCCCTTGCATGTCGTCAATTTCCATCTCCGCCTTGTAGTTGATGGCAAAATCAATGACGGCTTCCCGCTTGTCCCTTGCGGCTTGCCTGTTTTGGCTCATCATAATGATCGGCGCCTGAAATCCTGCGAGAAAAGACAGGACCAAATTTAATAAAATAAACGGAAATTCGTCGAAATGAATCGCTTTAGTGAAGGAAAGGGAATTGACGATAATCCATAACACCAATACTGCAAAAAATACGTTGATAAATTTCCAGCTTCCGCCGAATTCAGCAATGTTGTCCGCCAGCTTATCGGACCATTTGGTTGACTTTATATACTCATCATTCAAACTTTTATGAATGTGCGTCTCAAAATCATCCACCAAACGGTTTAAACGCGCGCTGTAATCTTTTATATCCTTTGCCTGTTCTGTCTCCAACTTCTCTCCTCCTTCGCGGCAAGCCGTACATGGAATCAATTATAAAGCTTATTCCGCTCTTTTAGAAGAAGCGCATCTCCCTTTTGAAACAATTGGAAAACAAAAACAGGCCATCCCCTGAAGCGGCTTGTTCAACCGCCTAGAGAATAGCCTTTAATACGGAATGCCGTGCTCTATGTCAGGTTGTCGTAATCAGTCCATAGGACCCGTCATTGCGTCTGTACACAAGCTCCGTTTTGTTGGAGTCGCGGTTGAAGAAGAGGTGGAAATTATGATCCAGCAGGTTCATCTGCAAAATAGCTTCCTCGATATCGACCGGCTTGACGGTAACGGTCTTCACCCGGGCAACTTCAAACGGCTCTTTCTCCGGCTCCTGCGCCCCCGATACGACAGCCAGGTCTTTCAATCCCCCCTGATGGCGAACGCGGTATCTCAGCTTCTCTCTGAGCTTGCGGATTTTCCGCTCCAGTTTGTCAGCAACCAGATCGAGAGAAGCGTACATATCTTCGCGCCGTTCTTCCGCTCTCAGCGTCAAGCCATGGCAGGTGACAGTCACCTCGACTACATGCTGCAGCTTATGCCCTTGTACGGACAGCACTGCATGCAGCTCGCACGTTTCATCGAACCAGGAGCCCAGAGGGCCCAGCTTCCGCTCGGCGTATTCGTATAAAGCCGGAGTCACCTGCAAGTTTTTTCCGTGGACGATCAGTTTCATCGCTCTCATCCTCCTATGAGAAAAAGTAGTCTAAATCCGTGAAAACTTCTTCCGTCAAAGGCAGTACAAGCTGTTCTTCCATCGTCAAATGGTCGTTTAAAATAAGGCACGCCTGCAGCAAATGGGAGGCCGCCTCCACCGCTTGATCTTTTCTTGTGTTTTTGCGGGCGAGCAGTTGGCCTACCGACTCGTGAAACGACTGAAAAAACGAATCGGCAAGCTCATGGTCCCTTTCCAATACCCAAAAGGAAGGCATTATGGTAGGAACGGGATCGCGCCTCATGTACTCGATAAGAAAGGCAAAAAACTCCTTATCCTCCCATTCGGCGTGCCGCTTCAGTTCCGTCATAAATCCGGCCGTGCTTTGCTTCAATTTTGAAAGTATATCAAGACGTTGCTCCGCGTTATCCATCAGGCCGATCTCTTTGGCATGCGTTTCCAAAATTTTGATCTTGGCCCGCAAACGATGATGCTCATCTTTCCAGCGCTCCACGGCAAAGCTCAGTTTATTCGGATTCGTTGAGGCCATTCCCAGTTTGTAGCCGGTAGACTTAAGCGTCATATGCGATCCCTCCATGATCATGCAGTTGGTTCCTAATTTCATAGTAAACCGGCTCGCCTGTTTCCGCTGTGCGATTCCTCACATCAGAAAAAAATACTGGATGCTGCGGGATCGTTATTTTTGTATTATAGTGGAAGTTATTACGGAATGTCAGGAGGAGGAATCATATGGCCAATTTGGATTCATTGCAAACGGAACGATATCTCATTTTGCACGCAGACGATTTTGGAATGTGTCATTCAACCAACCGGGCGGTGCTGCATTTGCTGGAACAGCGGGTGATTTCCTCTGCGACGCTCATGGTACCCTGCCCATGGGCATTGGAAGCGGCTCGCGCCGCTGCAAGCAGACCCGCTCTCGACGTAGGCATTCACTTGACATTGACAAGCGAATGGCCCTCGTACAAATGGGGACCCGTATCGCGCAGCGGTAACGTAGACACGCTCGTTGACGATTACGGGCATTTTCCGGCTGATCCCACTTACGTCATACATGCGGACCTGGAACAAATCAGGGAAGAGCTCGTCGCTCAAATCGAGACGGCCATTCGCTTAGGCGTGGATCCTACCCATCTGGACACTCATATGGGAACGCTGCATTACCATTTGGACCTGTATTTGGAGCTGGCCGAAAAGTATGACTTGCCGTTCCGTTTTATGGCTGGTCCTCCCCGTTTTGAGGTGCCGGCTGCCAATGTGGCAAGCGTCGCGCAAAAAGCGAAAGAGAAAGGAATTGTCCATCCGAACGAAGTGCTCATGCTGCCTTTTTACTACCCGGAAAAAGTGGGCTACGAAACCGTCAAGAAGACGGCCGTCGATCTGATCAAAAGCATCAGGCCCGGCGTGACGGAGCTGCTGTTCCACCCTTCCCTCGATACGGATGAGCTGAAAGCGATAACAGATACGTGGGCATACCGGCGTTTTGAATACGACGTGTTCCTCGACCCGGATGTACAGGAGACGATACGAAAAGAGGGAATCCGCATCATCGGCTGGCGCGAGCTGCGCGATTTGCAGAGGAAGAGATAAGCAGACTGCGCCTCTTGGATATGGGGAGCGATCAAAGCGGCAATCCTTTGGACTTTCTCAACAGCCAGGAAAAATCTCGTCTCCCACGGTTTCTCCGACGGATAATTCCTGCACAAACGCAGGCTTCTCCCAAATGGACCGCTTTTTGAGAAAATGCAGCAGATTACGTTTGAGGTGACAGAGGAGGAGGGGCTGGCTGCGCGGGCACAAGCGTGGGGATAGCCTCAAAAAGCCTCAAAAAACCGCCCCATTTTTTGGATTATTGGAGGGGCCGCTCTTTCCCAACGCGACACCTCCTTCCGCGCAGGTTGCGGTGCTGCACAGAAGGTGCGCGAAGCGGCTTGGGCTTGGCCGGCTTGGCCGAGAGAAAACCTGCAAAAGTGCAGGTTTTTTCTGCGTTAGTGGTTCATTTTGGCGAAAAACCTGCAAAAGTGCAGGAATTTTCGATGAAAATGAACCTGAGCCCCTGTTTGCGACAAAAAGCCTGCACAATTGCAGGAATTTTTTCGTTGCGGCGTAGCAACGAGCAAAAAGATGTATTTTTGCAGGTTTTCTTCGCGCAGTCAGGCAGATTGCGGCGATCGGCGAGAGGTGTAGGTTTTTGCGAGGGGGTAGGGGTTGCGGGGTTCTGTGGCTTCTGTGGCTTCTGTGGCTTCTGTGGCTTCTGTGGGGGTTACGGGATCTGCAGGGGTTGCGGGGGTTGCGGGCTTCCGAGCCGCTTCGCTAGCGGCTGCTGCCATGGTACATTTGCCGGCAACTGTATGCGATACCCGGGTGCGCGCGTTGTAGTGCTGCCGCATAACGGCGGTCACCCCCTTCATTCTTCAGGCTTGTGGGCTTCATCGAGACAAGCCTTTTTGGCACGGCACAAAAAATTCCTCTTCATTTGTGAAAATAATCACATACTTATTCGGACGCACAAGGTATAGTTAAAGTAGAAACCGGACAAGGAGTGATTCATATGAAAACGACACAACCCGATGCCTATGAAATGCTGCGCGACGAATTTTGCTGTGAGTGCGGAGCCGTATTGGCTGAAAAAGCGGGAGGCATTCAAAGAAACCGTCAGCCTGCCGCCGGAGCCGGCAATGATGCCGCGCCGGAGCAGACGGACGGCCATCTGGACTACCTGCACCGCATCGGGCTTCAGGAGGAATACTTGCTGTGACGCTGAAGCTTTATAAAAAATAAGCAGCCCACCGAAACGTTATCGAATCGGCGGCTGCTTATTTTTTTTAATCGGATATTTGAGCTGTTTGGGACTGCTGCATGCTAATGCCTAGTTCTATGATCGACCTCGCCCGGGCTACTTCCCGGTCGGTTGGCGGTTGAACATGCTCCAGCGGGTATGCCTTGCCCATCTGCTGCCACTTGTAGACGCCCATGCGGTGATAGGGCAGCAGCTCCAGCTTTTCCACGCCCCGCAGCGAGCCGATGAACGCCCCAAGCTCAAGCAGGTCCTGGTAATCGTCCGTCCAGCCGGGGACGAGCACGTGACGGATCCACATCGGTTTATTCATCTCGCTCAGATGATAGGCGAACCGCTTGATCCGGTCGTTAGGCTGCGCGGTCAGCGAAATATGTTTGTCAGGATGAATTTGCTTCAAATCGAGCAGCACCAGATCCGTTGCCGCAAGCAGTTCCTCTGCGTGTCCCGGCTCGCAAAAGCCGTTGCTGTCCAGAACGGTGTGCAGCCCCCACTGCCGCTTGATCTCGGCAAACAATCGGGCGAGGAAGGGAGCCTGCAAAGTAGGCTCCCCGCCCGTCACCGTAATGCCTCCGCCCGAACGCCGGTAATATTCCAAATACGGCTCAATTTCCTGCATGATTTCCTCTACGTCCATCTGTCTGCCTGCATGCATATCCCAGGAATCGGGATTGTGACAGTATTTGCACTGCAGCGCGCAGCCCTGCATGAACAGAACAAAGCGGATGCCTGGCCCGTCAACGGTGCCAAAGGTGTCGAAGGAATGGATGCGTCCTTTCATCGGCTCTGCGCTCCTCTCTTGGTCTAAAATTTACATCGTGCCGTGGAACGTGCGGTGAATGACGTCGAGCTGCTGCTCGCGGGTCAGCTTAATGAAGTTGACCGCATACCCGGATACGCGAATGGTCAGCTGCGGATACTGCTCCGGATGCTCCATGGCGTCCAGCAGCTGCGCCCGGTCGAACACGTTGACGTTCAGATGATGCCCTCCGCTGGCCATGTAGCCATCCATCATGGCAACGAGATTGGCGATCCGCGCTTCGTCTTCGCGGCCGAGCGCCTTCGGCACGATCGAGAAGGTGTTCGAGATGCCGTCCAGGCAGTGCTCGTAAGGAATTTTCGCCACGGAAGCGAGCGAGGCCAGCGCGCCTTTGCGGTCGCGTCCGTGCATCGGATTGGCGCCCGGCGCGAACGGTTCGCCGGCTTTGCGGCCGTCCGGCGTGCTGCCGGTTTTTTTGCCGTAGACGACGTTCGACGTAATCGTCAGCACGGACATCGTCGGCAGAGCGTCGCGGTACGCCTTATGTTTGCGCAGCTTGTTCATGAACGTTTCGGCAAGCTGCACGGCGATCTCGTCGACCCGCGGGTCGTTATTGCCGTACTGCGGATATTCGCCTTCGATCTCGAAATCGACGGCAATGCCGCGCTCGTTGCGGATCGGCCGCACCCGCGCATATTTGATCGCGCTGAGCGAGTCCGCGACGACGGACAATCCCGCGATGCCGCAAGCCATCGTGCGCAAAATTTCGCGGTCGTGCAGCGCCATTTCCAGCCGTTCGTAGCAATATTTATCGTGCATGTAGTGGATGACGTTGAGCGTGTTCATGTACAGCTTGGCCAGCCATTCCATCACCTGGTCGAATTTGGGCGCGACTTCCTCATAGCTCAGCACATCGGACAGGACAGGCGCCGCCTGCGGTCCGACCTGAATGCCCAGCTTCTCGTCCACGCCGCCGTTGATCGCATACAGCAGCGCTTTAGCCAGATTGGCGCGCGCTCCGAAAAACTGCATCTGCTTGCCGATACGCATCGCTGATACGCAGCAGGCGATCCCGTAGTCATCACCATAGTAAGGACGCATCAGATCGTCGTTCTCGTACTGGATCGAGCTGGTCTCCGCCGATACTTTGGCGCAGTAAGCTTTGAAACCTTCCGGCAGCTGCGTCGACCACAGTACGGTCAAGTTCGGCTCAGGCGCCGGTCCCAGATTGTACAGAGTATGCAGGAAGCGGAAGGAGTTTTTCGTCACTCGCGTCCTTCCGTCCAGCCCCATCCCGCCGATCGATTCCGTTACCCAAGTCGGGTCTCCGCTGAACAGCTCGTTGTAATCCGGGGTGCGGAGAAACTTCACGATGCGCAGTTTCATGACGAAATGGTCGATCAGTTCCTGCGCCTGCTCTTCCGTCAGCACGCCTTCCTGCAAATCGCGCTCGATATAAATATCGAGGAAGCTGGATACGCGGCCAAGGCTCATCGCCGCGCCGTTCTGCTCCTTGATGGCGGCCAGATAGGCGAAGTACAGCCACTGCACGGCTTCCGCCGCGCTGGCGGCAGGCCGTGAAATGTCGAAGCCGTAGGACTTCGCCATCTGCTTCAGCTCGCCGAGGCTGCGAATTTGCTCGGACAGCTCTTCGCGCAGCCGGATGACATCCTCGGTGATCGCATCGACCTCGAGCTGCACCAGATCGGCGCGCTTCGCTTCGATCAGGCGGTCAACGCCGTACAGCGCGACGCGCCGGTAGTCCCCGATGATCCGCCCGCGGCCGTACGCATCAGGCAGACCTGTGATGATGCCCGCCTTGCGGGCGGTTTTCATCTCGGTCGTGTAGGCGTCGAACACGCCCTGGTTGTGCGTTTTGCGGATGTCCGTGAAGAGGCGGACAAGCTCCTCGGGCAGCTTGAAGCCGTAAGCTTCGCAGGCGTCGACGACCATGCGGATTCCGCCGAACGGCTGCACGGAACGCTTGAACGGCGCATCGGTCTGAACGCCGACGATTTTTTCTTTATCCTTCGCGATGTAACCCGGCGCATGGGAAGTGATCGTGGATACGGTGTTCACATCCACATCCAGGACGCCGCCGTTTTCCCGCTCCCGGCGCGTCAGCTCGCTGACGATGCGCCACAGCTCGGTTGTCGCTTCGGTCGGGCCCGCCAGGAAGGAACCCGATCCCAGATACGGAGCCACGTTCTTATCGATAAAATCCTTGACGTCGACTGCTTTTTCCCACTTGCCGCCTTTAAACCCTTTCCAGGAGCCGGCTTTGCCGGCCTGGATCGCGATGTCTTTTTCCTCAATCGCCATGTTTGTGACCTCCTATCAATTGGTATTAACGGTTATTCAAATTTGCCGTAGAACGCTTTGCGGTACACGTCGGCAAGCTCCGTCACCAGCGGCATCCGCGGGTTGGCCGTCGTGCATTGGTCCTCAAAAGCCCGGTCGGCCAAGTAGTCGACGCGCGATTCGAACTGTTGGGCGTCGAATCCGAGATCCTGGAATTTCTCCGGAATGCCGAGCGATTTGTTCAGCTTGCGGATCGCATCGATCAGGCTGTTCACGCCTTCTTCCGTCGTTTTGGCCGGAAGTCCGAGCATCCGCGCGATTTCGGCGTAGCGCTGATCGGCGACGAAATGATCGTATTTCGGGAACGATGCGAACTTCGTCGGCTTCTGCGCATTGTAGCGGATCACGTGCGGCATCAGGATCGCATTGGTGCGGCCGTGAGCCGTATGGTATTCGCCGCCCCACTTGTGCGCCAGGCTGTGGTTGATGCCGAGGAAGGCGTTGGCAAAAGCCATGCCGGCAATCGTCGAGGCGTTGTGCATTTTTTCGCGGGCAACCGGATCGCCGGTAGCGAACGATTTTTCAAGATTTTGGAACACGAGCTGGACCGCCTTCATCGCCAGGCCGTCGGAATAATCGTTGGCCATCACCGATACGTAAGCTTCGATCGCATGCGTCAGCACGTCCATGCCCGTGTCGGCCACCGCCGTTTTCGGCAGGCTGTACACGTAGTCCGGGTCGATGATCGCCACGTCCGGCGTCAGCTCATAATCGGCCAGCGGATATTTCGTATTGCCTTTCGCCTTGTCGGTAATGACCGCGAACGAGGTTACTTCCGAACCGGTACCCGACGTTGTCGGAATCGCCACGAACTTCGCCTTGTTGCCAAGCCGCGGATATTTGTACACGCGTTTGCGGATGTCCAGGAACTTTTGCTTCAGCGCATCGAAGCTCGTATCCGGGTATTCGTAGAACAGCCACATCGCCTTGGCCGCGTCCATCGGCGAGCCGCCGCCGAGCGCAATGATGCAGTCCGGCTGGAAGGAAGCCATTACCTGTCTGCCGCGTTCCACGGTATCCACGGACGGATCCGGCTCTACGTCGGAGAACACTTCGATGTAGACAGGCAGCTGGCGTTTGCGCAAATAGTATTCGACACGCTCCACATAGCCGAGTTTGACCATCATCGGGTCCGTCACGATCATGACCCGGGAGATGTCGGGCATTTTTTCCAGGTACTGCGTCGCGCCCTTTTCAAAGTACACTTTAGGCGGAATTTTGAACCACTGCATATTGACGGTGCGGTAGGCGACCCGTTTGACGTTGATCAGATTGACCGCGCTGACGTTGGAGGTCGTCGAGTTGTGGCCGTACGAACCGCATCCGAGCGTCAGTGACGGCAGGTTCGTGTTGTATATGTCGCCGATCGCGCCGTGCGTCGACGGCGAGTTGACAATGACGCGCCCCGTCTGCAGCTTCGCGGAGAACGCGCCGATCACATCGGCATTCTGCGAATGGATGACGGAGGAATGGCCCATGCCGCCGAAGCGAACCACTTCCGCCGCCCGTTCGATGCCCTGCTCCGCCGTTTTCACTTTGTAGCAGGCCAGCACAGGGCTGAGCTTCTCGGCGGACAACGGGTAAGCTTCGCCGACGCCGGCCAGCTCGGCGACGAGAATTTTCGTCGATGCCGGCACTTTGATGCCCGCCATCTCGGCGATTTTGACCGCCGATTGGCCGACGATGACGGCGTTGACCGCGCATTTTTCGCTGTTGATCACAAGCTTGGACACGGCTTCGGTCTCTTCCTTGTTCAGGAAATAGCAGCCCTGGTCGATCATCAGCTTTTTCGCCTCGGCGTAGATCGCCTCTTCGAGAATGACCGCCTGCTCGGAAGCGCAAATCATGCCGTTGTCGAACGTTTTGGACAAAATCAGATCATTGATCGCCTGCGGCAGGTTCGCCGTCTTCTCAATGAAGCACGGCACGTTGCCGGGTCCGACCCCGAGCGCCGGCTTGCCTGTGCTGTAGGCGGCTTTGACCATCGAAGATCCGCCCGTCGCAAGCACGAGCGCCACATCGGGATGGTTCATGAGCAGCCCTGTCGCTTCCAGGGACGGGTACTGCACCCACTGGATGCAGTTGTCGGGAGCGCCTGCGGCGACCGCGGCTTCCAGCAAAGTTCTGGCCGCCGCTGCGCTCGATTGCTGAGCGGACGGATGGAAGGCGAAGATGATCGGATTGCGCGTTTTGATCGCGATTAAAGCTTTGAACATCGTGGTGGAAGTCGGATTCGTCACTGGCGTAACGCCGGCGATAATGCCCACAGGCTCCGCCACCATCCGGTAGCTTTCATAGACGTTTTCCTCGATGACGCCGACGGTTTTGTTGTTCTTAATGCTGTGGTAGATGTACTCGGTCGCGAACAGGTTTTTCGTGATTTTGTCCTCGTACACGCCGCGCCCGGTCTCATCGACGGCCATCTTGGCCAGTACCATGTGCCGGTCGATGCCGGCCAGCGCCATTTGCTGAACGATGGCGTCAACCTGCTCCTGGTTCAGCTCGAGGAAAGCTTGCTGCGCTTTCTTCGCTTTTGCCACCAGTTGGTTCACTTCGTCTTTTGCGGAAATTTGTACGTTTACTTGGCTCTCTTTAACTGCCATCTTCTTCCACTCCTTTATATGATCAATAATGGGTGAATAACCTAATGTTGTGTTTGTTTCTACACAAAGAGTACCGCTTTTGGAGGGCTGCAACTATGAGAAAAATCACAAATGAAGCTTCGCAGGCGGCTATATTCGTGAAGATATTGTGAATTATTTCACAATATCTTTGGAGAGAAAAGGCATTCCCCGGCTGACAAGCCGAAATGCCTTCTCTTTTCCCGCATCACCTGTCGTTACCAGGTAATAAATCCTTTGGAACCCGGTGCCGGATTCATCACCATATCCATCAGCGGCAGCGTATAAGCGATGAGGATCAGCGCGGCTGACAAGCCGATCCACACGCCCCACCGCTCCAAATAAGCAGGGGTCGCTTCCGCTTGCTCCATCGGCTCGCCGATCGGATATTCCGTCTCCCCCCGAGGCGCGCGAAGCAGCGCGAATACGTTGTACACCATCATCAGCACCGCGATGAACAAAATCGTTCCGCCGATCGCCATCCATACGTAATAGGATGTCCAGCCTGCCGCGTCCGCATGATTTTCGTAAGTGGTGTACGCGGTTCTTCTCGGAGCCCCGAACAGGCCCACTATATGCATCGCACCGGACATAAAGAACATGCCTATGCACCAGATAACCGTTTGAATCAAGCCAAGTTTGTTCATCCGCGGGGTCAGCACGCGCCCCGTCACTGCCGGAAGCAGCCAGTACGCAATGCCGAAAAACGTCAGCGCCACGCTCGTCGCAACCGTCAAATGAAAATGCCCCGTCACCCACAGCGTATTATGAACGACCGCATTCATCTGGTTGCTCGCATTAATCAAGCCGCCCGCCCCTGCCGGTATAAAGATCAGCATGCCCATGAACGGCGCGAAAAAACGCACATCCTTCCAAGGCATCACCTTGACCCACCCGAACAAGCCCGTCGCGCCTTTGGCCCGCCCGTTCAGTTCGAATGTGGCGAACAGGGAGAACGCCGTCATCAGCGACGGAACCACGACCATGAAGGTCAGCACAACCTGCAAATATTTCCAGAAAGGGCTAATGCCAGGCTCCATCAATTGATGGTGAAAGCCTACCGGAATCGAGAACAGCAGCAGCAAAATGAACGACAACCGCGCCAAAGCATCGCTGTAAATTTTGCCGCCGATAATTTTCGGAATGATCACGTACCAGCACATGTAGGCCGGCATCAGCCAGAAATAGACGAGCGGATGTCCGAAATACCAGAACAGCGTGCGGCTCAGCATGACGTTAATCGTCTCCACCCAGCCGAACGACCACGGTATGAGCTGGATCAACACTTCGGCGGCTACGCCGAGCGTGGCGATTTGCCACATGAGAAAAGTGACGACGGACATGAAGGCGAACAGTGGAGATATCTCGCCCCGATTCGTTCTTTTCCAATAATTGTACTGATAAAACACGCCCCAGCCGCTGATCCAGCTCCCGACAACGACCAAAGCCAATGCGATGTAAAAATACGGAGAAGCTTTGAGCGGCGCGTAAAACGTGTAAAGCACGCTGGCTTTGCCCGCCAAAACCATCGCGACCCCAATGGCCGTGCCGGCCGTCATTAAGGCGAAGCCCGCCCACCCCATGCGGCGCACAATCGGCAGCAGCTTGCCTCCAAGCGTATAAGAAATGCCCGAATAGAGGAAGCCGATAATAAAATAAGTCGTAAAAATGAGCGCCATCAATACCCCATGGGCTGTCAGCAGCTCGTAATAGCCGATTCCGTACGGCAGCTTGACCGTCCCGCTGCGGACCATGCTCTGCAGCAGCCCCGCGATGCCGCCGATCAGCAAAGCGATGAACGCCACGATGATGTGCGCGACGACGAGCTTCCCGTCTTTCAGATCGAATTTCGTGCCGTTTCCGTGCAAATGCGCTACTTTCATGACCATTGCCACCCCCTTTTGCTTGCGTCCCGAATTCATTTGACGATAATCGTCGTTTTCATAAATTCATGCGCCCCGCCGCAGTATTCGTTGCACAGGATGAGGTACTCGCCCGGCTTTGTGAACGTATGGCTCACATGGCTGACCTCGCCGGGCACGATCATCATGTTCACGTTTGTGCCGGGAATTTCAAATCCGTGCACGACATCCTGGGTTGCCACGATAAAATTGATTTTCGCACCGACGGGCACCTCCATCTTGTCCGGAGCATACCCGAACGTGAACGCCGTCATCACAGCTTCGTACTCGTTGTCCCCGATTTTGCGGAGTCCGGGATTGTCAAAAGGAGCCGTTTCCTTCAGCTTGGCCGGATCGATCTGGTGATGGTGCTCGCTCGGGGGCTTGACGCCCATGGCAAAAGCGGACACGCCCAGCACGCCGAGAAACACGAACAGCATAGAGATGCCAATGGTCAACCAAATTTTTTCAAGCTTGTGAATATGCATGGCGATCCACCCTTCACATTTCTAGTTTCTGGAAATGAACAATAAATAAACGGCAACCCAGCTTGCAATCAAAAACGCGCCCAGCAGCAGTACGGCGGCAAACGTTCCATTCAAAACCGGTTCGGCCTTTTCCTTATTGTTATCCATGTCATCTTCCCCTCCATTTGTGGTCCAGCCTCTCATTACCTACATTTTAGTGTCCTTGATCCCCGCCCTCTGTGATATCGGTCACAACAACATCGAGCAAATATGAACAATCCGTTACCTTTACGTTTGGGGGACGGCCATGCGCTGCAAAGCTTCGTAATCGGCAGACGTCTTGATACTGGCGACGAAATTCAATCCCACATCGCGCTCCTGCAAATAGCGGTCATCCAGTTCCCCCCAAAAAATGTGGTTGAGCAGCGCCGACATTCTCGTCTCCCCCCGCTGCAGCAGGCCGACGATCGCCTCCTTGCACTTGCGGTCATAAATGCCGTGAAGCGGATACAACCCTCCGGCAACCAAAGGCACGACGGCGTCAAAGCCGTCCTTTTTCCGCTCCCACAGCAGCTCCGCCGCCTTGCAGGAAAGAAACGGCATGTCGCAGCCGACAACCCACACGGACGAATGTTTGGCCAGAGACAAAGCCGCATGCATGCCGACGAGCGGACCCTGGGCCTTGTAGTAGTCCGTTATGATCCGAACCGAGCGGTCGAGCATGGGCAGGAAAGGCCGGACATCGTTCGTTACGACAATCAGCTCATCGCACAGTGGCTTCATCATTCTCATTTGTCGAATAATCAGCGGCTCGCCTGCGAAAGGAAGCAGCGCTTTCAGCTCCCCTTTCATCCGGCGGCCCGCTCCGCCTGCCAAAATGACTCCGGTCAGCATCTCCCTCACTCCCTTGCTATGTTAAAATGGGTTACGATATCTCAACTTTAGAACAGCGAAACCGTATTGTAAGTGAAAAAGATCACAGTTGCCACAGCAAACAGGGCTGCCCCATCGGCAGCTTTTGCTGCCAGTGGTTCAGCCCTGGTGAAGTCGGTCGGGTCGGTCTTCGGTCTTCGGTCAACATGTTGTTTCGCCATGAATTGGCGAATGGCCAAAGCGCCAGTTAGCTGGCTGGCATCAGAACAGGATGATGCCTGCCAGTCCGGAAGCGACGATGACCATGAACGGATGCATGTTATGCTTCAGCACGCCGTAAATGCAGCCTGCGCAAATGAGCAGCGTGGCGAACGTCGACCACGTCAGGCCCATACGCGCATTCAAGCCGAAATGCAGCGCGGCGTAGACGATCAGGCCGGTTACTACCGGCCTTAATCCGTAGAAGGACGATTTGACCCAGCGGTGCTCGTGCATTTTTTGAAAAAAAGCCGCCAGCAGGATAATAATAAGCAGCGACGGGAACACGATGCCCAGCGTCGACGCAATAGCCCCCGCCAAACCCTCCGCATGATAGCCGACAAGTGTCGCGGTATTGGTCGCGATCGGGCCCGGGGCCATGCCGGCCAATGTAACGATTTCCTGAAAATGGGCGCTGTCCGCCCAGCCGTACTTCGTAGCTTCATTCTGAATTAGCGGAATGACTGCATAGCCGCCGCCAAAGGAGATGCAGCCGATTTTGAAAAATGTGAAAAATAACTGCCACATCCCAGTTCACCTCTATGGCTAAATGTAGTATTCGGGAAACATGATTTCCGGCTTCGGATCGGGAGCGCTCGCTTTCTCGAACGGCGCGCTGACTCCGAGCATGGACTTGATTTTCACGGCAAGCACGCCAGCGATAATCCCAACCGCAATGATAAGTAAAGGATGAATAGGCGTTGCGATCAAAAGCCCTAGCGAAACGACTGCAACCGTAGCGGTCGTTTTATCGATCAGCGACGATTTGGCCATCCTATAGGCTGCAATCAATATAAGTGCGATAATTGCCGCGTGAATGCCTTTCAAGGCAGCTTCAACTTTTGGAAATGCGCTGAACAAAGAGTACATCGAGCTCAAAGCGAACACGATGACAACCGGCGGAAGCGTAATGCCGAGCACCGCCATAACCGCGCCGCCGACCCCGGAGAGCCTGTAGCCGATAAAAGCCGCTGAGTTGACGCCCACTCCCCCAGGCGCGGAACCGGCGATGGAAATCAGATCGCTCATGTCCGACTCCTTGAGCCAATTGCGCTTCTTGACGATCTCCCTTTCAATGATCGGGATCATCGCATAGCCGCCACCGAAGGTCGAAGGGCCGATTCGGCAAAACACCCAAAATATGCTCACCAGCATGGAAATCCGCTGCAACTGTTGTTTCATCACGATGTCACCTTCCTTAGCGTACAACCTTATTACATTCATTATAGCACCTTTATTCCATTTTGGAATGAAGATATCATCCAAAATCGATTCACGTTTGTTTATCGCCTTAATTATTTCTGCTTATAAGGAATTATACCCGCCTATTTATTTCAATTTGAATTAAAGTCGACTATTCAGGGTTGTTTTACAGGTTTGCATGAAATATAGGAGCTGTCCCAAAAGTGTTCATATCGTACGGGATAAAAAATCGAGCAAAAGGACCTCAAAATCCACTACCAAGTGGAGAATGAGGTCCTTTCTTTAGGTGAAATTTCAAGGCAAAGCGGGGCACAGCCGCTCTTTCCCAAACCACACCTATCCCTGCATAGGTTGGGGAGCTGAAGGGGGGGGACGAGGCAGCATGTGCTTGGCTGGAGAAAACCTGCATAAGTGCAGGCTTTTTTCATAAAAAAGGCTCATTTTGGCGAAAAGCCTGCGATTGTGCAGGAATTTTCGGTGTAAATGAGCCTGAGTCCTTGTTCGCGGCGAAAAGCCTGCACATTTGCAGGAATTTGTCGTGGTCAGCGCATTCATCGGGCAAAAACTGTATTTTTGCAGGCTTTTTTGCGTGGTTAGGCAGATTGTGCGACCGGCTCAGTTGGGTGGGTTGCAGGCGTTTCAGCGCTTCACTCGGACGGGTTCGGGGTGACGTCCACAGCGTCATGAGAGTTTTCGCTGGTTTTTCGGGCTGCCGAGCCCGCGAGCCTAGCCGCCTCCGCTTCGCAACCGCCGAGCCGCCGAAAATCCCTCCCCTTCCCGTGGTCGACCGGCGCCGTCATGCAGCGCAGCACCGTGCACTGGGAGCTGCGCGCGGCGCGACGGCCCTGCGCCAAGCAGCAAAAAGCCCGGCTTGCCCGCACGAGGCTGAGCTTGCCGGGCTATTTTTGCCGCTGCGGGGTCAAAACGTTTTTGCCAGCTCCCGGGCGCGGCCGATCGCTTCTTCTTTAATCTGCTGGGCTTTATCGGCGAACTGATTATGCCCCTCTACAAATAGCCCCTGGAAATCCTTGATCCCGAAAAAGGACATAATAATGCTCAAATACCGGTGGCCCATTTCCATGTCCGCTGCCGGGCCTTCCGAATAGATGCCGCCCCGCGCCTGGATATGGAGCGCTTTTTTGTCCGTCAGCAGGCCTACCGGGCCGTTTTCCGTATAACTAAACGTTTTTCCGGCCGTGCAGATCGCATCGATGTAAGCTTTCAAAATCGGCGGGAACGAAAAATTCCACATGGGCGTTACGAATATATACTTATCGGCAGCGACAAACTGATCCGTCAGCTCGGACAGGCGGCTCACTTTCGCTTGCTCTTCGCCGCTCAATTCGGCAAACTGCCGGCCGCCGCGCAGTTTGCCCCAACCGCTGAAGACATCTGCATCAATGTGCGGAACGTTTATTTGGTACAAGTCAAGATGGATAATTTCGTCGCCGGGGCGGGCGTCCCGATACGCGTCTACGAATGCTTTTCCGACTGCCATGCTGTATGAAGTCTGATGATCGTGGGGGTGCGCCGTAATGTGCAGAACTTTAGCCAATATTCACAGCCCTTTCTCTCTGATGATTTCAATTCTTATATATTGTTTGTAGAAAAAGGGGGGGAATATTCGCACCACGCGTTGAAAAACACAAAAAAACAGCCCGGAGGCTTGCGCTTGCCGGACTGCCTTTTCAGCTAAATTACTACGGAAAAAGTTGTCAAGACAATGACCAGAAGAATAAAGAGAACCAAAATTATCGCTGTGCTTGTAGGAAAGCCGCATACTCCAAACATTCCGCTTCACTCCCTTCTATCAGGCTATATTTATTTTATGTGCATGAATATGGATGGACATGGACAGCTTTCCATAGGCCGCGCACAAGAATTGCGATTTGTATGTTTGACCTTTACATAAATTAGCTGTCATTAAGCAGATAATGAGTAACATGGCCGACAGCAAATGAAAAGGAGTACTTGGCAAAATGTTCAGAATCAAAATGCTTTTCAGCCTGACACTCATCCTGCTGCCCATATTGTCGGGTTTCTCGGCTCCGGCTGTTGAACCTGATCCTGTGCTGAGCCGGATTATGAATGAGGCTCCGGCGAAACGGATTCCCCCGACCGATGCCAGAATCGACCACGTATTCAGGGCTATACCGGGCTACAACGGTCTCGAAGTCGATATTGAAAAAACGTATGAATTAAACAAAAATATAGATCCCGGAAACCCGATTCGCTATGTGTATCAGGAGATTCCCCCTGCCGTAAATCTGGAACAACTCGGAGCGGAGCCGATTTACCGCGGAAATCCCCAAAAGCCGATGGTCGCTTTCATGATCAACGTCGCGTGGGGAAATGAATTTATTCCCCGGATGCTCGAAACGCTTAACAAGCATCATGTGAAAGCGACGTTTTTCCTCGACGGCTCCTGGCTCAAAAAGAACATGGACACAGCCAGGCATATAGCGAGCTATGGCCATGAGCTTTCCAACCATGCCTATTCCCATAAAAATATGAGCCAGCTTAGCGACAGTCAGGCCTGGACGGAAATCGCGAGAACCGAAAAACTGCTGCAGGACGGGCTGCAGGTTAAAAACCGCTGGTTCGCTCCGCCATCCGGCGATTTCAACCGGAATACGGTGGAAGTCGCTTGGCGGCTGAAGCTGAACACCGTTTTGTGGACGCTCGATACGATCGACTGGAAAAAACCGAACCCGCAATCCGTCATTCAAAAAGTAGCCGCCAAAGCGAATAACGGATACCTGATTTTGATGCATCCGACTGAGTCGTCCAGCTTGGCCCTCGAAGGCATGATTATGTCCCTCAAGCGCAAAGGATTACAGCTCGGAACCGTAAGCGATGTCCTGTCGCCAAAGCGCGTCACCGGCGGCGAACCCGGTACGGGCAGCTGACCATTGCAGATGCGGCAAGCGCAGAAAGGGCTGTCCCTAGGCCATTATTGATGGCTTTTGAGACAGCCCCCGGATATCGGGTCAAGCAGCTTTGATCAATGCGCGGTCGGGAAAATCCGCGCCACCATTTGCGAGAACTCATCAACAAATCCGGTGACAGGTCTTCCTTGCGCTACGTCCGATACGTATCTGTTGACTCTGTTCACAAACTCGGGATTTGTGGATACGTACACGTTCTGAATGTTCGGGTCTGTCGATCGAACCTGGTTCGCAATCAGGTCCTCAAGCTGCCGTGACATCCCGTTCGTGTGTACGGATGCTGCCACATAGGCGTTCCGCTTGGTTACCAGGACGTTGGCCGCTCTTACGCCGTTCAACCGGACGATTTTGTCCGCCGCATGGTTGGCGATTGCGACGCGGTTATCCGGTGCCGCCGACGGTATCGGCTGCGCCTGCTGCATATGGGTCGCTTGCTGTCTGACCTGATTCGCCGATTTGTTCGCCGTGCAGCCTGCGGCGGTGAACACCGATAGCGAAATGGCCGCCAAAGCTATGCCTTTGGATGCTCGGGTTAACATTTTGACCGCTCCTTTATTTGTTTTTGTCTTTCTCAATGGCTGTTACCTTACTAGCATCCAAAAAGATCGCGCTTTCTATGCAGCAAAAAAAAACATGGAAACTAATGGAATACCTAGAATACCGGGAAAATGGCAACTCTAAATGTGGTTACATTGGAGGAGGGGTAATGTGCGAATTTTTTGCAGCACGGTTCTTACATCTGTTTTAATGGCTGCGTTGTTCTTTCATGCCCAGGAGGCGCCGCAAAGCAAAAATCGAAAATATTACGAAACACGGGGCGAAGTGGTCTGGGAAGTGCCTACGGACGAAAAAATAATAGCGCTGACTTTTGACGACGGACCCGATCCCGCCGATACGCCGGTTATTCTGGACCTGCTGAAGCAGTACGGGGCAAAGGCAACTTTTTTCGTAGTCGGCAATAAGGTTGTAAAGTCGCCGGAACTAGTGAAACGGGAGCTTGCGGAAGGGCATGAAATCGCGAATCATACGTTCAGCCATCGTTATTTTAATAAAAGAGTGCCGGAGGAGAGCGTTCGGAAGGAGCTTTTTCAAGCGGAAAAAGTGATTATGGATGCAACGGGAAGAAAGCCGAATTTATTCCGTCCTCCGGGAGGCTTTTACAGCGAAAACGTAGTGAATGCTTCGAAAAAAGCCGGCTACCTTGTCGTGATGTGGTCCTGGCACCAGGATACGGGGGATTGGAACACGCCGGGCGTGGGCAAAATCGTCAGCAAAGTTTTAAATAACGCACGAAACGGCGATATTATTCTTTTCCATGACTATGTCGAAGGACAAACCCAGACGATAGAAGCGCTCAAGCAAATCCTTCCCAGCCTCAAGGAAAAAGGCTTCCGGTTTGTGACGGTGTCCGATCTGCTGACTTTCCGGAAATCGACAGCCGTAGAGGAGCACTAGGAGTCTGTCCGATGAACCACGTAGAAAGGAATGCGCAAAAGTAACTCCGTCGGACAGACTCCTGGCAAAGCAAATCGGCAAAATGACAAAGAAGCCCCGGTAACTAGACCGAGGCTTCTGCCGGATATGGTGCTGTTTTGTTAATGGTTGGATTCGTACTCGAACCGGTAGCTGCCCGAGCCGAGCCGCAGGACGAATCCGTCTTCGTTTTGAACGGCGTCATGCACGCCTTCGGCCTGCGAAGCCGGCTTGCCGCTTTCCAAAATTTCGCCAGATTTGTTAACCGGCAAAATCACTTCAGCCGTCGTATTCGCCGGAATGACCGCCGTCAGCTCGATCGTGCCGCCGTCTTTTTTCACCCACGCTACTTTGACGTCTCCGTACATGGATCGCAGGGAAGCCTCTGCGCTGGATAGCTGTTCGCCTATATGCGGTTTGATGCGCAGCGCTTTATAGCCGGGCTCGGAATCCGCTTTGTCGATGCCGGCCACAACCCGGTACAGCCAGTCTCCCACCGCGCCGTAGGCATAGTGATTGTAAGAGTTCATTTTGTCGCTCCAGAACGAGCCGTCCGGCTTCGTGCTGTCCCAATGCTCCCAGATCGTCGTCGCTCCTTGGGTAACCGGATACAGCCAGGACGGGTATTCCTTCTGCCAAACTAGCCGGTAAGCGAGGTCCGTATAGCCGAACCGGGTCAGCACATGGCACAGATATGGCGTGCCTACGAAGCCTGTCGTCAAATGCGTTCCGTTGTCCTCGATATGCTGGGCGAGCATCCGGGCCGTCCGCGCCTGGTCTTTTTCCTCCAGCAGGTCGAACATCAGCGCAAGCAGGTATGCCGTTTGCGTCGGAGCGGCGACGCGCCCGTTCGGAGTTACGAACTCCCGGCGGAAAGCTTGGTTGACCTTCGCCTGCAGCTCCGCATACGCTTCCGCTTCCTCGCGTTTGCCCAGCACTTGCGCGGTTTTGGCAAGCAGTCCCGTCGAGTACGAATAGAACGCCGTGGCGATCAAATCTTTGGGCGTCGCTCCGATGTAGCTGCCCTCTTTCGCATCCAGCCCCAGCCAATCGCCGAAGTGAGAGCCCGTGTTCCATAGAAACTCGTCTTCCCCTTGCGCGCGGATGTATTCGACCCAAGCTTTCATGCTCGGGTACTGCGTCTCCAGCACGCGCGTATCTCCGTAGCATTCGTAGATCGTCCACGGGCAGATGACGGCCGCATCACCCCAGGCCGCGGAGTTGTAGCCCGCCGTAGGAATGTCGGGTATGACGTGCGGCACACCGCCGTCCGGCTGCTGGTCGGCCGCCAAATCTTTCAGCCATTTCTCAAAGAACGGCGCCACATTCATGTTGAACGCCGCGGTGCGAATGAAAACCTGCGCATCCCCCGTCCAGCCGAGCCGTTCGTCGCGCTGCGGGCAGTCGGTCGGCACATCGAGGAAATTGCCTTTTTGCCCCCAGACGATGTTGCTCTGGAGCCGGTTGATCCATTCATCCGAGCAATTGAAGCTGCCCGTAGGCTCCAGATCCGTATGAATGACGCACCCGACAAAACGGCCCGCCAATTGCTCCGGCGCAATCCCTTCCACCGATACATAACGGAATCCCTGGAAGGAGAACGAAGGCTCGTAAACCGCAGGGCCGTTTCCACGGCTGATATACGTAATCGTCTGCAGGGCGGAACGCAGGTTGTCCGTATAAAAATTCCCTTCGCGGTCAAGCACTTCCGCATGCCGTAAAGTAATCTCCGTTCCCTCTTCCGCGTCTACGGTAATACGCATCCAGCCCACCATGTTTTGTCCGAGGTCAATCACTGTCTCGCCGCGCGGCGTCGTAATCATCCCGATCGGTTCCAGCGTCTGGATCCGGCGCGTCGGCTCGTTCTCCTGCGCAACCAGTACAGCCTTGGAATACTCGTACCGGGCAACCGGCAGCCACTCCGCATCCGAAAAACCGGGCAAGTCCCATCCGTCCTGCTCCAGTCTGGCATCGTACAAATCTCCGTGATACAGCTCGGACATGCGGAGAGGGCCGTCGTTTCCTTTCCATGTTTCATCCGAGCAGATGACTTCCTCCGTTCCGTCGGCATACTCGATATGAAGCTGTACAAGCAGCGCCCGTTCGGCCCCGTAGTATTCGCTTTTGCCCTCCCAGGCCAAGTTTCCTTTGTACCAGCCGCTGCCCAGCATCGCGCCGATCACGTTTCCGCCTTCGGACAACAGCGCGGTCACGTCGAACGTTTGGTACTGCAGCCGCTTCGTATAGCTCGTCCAGCCCGGATTGAACAAAGTGTCGTCGGCCGCCTGGCCGTTGACGAACAAACGGTACAAGCCGAGCGAAGTCGCATATGCCCGGGCGGACTTTACAGGGCCCGAAAGAGTCACTTCTTTTCGCAAATACGGAATCGGCTCTACGCCTTGATCGCCGGCGGGAAGCCGCAGCGTAATCCAGCCCGCCTGCCACTCCTCCTGCGTCAAAAGCGCGGTTTCCCAGTACGCCGCACCGCTCCAGTCGGAAACCGCATCCGCGCCGTCCCACACGCGTACCCGGTAGTAGTAGCGAGTGCGCGAAGCTAAAGCGGGCCCGGCGTATTCGATATGAATGCTGGAATCGCTTTCCACCTTGCCGGTATCCCATAGCAGCGGCTCCTGAAAGTCCGCTTCAACCGATACTTGAAGATGGTAAGCCGTCTGGATGAAAGCCCGCGCCGCGGAATCGATTTTCCAGCTCAGCCTTGGCCTCCGGTCATCGGTTCCGAGCGGATTTTGCTTGTAATTGCACCGTAAATCATAAACGTTAAATTGCGCCATCTGTTTCGCTCCTTCTAAAAATTCAGTTCGTTGATATGTCTGATTGTACGTTCGGCGCGGCGATAATTACACTTTCGTTCTTGACAATTCTATATGGCAAAAATGACAATATGATTATGCGCACGAACGTTCCGAAGGAGAGTGGCAAGCATGGCAAACAGGCAAAAAACGAAGCTGCTGGGAGCAAATCATTTTCGCCAGGGCATGAGCATATTTGTGAACCGGATGGAAGAAGGGTTTATTTTAGGCTATCATGAGCACGATTTTATCGAAATTACGTATGTCTCCTATGGAAAAGGGTACCATCACATCAACGGTCAAGTCATCCCCGTCTCCAAAGGCGACGTATTCATCGTTCCGGTAGGCGTCCCTCACGTCTTCCGCCCGTATTCGGCCAAACGCGATCAAAAGCTCGTCGTCTACAACTGTTTGTTCACGGAAGCGATGCTCGCGGACATCGCCCGGCTGCTCCCGGAGTTTGACCTTGTTGCGCGGATTCAGCACCATTCGCGTGCGGACAGCGAGCATCTCGCTTTCCACGACCGCCAATTGACGATGGAAACTTTGTTTCACCGTATGTATGAGGAGCATTCAACGAGCCGGCAGGGCTCTTCCGCCATTTTGTTCGCGCTGCTGATCGAGCTTTTGGTCGAGTTCTCCCGCCATATGCTGCATGCGAACCCGGCTGAGATGGAGCAGGACGACCCGATCGGCCACGCCGTCGAATATATCCGCAGCCATGCCGAAGAAGATTTGACGATTCGCGCGGTCGCCGATATGTGCCGGCTGAGCGAAAGGCACTTCTTCCGGCTGTTCAAAGCCCGCGTGGGGCAGCCTTTTCACGAATATTTGCAGCAATGCCGGATACGCATGAGCTGCGAGCTGCTGCAGTGCACGCGGCACAAAATCGATACGATCGCCGGGATGGTCGGATACCGGGACACGCAGTCCTTTTACCGGGTTTTCAAACGGATCGTCGGCATGACGCCGGGGGACTACCGAAAACAGGGAGCGTAAGCTCAAATTGAACGCGAATCATCCGGCAGCGGAACTTTCGTCGGTCGGCAGCATAACGGCTATTCGCAGGCCCGTACTCACAAGCCGCCCTGCTGCAGGCGCTCCAACGCGGCCCGATCGGTGACGATCATATTTTTGTTGTCTGCTATGAGGATGCGTTCCTTTTTTAATTTGTTAAGAAACCGGTTCACCGTCTCCCGGGTCGTGCCGACCATTTTGGCCATGTCCGAGTTCGTAATTTTCAACGTGACCTGGACGCCGCCGTCCGACGGCTCGCCGTAACTGTCAACCAGCCTCAACAGCAGCGCGGACAGGCGAAGGTTGATGTCGTTGCTGCTGAGCTCCTGCAGCTTTGCCTGCAATTCCCTGATTTTGCGGCCCATCTCCCGCATGACTTTGATCGCGATTCCGGGATTGTTCAGCATAATCTTCTCAAAAGCCTGGAGGGGAATGATGCACAGCTCGGAGTCAAGCACGACCTCAGCGGTGCCCGGATACGGATTTTTTTCAAAAAAACCGGCATGGGGGAACATGTCCCCTTCTTTCAGAAAAGCCATAATGTACTCGTTGCCCTGGGCATCGATTTTGTAAATTTTGACGATCCCGCGGTTGATGAAATAGACCGAATGCCGCTCTTCTCCCTCCATGAACACGTGGGATTTGCTTTGGAACGTTCGCAATATGGAAATGTCCGCAATTTTTTGCAGCTCGGAAGCGTCAAAATCGCTAAAAAATAATATTTTGCTTATCGTATCGATTAGCTGCATCTGTCAGCCCCCCGGATTATTGTAAAAATTTTAAACGGCAGCGTTCCGTTTTGGCGAAAAGCCTGCGATTGTGCAGGAATTATAAAGCGGGGCCGAGCCGGCGCATTGGTGGAAAAAGCCGCACATCAGCGGGAATGCTTTCGCTGCAAGCGCATTGACGCGCACCGTGCACAACTCTCAGCGCATGGTGTTGCACTGCATGATGGTGGTCAATCGACCACATGACGAGCAAAAAGCGGCCTTTTCCAGGCTGCCCAGAAACCCATACCCCGGAATCGGTCGCACATCTGCCTAATTACGCGAAGTAGCCTGCAAAAGTCAGAATGTTGAAAAACTCGTATGCTAGGAGGCTGCGCATATTTGACAACGCGCGGAAAACCTGCAAAAGTGCAGGTTTTTCCTCGTTGGCAAGCCAGCAGCGAAAAATTCCTGCAATTGTGCAGGCTTTTCGCCGCGAACATGGGCTTAGGTTCATTTTCATCGAAAATTCCTGCACTTTCGCAGGCTTTTCTCCAAAATGAACCATTTTCACAAAAAAAGCCTGCACTTTTGCAGGTTTTCTCCCTGCCAAGCCGTCTTGCCGCCACTTCAGACTCTATAACCCATCGGGAGAGGCGTGAAATGTTCACTGGTTTTCTCCGCTTCCATTGCCGGAAATGCGTGAACCCGGGCAGGCGGCTACCCAACAGGTCGACCGACCGCCGCCATGCAGCGCAGCGCTAGCACCGCGCGCCGCGCGCCGCATGTGGTAGCACCGGCTGGCTGCGCGCGGTGCGAAAAGCCGCCCGCATCTTGCTTTGCCGGCGGCTTCGCCCGTTACTCCGGCTTCGCCGTCACAGCCCGCTTTGTGCCCGGCATCCGCAAGGTCAGCAGCAGCATCAGCAGGCCGATTGCCGCGCACACCCAAGCCATGCTGTGCAGATGCCCGGTCGTAATATTTTTGCCGAACAGCGCGGCGAGCAGGCTCGATGACAAAATCGTACCAATGAAGCGCGAAGTCATGAAAAGCCCTGAGGCGATGCCGGTCTCCTCCTTGGAGACGAAGTCATACAGCGCCATCTGCATGCCCAAATTGTTAAAGCCGTTGCTGATGCCGAGAACGGACAGGGCAAGGAAAGTCATGACCGCGCTCGTCTGGTCCTTGATCAAAAGCAGCGACAGTCCGCCCAGTACGACCGCGGAAGTGCCGAGCAGCAGCGAAGGCTTCGAGCCGCTCCGGTCGATCCAGCGGCCGGCAAGCGGCGTGATGAAAACGCTGAACCCGGCTATCGAGAGCATGATGACGCCTGTCTGCTGCGTATCCATATGCTGTACCTGCTGCAGGTAGGAAGGGATGCCGAACATAACCGAATAAAAAACGATGTTCGTCAAAATAAACTGCACATAGACGAGCGTCACCTTCGGATTTTTCCGCAAAAAAGCGACATCGATGAACGGCCGGCTTTTGCCCAGTTCGAATCGGTAAAAAAAGATCGTGAGCAGAGCGCTGACCGCCAGCTTCCACAAGCTGAACCCTTCCTCGAAGGACAGGAAAAACAGCAGCCACATGAAAATCGTGAGCGAAAACAGCGCCACGCCCGCCCAGTCCATATCGGAAGCGCTGCCGGTCCGTTTCGGATCGCGGGGGAACATTTTCCACGCCAGAATGAAAGAGCCCGCAATAAACGGGAAATTGAACAGGAAAATGAGCGGCCAATCCCCGTAGTGGACGAGGAATCCTCCGAGCGACGGGCCGAAGGCAGCCGACGTGCTGGAAAAGACGGACAAGATGCCCAGCGCCTTGGCCTGATTGGACGTAATTTGATCGCGGATCATCCCCATGCCTGCGGGATACAAGGCTGAACTGCCGATAGCCTGGATGATCCGAAAGCCGATAAGCCAACCAAAGCTCGGCGAAAGCGGAGCCAGGCAGGACGATAGCGTCACAAGAAGAAGCCCCAGCATGAACACCCGCTTGCGGCCGAACAGATCGCTCCATTTGCCCATGACGGGCTGGGCGATGGCGCTGGCGAGATAGTAAGTGGATATCAGCCACGACAAGTCGGCAAAATTCAGCCGAAATTCTTCCTGCAGCCGGGTTAGCGCAACCGATATCATGGAAGTATTGAGCGGATTGAGCAGCGTGCCGAGAGCTACGGCAGTAATGAGAAGCATTTCGGTTCTTTTTGTGCGGGTCGGTTCGGACGCCAAAGACGTCACCTCATTTTTGCTTTTATCATTTCATTGTATCAGTCCTTCCGTTTTTACGCACGCTATAGCGCCATAACACCCCTGCTGTCGGATTCGTTGAGCGCGAGTCTTATTAAGTGTATACTAGGGATTACTGATAATAGAGTTTGGGGAGTGATTTTTTTGCAAATTAAACTGGATGATTTAACCGGAAATAAAGTGATTGCATTAATCAGGGAACATCTCCAAAGCATGACGCTTCATTCCCCGCCGGAAAGTGTACACGCCTTAGATCTTGATAAATTGAAAAAACCGGAAATTACATTCTGGAGCGCATGGGAACAAGACGAATTGCTCGGTTGCGGGGCGCTTAAGGAGCTTGACGGTCAGCATGGAGAGATCAAATCCATGCGAACTGCGTCAGCGCATACGAGGAAAGGCGTTGCAAGGCGTGTCATGGAACATATCATTGAGGAAGCCAAACAGCGCGGCTATCGGCGGTTAAGCTTGGAAACGGGCTCGATGGAGGCTTTCGAACCGGCCAGAAAACTATATGAAAGCTTCGGGTTTCAATATTGCAAGCCGTTCGCGGACTACATAGAGGACCCGAATAGCGTATTTATGACAAAAGAGTTCTAAATTTATAATGAATCAAGACCGCCTTCCATGGGGCGGTTTTCTTGTCGCGAAGTGTGAGGGCCCCAGTTAGGAGTCTGTCCGGCGGAGCTGCTGAACTTACCGGACAGACTTCTAACTGCTGCTGTCGGCAAAAAAATCGACGCGTGCCATCACATCGGCAATCGTAAATTGACGAAGATATTCGATCGTGTGCCGCTCCGCTTCAGATAACATTTTTTCAAGCACGATGTCGAGCTGTTTGCCGGCTTCGCCGCAGTCGACATTTTCTTCGGCTTCCGTACATTCCGATTTTACAGCTACGTAAACATCGGCGAGCGTAATTTGGTTGGACGGTTTGCCGAGCATGTAGCCGCCATCGCGGCCTTCTCTCGCTTCCACGATCCCCGCCTGTACCAAAGTCTGCAGCACCCGCCGCAAAAATGTAGCATGTGAATTTACCTGGCCAGCTATGCTTGAGCTCGACAATACCCCTCCGCTTTGAGTCAGCCAGACCAACGCATGAATAGCGACCCCGAAACGAGGAGGTCCGATCGATAAACCCCGACCCATCGTCAGCCACCCCTTTATCTATTATGACTTCACAAAAAGCGAGCGTTTGCTTCATTATAACACGGCGAACTTCGAGGAAAAAGCAAGCGCCGCGAACAGCCTGCGGCGCTTTGTGAACAACTTTTATGAAACTAGAACCGCTCAGCCAGCTTTGCAGTTTCGGTCAGACCGGCTGACACGATTTCGGCGGTACGATCTTGGAATTGGTTATGGCCTTCGATGATAACGTCTTCCGTTTGAACGCCCCACAGTCCGAGCGAGCCTTTAACAAAGCGCATCGCAGCTTCGACGGAAGCCATCGGCTCGCTGGAATATACGCCGCCTCTGGCGTGCAGCAAAACTGCTTTTTTGCCGGTCACCAGGCCGACCGGACCTTGAGCGGTATATTTGAATGTTTTGCCTGCTTGCGTAAGGTAGGAAATGTATGTAATTAATGGCGCTGGAACCGTAAAGTTCCACAGAGGGAAAGCAATCGCGATTTTATCGGCTTCCAGGAATTGATCCAGATACTGGTTTACAGTAGCGGCGAGTTTTTGCTCTTCGGCAGTAAGCTCCCAGCCTTGGCCCTGCTTGTACATCGCAGTGATTGCAGCATTGCCGTAGTAAGGAAGTTCGGCGCTGAAAAGGTCCAGCTCCGTAACAACATCCTCCGGATGGGACTCTTTATAGGCTTTGGCGAATGCTTCGTACATTTGTACGCTGATTGCCTGCTCGGCCGGACGATCGTTTGCTTTAATCAATAAAACTTTTGCCATTGATAATTCCTCCAATTATAAAAATTTTGGTCGTACCTTTACTGAGCTTTAACAAAGCACAGTAATTTTTAAAAAAAAGTTGCAGTCAATACGATTAACTGCAATACCTATAAGCACATTATATCGGTTCCGTGCATGATTTTCAACTGCTGATTGTAGGCCATTCATTCCGCCGCCTCCGCGCGAACCTGATAATGCTCCAGACTGATGATGCGACCATTCGTTATTTCTACGCCCTCGGCATGCAACAGAAAAGCTTGCAGCTGAGAAGATTCATCATCCAAAATGCTTATTTCCCCTTTTGAATTGATGACTCTATGCCAGGGAAGCCGGTATTTTTTGCTCATCGAATGAAGGATCCGCACGACCTGCCTTGCACCTCTCGGGCTGCCCGCCAGCGCCGCGATTTGACCGTATGTCATTATCCGGCCTTCCGGTATGCCCCTGATAATCGAAATTACTTTCTCGGTGAAAACAGTCATCTCGTTCCCTCGCGCTTTGGTTATTACTACCATTATTTCACCAAAAGCGTTCCATTTCAAGAAAAGCCCGGCAAGCCGGGCCGCTTCGGGCAGCCAGGGCTGTCGAACCGTTCGCCGACAGCCGCACTTCATTTGCGGGCAGTGTCCAATCTTAAGGTTGCGGACACAGCAAAAACGGCTGACCCCCCTGGCAGATCAACTGCCCCAAGAGTCAACCGCTTTTCAAGTTGCGGGCCTGCATTATTTCGGCTTGTCGGCCGTTTGCAAATGAAACAGCTTGCCGACCGCCTCTTGCAGCCGATCCTTTTGGATCGGCTTGACGACGAAGTCGCTTGCGCCGCTGCGAATCGCGTCCAGCACCATTTGACGCTGCCCCATGGCCGAGCACATAATGACTTTCGCTTCGGCATCGATTTTCTTGATTCGCTTCAGCGCTTCTATTCCGTCCATTTCCGGCATCGTAATATCCATCGTCACCAGATCGGGCCTGAATCTGCTGTACATCTCAACCGCTTCCTTGCCGTTACCGGCTTCGGCTATAACCTTAAAACCCATTGACTCCAACAATGAACACATCATCATCCGCATAAACGCTGTATCGTCCGTCACCAGTACGTTCACTTGATGTCCCTCCTTGTTTGATGCTCTATTCCATATTACCTGCGGCATTTGAACAATTACTAAACAATTGGCGGTTCCGCGATGAAGGAATAGCGTATGTTTTGTCGAAATTACAGAGTATTATGACGAAAACGAAAATAGTTTATTTAACGGCGATTTTTTTCTTGATGATTACGGGAATCCGCATCGTTTGGTACTCGCTCGACGCTGCGCCCGCTTACCCCCGCGCCATCCAGGGGCAGTTGGATTTAAGAAATTGGGATTTCAACGCGAAGGGGCTTTTGACGCTGGACGGCGAATGGGAGTTTTACCCGGGCACGTGGCTGATAGGCAATTTTGCGAGTATGCCGGCGTCCGCTGCGGAGAAAAGCTTTCTTCAAGTTCCCGGCAATTGGAAGCCGGCCCTGTCCCCGAAGCCTGATTCGGCTCTCGGCTTTGGCACGTATCATTTGCGCATTCTGATCGATGGAGACGGCAGGCAAAAATTCGGCATCCGCGTTCAAAACGTTCCGGCTTCGTCCGAGCTGTTCGTGGACGGCCGACTTCTCGGGCAATCGGGCCGTCCGGCGCCTGATGCCGGGCAGTATGAGGGGCGCAACGTCCCGTATACCGCTTTCTTCACTACCGATTCGAATCAGATCGACATCGTCATTCAAGCGGCTAACTTTGACAACAAGCAGCAGGGAGGCATTATCCGCTCCGTCAAATTCGGAACGGAACAAGCGGTCAGCGGCAAACAGCGGTTCACCGAAAGCATGCAGTTGATGGATTGCATCATCTTTTTGATGCATCTCGTGTACGCTTCTATTCTTTATCTGATCGGCATTCGCCCGAAAATTTTGCTTCCATTTTCGCTGCTCATCGTTAGCGCGATTCTTATGGTGCTAGTTGACGACGATAAAATGCTGCTCATATGGGTGCCGCTCAACTACGACTGGAGCGCCAGGCTGCTGCATCTGGCTTTTTTCGGAATTGCTGTGTCCCTCCTGCAGATGACCAAGGAGCTGCTGCCCAGATACTCGTCGGTCAAAGCAATGAATTGGTACTCGGCGCTGTGCGCTGCGGTCGCCCTGGTTATTTTGCTGATCCCCACGCACTACACGTCGCACGTAAACAGTTTGTTTTCCTTCTTGATTTTACCTGTTTTTCTGGGTCTGCCTGTGCTCATGCTGCGCTCTGCGATGAAAGGCGACAATGAAGCCATTTATTTGTTTTTCGGCGTGACCGCTCTGATGACAAACTCCATATGGGGTGTAATCAAAAGTTCGTTCTGGACGGGTTTGAATTTTTACCCCTTGGATCTGCTCGTTATCATGTTCGCTTTTGCCGCGTTCTGGTTTAAACGTTATTTTCGCAATGCCGTTCAAATGGAAGAGTTCGCCCGCAAGCTTCAGCAAGCAGACAAGCAAAAAGACGACTTTCTGGCCAACACATCGCACGAACTGCGCAATCCGCTCCACGGAATTCTCAATATCGCTCAGGCGACTCTTGACAACGGGAAAAAACCGCTGGACCCCGGCAGCGCCAAAAATCTGGAGCTGCTTATTACGATCGGAAAACGCATGTCATTTACGCTGAACGACTTGCTGGATTTAACGCGGCTCAAGGAGAACAGCATCCGTCTGCAGATGCAAAGCTTATCGGTTCAGCCGGTAGTTTCGGGCGTTCTGGACATGCTTCGCTTTATGACCGAAGATAAGCCTATCCGGTTGCACAATCATATCCCGGAACGATTTCCTCTCGTAGCCGCCGATGAAAACCGGCTCATTCAAATTTTGTTCAACCTGCTGCATAACGCGGTCAAATATACGCAAGAAGGGACCGTTACGATTCAAGCTTACGTGCAGGACGGCAAAGCGCATATTGTGATTGCGGATACGGGCATAGGTATGGATGAGGAGACGCGGCAGCGGATATTTCAGCCCTATGAGCAGGGCGATTCCAGCATAACCGCGATCGGGGGCGGCATCGGTCTCGGTCTAAACATCGCCAAGCAGCTGACAGAGCTGCACGGAGGGATGCTGCAGGTCAAGTCCGCACCGGGACAAGGCTCGGCGTTCACTTTGTCGCTCCGGCTTGCCGATTCATCGGCGCAGCGGCATACCGCAACCGTTTCCCCTATCGTCTATGAGGCAAAAGAATTGGCAGCGGCTTCCGGTTTGCCTGCTGCGAACTTTGCGGCGGATGCCGGGAGCACTCGGGACAGGATGAAAATATTAATCGTAGACGACGATCCTGTTAATTTGAATATTTTGGTAAATGCCCTTTCTTATGAGCATTACAACACTCAGGCAGCCTCAAGCGGCAAAGAGGCGCTGTCCCTGCTTGCTTCCCGCAGCTGCGACCTGGTCATTGCCGACGTCATGATGCCGCAAATGTCGGGGTATGAACTGACCCGCACGATACGCGATCGCTTCTCGATGTCCGAGCTTCCTATTCTGCTGCTGACGGCCCGCAGCCGTCCCGAGGACATCGAAGCCGGGTTTCTTGCGGGAGCTAACGATTATGTGACCAAGCCGGTCGATATGAAAGAGCTCCGAGCCCGGGTTCGGGCGTTGACCGGATTGAAACAATCCGTCCGGCAAGGGCTCCGCATGGAAGCTGCGTGGCTTCAGGCGCAAATTCAACCGCACTTTTTGTTCAATGTGCTCAATGCCATATCCGCGCTCAGTGAGATTGATACGGCCAGAATGCGCGGCGTGCTCGAAGCGTTCGGCAGCTATTTGCAGGCGAGCTTCGATTTCCAAAATGCCGAGCAGCTTGTTCCGCTTGAGCACGAGCTGAATCTCGTCCGTTCTTATCTGTTTATCGAAAAGGAACGCTTCGAAGAACGGCTGCAGATCGTTTGGGAAGTGGACGAACAGCTCGAACTGCTGATCCCTCCTCTTTCCATCCAGCCTCTGGTAGAAAATGCCGTAAAGCACGGCATATTAAATCGTTCGTGGGGAGGAACGGTGCTCATCCGAATCGCCGACCGCGGCGATCATGCCGAAATTGCTGTCGTGGACAACGGCGTGGGCATCAACGCGGAAACGCTGCAGCGGATATTGGATCGCCGCCCCGAATCGGGCATCGGCCTTCGCAATACAGACCGGCGGTTGAAGCAAATTTACGGCAAAGGGCTGCACATCCAAAGCTCCGGCGATCGCGGAACGACGGTTGCCTTTCAAGCGGCGAAACAAGCGGAAGCGTAATATTGATCTTCCCGCATACAAAATGGACTGGACGCCTGTGCAGGCATCCAGCCCTTTCTTTTTATACCAAGCACAACGGGTGCTTTTATGGCAATTACTGTTTCCATTGCTCGTACCACTCGGAAATATAAGCCTGGGGAGCAATTCCCAACTCTTCCCCAAGCAGTGTACACAACTTCTGATACTGCTCCTCCACCGCGCTCCTGTCGCCTATTTCCGCATAGAGCACCATCAAAGCATGGTAAGCCTCCTCGTAATAAGGCTGGCGTGTCTGGATGCGGTGATAGACCGACATAGCCTCCATCCGCAGGCCCTGATGAACGTAATACTCCGCCAATTGCTGCGCTTCATTCAGCCACAGCATGCGCAAGCGCTGCCGTTCATTCTCCGCCCACAAATAATCGTAATCTCCCAGATAATCCCCCCGGTAGGCGTCCAACACACGTTGATGCTCGGCGAGATTGCCCGCTTCGATCGGCGCAAGCGCCGCCAGACTCCGCTCCCATTCGGCGGCATCCACGCTCACCGCTTCCGCTTCGATCATATACGCGTCTTCCATGCTGATGGTTTGGATCGGTATTTCGATCGCTTCCTTTTTTAAACATTGGCGGATTTGATAAATGGTCGTATACAAATGAGCCATCGCTTTCTTCTCGTCAAAATTAGGCCATAGCATCTCGTTGAGAACGCTTTTGCGCACCAATTGTCCCCTATGATGAACCAGGTAAGCGAATACCTCCTGCGCTTTGGCAGTGCGCCATTTGACAGGATTAAGCTTCTCTCCGGAAAGATCGATTTGGAACGTTTGAAAGCAGCGAATCACAAAAGATTTCGGAACCGAAACGAGCGGCTTCAAATGTTCCCTGCGCTTCGCCAAACGCTGGACGGTCGCCTTCAGCCGGTCGCTTTTGATCATCGGCTTCATCACATAGTCCACCGCGTTCAATTCAAAAGCCTGCAAAGCATATTCGTCAAAAGCCGTAACGAACACAATGTCCAAATCCGGACAGGCGTTCTGCAGCATTTCCGCCAGCTCCAGCCCTGATATTTCCGGCATGTGAATGTCCAAAAAAGCTACGTCAGGCTGTAATCTCGCCGCCATCCGCAGCGCCTTTTCCGGGTCCAGAAAAGTGTCCACAGCTTCTATTTCCGTTTGTTCCTTGAGCATTTTTTCCAGTTGAATCAGTGCAAGCCGCTCGTCGTCAATGGCTATAGCTCTCACAAATTTCACCGTCCTGTTGTTTCATCACACCATGTATATACAAAAGCCCGACGCAGCATGACTTAAGGCCGTCGAGACTGACTTTGCCGCAGCAAATTGCGTACCGAATCGATGTTATAAAATAAGCTGTATATGGCAATCTTCCTACATTATAGCATTCCTTTTCAGTTTGAAGCCATATTGACGATGGTCAAATGCGAAAAACAGCCTGCCGGAACGATTCCGACAGGCTGTTAATTGGGATAAAATTACGCTGCGTTATTTCTTCAGCAATCTTTTTCTCAGGAGGAACCCAAGAAGGATCAAGACGAGGCCGGCCGCTTCAACGTACCGTTGGCTCGTTTCCCCTGTTTTCGGAAGCGTCGCTACCGGTCCCGGTTTCCCTTTGCTCGGAGAATTGCCGAGCGGAACTTCCTGAACGTCGATGTCGATCAAAACTTCCTTCTCATTTCCGTCCTTGTCTTTGACAAGAATAGTCAACGTATCTTTTCCGATATATCCAGGGTTCGGAGTATACGTCCAATGACCGTCCGGATCTATCGTTGACGTACCGTTCTTCGGCGGCTTGCCGATGGACGGAATGCCTCCGAGCGGCACGTCTACATCACCTTCAATCGGTGTGTCCTGGTCCGTCGTTTTTTGATCGCCCGCAGGCGTCGGAGCCGGTGACACCGAAGGTGCCGGCGTTGCTGACGGCGACGGTGCTACGCTTGGCGCCGGAGATGTCGACGGCGCTGGCGTCGCGCTTGGCGTCGGCGATGTTGACGGCGACGGACTCGCGCTCGGCGAAGCCGACGGTGTCGGCGACGGGCTCGCGCTTGGCGAAGCCGACGGTGTCGGCGATGGCGTCGGCGTTGACGACGATCCGCCGGATGATGGTGTCGGCGACGGCGTCGCGCTTGGCGTTGCCGATGGTGTCGGCGACGGTGTCGTCGTTGGCGTTGCCGATGGCGTCGGCGACGGTGTCGTCGTTGGCGTTGCCGTCGGTGTTGGCGACGGTGTCGTCGTTGGCGTTGCCGTCGGTGTCGGCGACGGTGTCGTGACTGGCGGTGTCGGCGTCGGCGTTACCGTTGGTGTAGGCGTCGGTCCCGCCACTTTAGCGTTCGTTAGGTTCAAAGTAAAGCCCGCCGTCGAACTGATCGTTACAGGATGGTCGCTCGAATCGAGCACGTATCCCGACGGAGCGGCGGTTTCTTTGATAACGTAGCTTCCTGCCAGCAGCTTCTTGAATTCGGCCGTACCTGTCGAATCCGTTGTCAGAGTGCTGATCAATGACCGGGATGTACCGGATATCCGGTACAAGTCAAAAGTTGCTCCGCTTAGCACAACAGTGCTATTGGCCGCGTCGACCTTTTTCACGGTTAACGTGCCTCTGACGCCGCTGCCTGTACCCGATCCGCTTGAGACACCGACTATGATGTCTTTGGTTGTGTCTTTGGTCACTACGCTCACATTGTTGCCGCTAAAGCTGACTTTATTCGAGACCGTATCCTGATCGTTGGCAACAATCAATGATTGATATTCAAGAATGTAAGCCGTATTAATCTCGTGCAGGAAGTTCAACTCGAAAGTTTGCTTGCCGTTATTGTCTGTAAGAATGCTGAGCGTATAATCCGTGCCCTTGGTCAACTCGGCTCCCTTGGACACATCTCCGTTCGCAGCAATTGTCGTTGCAAACAGATGGAACGTGTTCGGCAGCAGCAGTTGGTTATCGGTCGGCGTATCGACGATTTTCGCATCCGCTACCGTAGATTGACCGCGGTTGATGTTGATCGTCCAATTAATTTTATCTCCGTTCTGCACGCCGTTCTTGTTGACGTACTCGCCGCCCTTCGGAATGTTGACGGAGGCCGTCAAATTGTTGGACACAGGGTTGGTTCCATCAAACAATTTGGCCGTATTGCTCACTGTATTGTTGATAAGCTCGCCCTCAAGGGTTGTTTTAAAAACAATAAAGTACGGGGCCGAAATGGCTTGCGTGAATGTAACGACCAGCTTGTTATCGCTGCCTACCGTATAATTGTAGTAAGTATTGTCGACTACTGTGCCTTGAGCTGCATTGCCGTTTGCCGGGATCGTCATGTTGTAGACGGCAAGAGAACCCGCAACCAGCTTCTGCTGCGATTCCAAAAGATCCTCGACTACAGCTCCGTTCAGCGTTTTGCCGTTATAGTTTACCCCTACCGTCCACGTTAGCTGTTTCGTTGAAGCGTTGTAGGTCCCATACTTGAACCCGTTGTTCTTCACTTCGTTCCTTGGAACAAAAGTTGCAGACACCGTTTTCGTATGGGTGTTTGAATCCGCGTCCGTCCAGTCAATTGTCGCATTGTTGATGAAATCGGTCGTGCTTCCGGCCGGACTGATCCAGTCGTTGTTGAACTCGGTCACGTAGCTGATCGAGACAGGGTCTGAAAGCGGATTGACGAAAGTCACTTTAAAGCCCTGATCGGATGCTACAGTACCGTCGAGCGTGTAATCGGTTGTTTCCGCCAGCGTAACGGTTCCCTGCTTGATTACCAACGAACCCGGTACGAGGTGAAGCCCTTTATTCGGAAATGTATCCGTTACAACTACGCCGCTCATCGGCTCGTTATCGCCGTTAATCGCGATGTTCCATGCTACCGTTTTGGCTTGGTAGTTTGCCGCTCCGACGTTCTTGATAAGAACTACCTGGTTAATCCCGCGCGTAGCCGTCTTGCTGTCTCCGCCTCCGGACGTCACCTTGTTCGTAATTGTAGCATCGGTGATAACGCGATCGTTAGCCTTCGTTTGATAGGTAACTTTATAGGCCGAATTAATCGCGCTGTTGAACTGCAGCTTGAATCCGTTTTTGCCTGCAGCGGATGCGGCAGTCACTGCGTACTGAGCGGCAGGCACTTCGCTGCCCAGCAATTCTGCTCCTGTCGAATCCAGTGTAACCGGATATACATGAATGGAGCCCGCCACAAGATCCTGCGTATTGTCGAACAGGTCTGTCAAGAAGGCCGATGCCTGTGCAATCGTTTTTTCGTTGTAATTGTACTTGATTGCCCAGTCAATAGTCTGCGTACTTGAGCTGTAGCCCGTCGACGATTTGTCCAATGCGGTTCCATGCTGTACAGTTACGGTTGCCGAAGCGTTAACCGGAGCTTTGTTGCTGCCCTGAAACGTTGCCGTGTTTACGAACGACGTTGCGTCAACATCGGTAACCGGCGTCGTAAACTGGATACGGTATGCCGAGTCAATCGGGTTGTCTGTGAAGTTGACTGTCAGCGTATTGCCCGTATTGTTCACTGTGTACTTGCTAGGGTCAATCAGTGCTCCCTGGACAACACTGCCATCCAGGTTAACGCCCAGATCGTACACGGCCACCGTAACCGGAATCGAGAGCCCCGCAGGAATCGGGTCGGTTACAACCGCGTTCTGTACGGAATCGAGCGTCTTGTTCACGTCGATGGTCCAGTCGATGTTTTTGGCGTTAAAGCCTTGCGGCACGCCGCTTTTCCCGATCGTCGAAGTGATGTTCGGCTTGAATTTCAGCGTAAAGACTTGTTCGCCGCTTTTGATCGGAATTTTAATAATTTGCGTGGTGCTGCCTGTAACTCTTTGCTTATCGAATTGCGTGTTGAGTGCAAGGATGCCTCGTACGTTATCATGAGTCTCTATGTAGTTATTAAAGGTCATAACGGCTGCATGAGTATCTTTGTTCACGCTAAACGTTCCCACTTCTTCGTTGTCTATTAATAGCGGACTAGGACCGATATTATTGAAAAGCAGAAACTCTTGCGGTAACGTGAACGTAAATGTATCCCCGCTGTGGTAACCATGACCATTGGGGAGCGACCATGTGTAATCCAACTGTACTTTGGAACCTTGCTCGTACACGTTGCCCGTCACCACTTGACCGGCGCTGTCGTATACGGCTAACGACACGCTATCGATAATATTGCTTGAAATCGTCGCAGCGCTCGCTTGATTTAAAAAGCCCGCTCCGGAAATGCTCTGCATAAAAATCAAAAGTGCAATCAGCAGAGCACTTGTTTTTTTCTTCAACATTGTCTTTCAATTCCTCCATTCCCGGTTCAACCTCGCTGAAGTCAATTTCATAATTTCAATCGCTGCGCTCTATTTCTCTATATATTCCGGTCCGCAGCAACTGAAATAGCCGGATCGCGAAATTTCTCCGACCTTCATGATCCAAACCGATCAAGGGAATTGAAGTATGAAATTGACTCCGTTGCTTTGCTTCACGCTTTGTCGGCCGAATTGAAGCCTTTTCCCGCTTCTGCCTCCGGCGCCTGCTTCACTCCCTCCCGGTCGGATTAACTTTTCTTTCTTTTTTCTTTTTTCTCTCTGTAAAAAACAAGTCACATTTTGTATTCTAAAACTTAATACTGAACATAAACTGAACAAACAGCCGCAACAAAAAAAGAACCCGCACTCAGGTTCGAATGCAAGTTCCTTCATCTATTGTATTTCCCGCTCTCGGAGCGGAACTTCGCTTTTAATACATTTTGGTGATCGTATAGTTTGCAGCATCTTTCAGCATCGGCGTGTCTTGTCCGCCTTGTACCCGAGCCGAGTCGTACGTCGTATCGATCGTAACCCATTCGCCCGTATCTTTCAGGAAAACTTGATTCCATGCATGATAAGTTTCCGGCGCTTCAGCCGAATAACCCATAACCAGACGGGTCGGAATGCCTACGCTTCTTGCCATGGCCGCAAAAGTAGATGCATAATCATAGCAAATTCCCTTCGATGCGTCATAAATTTCATCCAAATTCGGGATGTAACCGCCCTCGACGGTTTGCGCTTTATCGTTATCATATGTAATATTTGCCGTAATATAGGCATAAATAGCGGTAATTTTGTCCTTGTCCGTCTCGGCTTTGGCCGTCAGTTCCTTGGCCTTCACAACCGCTTTGGTATCTTTGTTCCAATCGATGAGCGGAATGGATTGCAAAAACACTGCATTTTCGTCGTCCATCTTCAAATCGACCGTTTCTTGCGCGACTACTTTATATTTGTTGCCGCCTGTCGACTCCGCAACGAGAACAGTGTAACTGCCGTTGCCTAATTGCAGAGGATACTGGGCGCCTTCAGCCAGGTTATAATCAAATTTGACGTTCCCTTTGGAAATCCGGACGAGGGCTTTCGTATTTTTCGCATTCGCGTAGTTGACTGTAACGACTCCTTTGTTCAGAAGGCTTTTGTCTACTGCCGCTTGAGCGGAAGCTGCGTAAGTCCCTTTCGGTGCAAGGATCAGAAGAAGTGCAACGACCATCATGGATACAAAGGTTTTTTTGAACATAAAAAACTCTCCTTTCGGTAACTGGCTGCCAACTTAGCGCTTGCTAAGGAAGGCCCTTTAGTTTTGCGTCTCTAGCTTTCGCTAGATTTGCCTTTATCGGTGGAAAGCACCGAAATCTTATTTTTTTAATAGAGCGATTATATCATAGACTTGTCCGTTTAACTAGTCTTAGTTTCTATTAATTTTCCTTTGACTGCGATGCGGTGCGTCGGGTTTTCCATCGGATGGCATGTAATCAGCGTAATCTCGCTGTCTTTGCCGTTCCCGTTCAACACCCAGACATCCTCCGGGAGAACGTACTGTTTGCTTTCGACTTTGTACACGAACTGTTTGCTGCCTGTGTCCACTTCGACCAAATCTCCTACGTCCACTTCGTCCAGCCTATTGAAATTTTTGCCGTAAGTAAGGTTCCTGTGGCCGGCAATGGCATAATTCCCCACTTCGCCCGCTTTGCCTGTATGGGCAATGCTCGCAAGGGACAGCTTCAGATTGACCGGCGTCGCATCCGTTAATATCGGCAGCTTCAAATTAATCTTGTCGATGATTAAAACGCCCTCGATATTTTTCAGCTCCATCGCTGCCGGCATCGCTGTCGGCTCCGCGCTCAAAGGGATTACCGGCGGCATCTCTGCGGATGTCCCGGCCGAAGAAGGAGCGCTGACCGCCGCCGCATCCGTCTCGGGGGCCGGTTCATCGATATGGCGCAAATTTTCCTGCCATTGCCGCAAAATTTTTTGCTGCTGATAGCTCTCATAGCGATCGCTGACCGTCGGGTAAAGAAAAACGATGATGCCGAGGACGATGCATGCCAGGGAAACGATTTTTCTTATCATGCGGGTTTCCTGCCTTTGTTTAGCGCGATTTCATATCTATTGGGCATTATACCTCTTTCTCCTGGCAAAATCCATCACATCGCTTGACGAACCGCGCTTCCCGCTCTCGAAATCCGCACGGCCATAACTGCGGCAAGCAGGCAGACGAATCCCGCGCCGATGAAGGCAATGGTATAAGTCCCCATCCAGTCCCGCATCAATCCGGCGCCATATGCCGCTGCCGATGCGCCTAACTGGTGAGCGACGACTACCCAGCCAAAAATCATCCCGGCCTTTTCTTTGCCGAACTCTTTCGAAGCCAACTTCACGGTCGGAGGGACCGTCGCAATCCAATCAAGCCCGTAAAAGACCGAGAAAATCAAGAGCGACATCGGACTTGAATCAAGCGCATACGGCAAAAAGAGCAGGGAAAGACCGCGCAGCCCGTAATACCAAAAGAGGAGCCAGCGGCTGTCGAAGCGGTCCGACAACCATCCCGAAAGCGTTGTGCCGATCAGGTCGAACAGCCCCATCAGAGCCAGCAGCCCTGCGGCCATCACCTCCGGAATGCCGTGATCCCCGCAAGCCGGAATGAGATGCGTGCCGATCAGCCCGTTTGTGGAGAAGCCGCAAAAGAAGAACGTCCCCGCAAGCAGCCAAAAAGTTTTGCTGCTCATTGCCGACCGAAGCGTACGCAGCGGCGTAAGAAAAATGCTTCCTTGGAACGCATCCGGTTTGACGATCTCTTCCGAACCGTAGGCAGCGGCCCCTACGTCGTAAGGATGGTTCCGCATCCAGACCGCTACGACAACGAGCACGGCCACAACGACCGCCACTGCCGTATAAATCGAATACCTCCAACCGGCTTCCACCGTTATTTTGGCCAGTAAAGGCAGGAACAGCAGTTGGCCTGTAGCCGCGCTGGCCGTGAGCATTCCGACGACAAGCCCTCTCCGTTTGGCGAACCATTGATTGGAGACCGTCACACCAAGCACGTTGGCCATCATCCCCGTACCGAGCCCCGCTACAAATCCCCAAATGAGCTCGAATTGCCACAAATATTTCATATACGGCGTAATGGAAAGGCTTATGGCCAATACCGCCAGCGATATTACCATCATTCTCCGAATGCCGAACTTTGCCAGCAAAGCCGCCGAAAAAGGGCCTACGATGCCATACAAAAATATGCCGATCGATACGACTCCGGATATGCTGCCGCGATTCCAGCCGAACTCTTTTTCGAACGGAAGCATGAAAATGCTCGGCATGGAGCGGATTCCCGCCGACACGAGCAAAGTAACAAAGGTGATGAGCACAACCACCCATCCATAATAAAGCTTCGACGATCCCACGCTTCGGTTCACTCGCTGGTCACTCCTTTTTTCGTTGTACAACCAAAATACTAAAAAAATCGAAATGCTTACTTTTCCAATTGCTCGCTCGTCGCTTCAAGGTTTTTGGACAATTGATCCGAAGCTTCCGCACCCAAAATGGCTTCATATTTGAGGCGCAAATTTTTCGAGGCTTGACGAATGTCGCCTTCCAGCTCTTTTCCCTTGCTTGTCGGATATACGAGCACGGTTTTCCCCTGTACCTTGCGCTCGACCAAACGTCTGGCTTCCAGCTTGTCGATAAATCTTGTAAGCGTGGAGGGCGTTATATAGAGCTTTTCGGCCAATTCTTTTTGGGAAATTCCGGGAGTACCGATGACGAGTCGGATCAAAAATCCGTACATGGGACTAAGTCCGGTCGATGCGAATTCTTCTTCGGCCATTCTCGTAATGGCACGGCTTAAACGGTTCGTGGTGAAAAATAAACAATTGTGCAGAAATCCTTCATCCATTGAAACGGCGCCCCTTTCCGAACCGCGCGCAGCTCCCAGCGCGTTTTTTATTTTGTATGTACAACGAATATAAAACTTCCCGCTGCGATTGTCAATGCAAAAAAAGATGGAAGCGCCGTTCGCGAAAAAGTCGCGGCACTCTATGAGGGCTAGGGAAACACAAGTGTAGCTAATTTGGAGGACAGCCGCTTTTTCTGGGCGCACGCCTTTCCCGGTGTAGGTCGTGGAACTGCACAACTGGGCAGTAAGCAGCTTGCTAGGGAAAAAACCTGCGAAAGTGCAGGTTTTCCCTCCGAAATTAGCTTATTTTGGCGAAAAACCTGCAAAAGTGCAGGAATTTTCGCTGAAAGTGAGTATGAGCCTATATGTTTGGTGAAAAGCCTGCATTTTTGCAGGAATTCTTCGTGGCCAGCGAACAAGGACGCAAATTCATGTATTTTTGCAGGTTTTCTTCGTACAGCCAGGCAGATTATCGCTATCTCCTCTACCGTGGGGGTGTTCAACAGCCTAAGAATTGCAGGAATATCGCTCCTCAAACGCATCCACGGGCAAAAAGATGCACTTTTTGCAGGTTTTCTGCGCGAAGCACTGCTCAAAGATGCGCAGGCTCTCGCTCCCGGCTTGTTGCCGCTTCGCGGGCCGCCTGGCCGCTTGGCCGACTCTCGCGCCGGCTTCGGCGGCTTCCGGCGCTTGCGGTTGCCCCGCCGGAGGGATCCGGCCGGACATCCGTCAGAAAATGCGGTGCTTCCATCCGTTCAGTTTGGAAATCGCTTCCACATAGTAATAATCGCCATAAATAAGCGAAACATCGATAAAGGAAGTGCCGCTTCCGGTGGCGTGGAGCAAAATCGCTTCATGCTCGGGCCGATCCCATGTCGCATAGTTCTCGGTCAGCGAACGCAGTATCCGCTCTGCCGCTCCGGCATAGAGCCGCTTCTCCCCCGCAGGCACGAAGTCCGCCAGATCCAGCAGCGCCGATGCGGCGATCGATGCGGCGGAGCTGTCCCGCGACATACCTTCCAGCGACTCCAGACGGAAATCCCAGTACGGCACATGATCTTCAGGAAGCGCCGCGATAAAATAATGCGCGATCCGTTTCGCCGTATCGAGGAACCGCTCGTCGCCGGTGTGCCGGTACGTGTTGGCAAAACCGTACAGCCCCCACGCCGTACCGCGGCTCCACGACGATTCCGCCGACAAGCCCTGGCCGCCGAAATTTTCGATGTAGGCGCCGGTTTCGGGATCGAACGAGAGGATGTGCTTGGTCGATCCGTCTTCCCGGACACCGTGCCGCATAGTAGTCTCGGCGTGCCGGATGGCGATATGCTTGTATCGGGGATCGCCGGTTGCCTTATGCGCCCAGAACAGCAGCGAAATGTTCAGCATGCAATCGATAATGACCCCGCCGGAATCCGTCGGCATCGCCTGTCAGCGTATGCTTGATGACGGCCGTCGGCAGAAATTGAAAGCCTACGTCGTGATGAAGCTCTTCCGTCGGCTTCACGAACCATTGTTCCAGCTCGCCGTCCCATCGCCAGGCGGCTTCCTTGTAGATGTCCTTGCCGGTCATGTCATGCATGATCCACAGGATGCCCGGCCAAAAACCGGTCGTCCACCAATCGGAACCGATGTCGTCGAATTTGCCGTCTTCTTCGGCAAAATGCGGGCATTTATCGCCCATTTGAGCGATGGTCCGGGTTATTTTTTGATCGAGCTTTTCCATGATACCCTGCCAATAATTCGTGTTCATTTTGAATAACTCCAGCAATTTTTATCCATTATACTCCTCCGTATCGCCCAAAAGTTATGATACAATGTAAGAAAATGTTGATATTTTGTCATTTTGGGGGCCAGGTCATGAATCAGCTTTTCGAGCCAGTAGTCTTTGACCGCAAGGAAATCGTCTGGGACTACCGTATACGGTCGGAACACGTTTTCAAAGGCTATTACCATTGGCATCAATGCTGCGAAATTGTTTTCGTACACGAAGGGCAGGGCAGCATCGTCCTTAACCGGCAGGCTTACGATATCAAGCGCGGCATGTTTTTCTTTTTTCAGCCTTTTCAGCTCCACCGCATCCACGCCGTAGTCAGTCCGCAAACGCCATATGTCCGCTCGATCTTCTATGTGGATCCGAATCTTATAGAACGGCAGCTTCGCCCCTTTCCTAAGAAGTGCGCCCTGTTCGCGGCTTTGTGGCAGGGAAGCGACCGTAACAATGCCTTCGATCTGTCCCCGATCGTAGAACAAATGGAATGGATTTATTGCTCCTACGACCGCAATAACCGGAAGGGCTTGCCCGACAGCGAAGACATCACCTTGCTGCTGCTGCAAATTTTAAATGCGGTGGATATGGCGCACCCCGGCGCGGAAGAGAAATTCAATCAGGAGGCGGCGCGCAGAACTCCCCGCTACTCGGAGACGATCATGCGCTGGATCGAAGCGCATTACCAAGAGGAGGTGAGCCTGGAGCGGTTAGCGCAAGAAACGCATCTGTCCACCAGCTACATCTCCAGAGTGTTTCGCCATGAAACGGGCAGCAGCATTACGGATTATTTGACGGCCAGACGCATGAAACAAGCTTGCCGGCTGCTGGAGACGACGGGCCTGGCGGTCGAGGAAATCGGCATACGCATCGGCATTCCGAATGTGTCTTACTTTATTCAGCTGTTCAAACGGGTAGTCGGAACGACCCCGCTCAAATATAGAAACAGGTAGTGGCGCAAACGACAAAGACAGGACGAATGCTTTTTTCGCCCTGTCTTTGTCTATGATGCTGCTATTTGTTCATCTGGTTATACTTGACCAGCGATTTCGTACTATTTTCCGCTGCTGCATTGAGCGCTTCTTGCGGGGATTTTTTGCCGTTCAGCACTTCCTCGATCGCATTTGCAACGAACTGCCGCTGCTCCTGGAACACGCCGATGGCGGCTCCCTGGGTGGCGAAGTTCGATTTGGACTGGTGCAGCTGATCGACAGCCGTTTTGAATTGCGGATATTTCTCAAGATTGTCTTTCACAATTTGCTCATCGTACGCCTTCTTCGTGATCGGGAAATAACCGCTGCTAACGTGCCACAGGGCTTGCACTTTAGGCGTCGACAAATATCGGATAAAGTTCCATGCTGCGTCCTGCTCTTCCTGCGGTTTGTTGCTCATGATCCAGTTGCTCGCCCCGCCAATGACGACCCCGCCTTCGGTAGAGGCGCCTTCCGGCACCGGTAAAAAGCCGGTTCCGACTTCGAACTTGCCTTTGGCCGAATCGACGATTCCGCGCATCGCGCCTGTCGAGTTCATCATCATGGCCGTTTGTCCGGCCAAAAACGCCTTTTTCGCGTCATCGCCCGATCTTCCGAAATTGATCGCAATTTTGTCGTCGGCCATCGTCTTCCACCAGGTCATCGTTTTAAGGCCCGCTTCTTTATTCAAATACGATTCGGTCGCAGGCGCCGTACGTCCGTTGTTGTTGTTGACGTATTCCGTTCCTTGCTTGGCAAAGGACTGCTCCATAAACCACGGCTCGATATACAGACTGAAGCCTGTAACGCCCCCTGAGGTAAGCGTCTTGGCCGCTTTGATGACTTCTTCATACGTCTGCGGAGGCTTTTGCGGGTCCAGCCCTGCCGCTTTAAACAAATCTTTATTGTAGTACAAAATGGCATTCGAAGTGTTGAACGGCATGGAATACAGTTTGTTGTTGACCGTGTAATAGTTCAGAATATGTTCTTCGAACTGGGCCGTGTCGAACTTGTCGCGGTCGATAAAAGTTTGCATCGGCGTAATGGCTTTGGAATCGATCATGAAACGGGTGCTGACGTCGTTGCTCATGACCATCGTAGGTCCGCTTTTCGAATCCATGGATGCTTTCAATTTGTTCAGCGACTCGTCATAGGTGCCCTGGAACTGTGTTTTCACGATGACTTTCGATTGGGAGGCGTTATAGTCGCTGACGATTTGATCGAGCGCCTTGCCGAGCTCTCCCCCCATCGAATGCCACCAAACGATTGTGACCGGAGCTTTGCTTGCCTGGGCGGCCGGGGAGGCGGAAGCCGCAGCCGATGCCGGCTGCCCGTCCGGGGACGAAGGCTTGGCTGCGCTGCCGCACCCCTGTACGAGCAGCATCGCTGCGACGCTTGCAACTGAGATAGACGCTTTCCAATTTGTGCGGTTCATAAATGTTCGGTCTCCTTTGTATTGCCGTTATGATTGGGACGATATCTATGTTAAACCGGTGTCGGATCGACCCGGATATTGTAGCGGCGCTACCCTTTGAGCGACCCCAGCGTAATATTGCCGACAAGCTGCTTCAGCCCAAGCGCCAGCAGCACGAGCGGAGGCAGCATCATGAGCGTCACACCGGCCAACACCAGATTCCATGAGGTAAAATCTTCAAATTGCAGCATGTTCACGCCGATTTGCACCGTCCGCATGCTCTGATCGTTCGTAATCAACAGCGGCCACAAATACATGTTCCACGCTCCGATGAAGCTGTATAAGGCCAATGTCGCAAAAGCGGAACGCGATAGCGGCAGCACGATGCTGCTAAAAATGCGGACATGCCCGTATCCGTCCATTTTGGCCGCTTCAAAAATTTCCCGGGGCAGCTGCATGAAAAACTGCCGCAGCAAAAACGTGCCGAATCCGGTCGACAGAAAAGGTACGATCAGGCCTGAATACGAATCGATCCATCCCCAGCTGCGTATCGTCAGGAAGTTGGGGATCATCGTGACTTCCCACGGAATCATCATCGTGGCCAAAAACAGCGAGAAAATAAACGGTTTGCCCGGAAAGCGGACGAACGCAAAAGCATAAGCCGCCAAACTGGCCGTAAGCAAATGGCCTCCCGTAATCGCGAAGGAAACGATGAAGCTGTTCAGCGTAAACCTCGCAACGGGAACGAGCGACAGCACTGTTTTGAAGTTCTCCAGGTACAAACTTGACGGCCAAAGAACCGGCGGCAAGGAATCCATCTCCGCAGGAGTCAGCAATGACGCGGAAAAAGCATAATACACTGGATAAAGGATCACTATCGCTATGAAGCCCAGCAAAACCAATAAAGCCGAATGCTGCCAAGTTTTTTTCATGAATAATGGACTCTCCTTTCCGCCGCCCGGAACTGAATGACCGTGAGCAGCAAAAGGATCAGAAATAATACGATCGCTTGCGCGCTTCCCGTATCGAAACGGTAATTGACGAACGCTTCCTGATACAAATCGTAGACGACGACATTTGTCGCATTCATCGGCCCGCCTTTTGTCAGCATCGAGATTTGCCCGAAGCTTTGCAGGGCGCCGATGACGGAAATGATCGTTACAAAAAATAAAGTCGGCGACAGCAGCGGCAGCGTAATTTTGAAAACCGAGGATAATGGGCCGGCCCCGTCGATTTTGGCGCTCTCGTACACTTCTTCAGGTATCCCTTTGACCCCGCTCAAAATGACCAAATACGTGAACCCGATATTCAGCCAAACCGTCATGATGGAAACGGACAGCATCGCGAACGCCGGATCGGTCAACCATCCGACCGGAGACATGCCGGCAAAACCCAGGAAATAATTGAGCATCCCTGCGGAAGGATGGAATAATATTTTCCAAATGACGGAAGCTATGCCGACCGGCATCGCAATGGAAATCGAAAATATGAATTGAAAGATGAGATTGATTTTGCTCTTTTTATGCGTCACGATCGCCAGAAACACGGAGATGATGATGCACGCCGGTATCGTCATCAGCGCAAACACGAATGAACGCTGCAAGCTTTCGTAAAAATGCCCGGAAGTGAGCAGCTCGGCATAATTGGAAAGCCCGGCAAACCCCGTAATTTTCCCGCGCAAATCCGTATGGTGCACGCTTAAATAGACCGACATCAAAAACGGATAAAACATAAAGACGCCGAATCCCAGCAGGGAGGGAAGCAAAAACCCGTATCCGACCGCCGCTTCCCTCATTTTGTAATCACGTTTAATCAAATCGCGCAAGCCTCCCTGAACATTATGCTTTTTCCGCTATTTGCCCGGCCCGTTTAAAAATGCGAACAGCTCGTCCGGCAAATCGGTTTGAATCATATTGACGCCGCGTTCGATATGCCAGCCCCAACCTAGCGACTTATTCGTAAGCGAAAGTTCATCGGCGTGCCCGCCGCATAACGAATCCCACATCGTATTGGTCCAAATTCTGCCGGACCCCTGCAAACGCCGGATCGTCTCCGCCGCAATAATGATGCTGTCGTCCTGCTCAAACAGCAGCTCGAAAGCCCGCGGTTTGATTCGCGCCAGCAGATCATCCAAGTGCCCGAGCAAATGCTGATTGGATTCATCGATAATTTGCATATATTCCGGGCGCTCCGCTTTGTTTTCGAGAAACTCCCATACTTCTTCGATCTCTGCCGTGCTTTTGAACAACCCCTGCTTCACCGTTCCGGTCTCCGCCAAAACCCGATAAACCTCTTCGCGCACGTTCCAGCATTTATCCAAATTGATCATAATTTTATTTTTTGCCAGCAGCATGGCCTCGGCCAGCGTAGGAATCGTTTCGTCAGTCAGCATGGCATTCCGTTCGCCTTGACCCTCCTTGAGACGAAGCGCCCGAAGCTCGTTAAAAGTGAGGTCGCTGATCCGGCCGGAGCCGTTCGTCATGCGGTCGACCGTTTCGTCATGCATCAGGATAAGGCAGCCATCTTTCGTTGGCTGCACATCAATTTCGACCATATCTATTCCTGCATCGATCGAATGTTGTATGGCTTTCAAGGAGTTTTCAGGCGCCTGCCTCCAATTCCCCCTGTGCGCCACAATCATGGTCCTGCCGCTGCAATCCAGGAAATCGGAATAAATGTTTTCAAAAATCGTTTGATTAGCTTGTTTGCCTTGTTTGCGGTTCAATTGCTTCAGCCTCTATTCTGTGTCTGTTTTTAGGGTAAGCAGTTCGAAAATGACAAAAAAACAGCTTGATTAAAGTAAAATTTTTATCTTTAATATAGTGTTTAATTTACTATAGTATTGTAAAATCTAATCATCGATTATATTAATGTTTTGTGAATGTGAATGATCTTAACACTTCCCGCTTCCCATTTATAGGAATATTGATTATAATGGGTTGATATGAAGTAAAATTATCACTAAAATTTTTAGGAGTTTGATGTACATGGCAACAATTAAAGATATCGCCCAGCTAGCCAATGTTTCGGCAACTACCGTATCGCGGGTGCTGAATAACGATCAGTCTCTGAGCGTTTCCGATAAAACCCGGAGCAAAGTGCTGGAAGCCGCCAGGCAGCTGGATTACAAAACCGTCGTGGAACGGTACGCCAAAAAATATTACCGGCTCGCTCTCATATACAAACCGAGCATCTTCTACAGCCATCTGGAAAATGATTTTCATTTCTCGATCCGCAACGGCATCGATAAAATTTGCCTGCAGTACGAAATCGACATCGTCAACGTATTCAATGTGTCCAACACGTCTTTTGAAAATTTGCACGGCGCCATCATTCAGGGAAATTACACCAATGAAGAAATCAGGGAAATGACGGCCGGGCTTCAAGCAAAGCACGTTCTGATTGTCGGCAGATGCCCGGACGACAACAAATACGACTGCGTCTGGTTCGATGCGAGGCGGGCCGTTTACTCGGCGCTGAACTATTTAACGGGGCTCGGGCACCGCGACATCGGCTTTATGGGATGCTACGAAAGCCCGGATCTCGACATGGAGGATCGAAGAGATCAAATATTTCTTCGCTATATGTCGAAGTTTTCGGAGAATGCGGCTTCGCGGGTATATGTAGGGGAACACGGCCTTAAAAACGGCTACAAATTAATGGAGCGCGCCTTTCATGACGGACCGCTGCCGTCAGCCTTTTTCATTGCGAACGATCCTACGGCGCTCGGGGCGTTGGAATTTTTGAAGGAGCACAACATTTCGGTTCCCGAAACACTCAGCATCGTCAGTTTCGACGGCCATCACATGACGCAATATACGACCCCGGCGATGTCGACGGTGCAAATACCGACGGAATACATGGGCAAAGTTGCCGTACAGACGATCATCGAAAAAATCGAGGAAATCCGCAGTTTGACCAAAAGGGTGCTCGTTCCGACGGAATTGTGTATCCGCGACAGCTGTAAAGCTTACAAGTAATGTATGGCTTTGCCGGAAAATACAAAACGCGCCGTACGCGAGCCCCTCTTTTGGAGGGGCCGGCATACGGCGCGGCTGTTCTTTTTCTATTTAAAATCCACCCAATTAGCGCCGTTGAAAGACGATCGTTTTGTTGTTGTGGCAGGGGGGGTTTTGGCTTTGATAAAAGGAAAGGATGGTGATTGCATGGGACTCCCCCAGGAGCGAGAAAGTCTTTCATATAAAAAATATTTGGCTCTAGGCGACGATGCGAGATGCGAGGTTATTGACGGTCAAATCTACGATATGTCAGCGATACCGTCTACAAAACATCAAGCCGTGCAAAGGGAATTGCTGACCGAGTTCAACTTGTTTTTGTGGGGAAAAACATGCAGTGTGTTCGGTTCGCCGATCGATGTCTGCTTTTCGGAAGAAGACAATGACATAAAGAACGTTAAAGAATGGGTAGAACCGGATCTGGTTGTTATATGCGACAAATCTAAAATTCAAGAGAAGCGCATCGTCGGCGTTCCCGATCTCGTAATCGAAATCCTTTCCCCCTTCACATCCAGAAGGGACAAAATCATTAAATACGACCGTTACCAGAGAGCAGGGGTAAAAGAATACTGGATCGTCGATCCTTCCAGAAACCCGCACTCCAGAGCCGGTCGGACAATCCGTCTGGTTGCCTGGTTGCGTGAAAAAAACCTGTAAAAGTGCAGTTTTTGCTCAATGGATACGCTGTTCGCGGTGAAAAGCCTGCAAATGTGCAGGCTTTTCACCGCGAACATGGGTTCAGATTCAATTTTGCGGAAAATTCCTGCACAATCGCAGGTTTTTCGCCAAAATGAACCATTTACATGGAAAAAGCCTGCATTTTTGTAGGTTTTACGTTGCCAAGCCGACTTGTCCCCCCACTTCAGTTCCACAACCTATGAAGGAGAGACGTGGTCCACTTCAGCTCCACCCCCGTGCAGGAGATATTTCAAAAGAGCTCGGCTATCGCAATCACCCCTCCGGCAAATGCGGCAGGAAGCGGTAGCCGATGCCAGGCTCGGTTTCGATAAACTTCGGCCGCGTTGGATCTTCTTCCAGCTTCTTCCTCAGATGACCGATGTAGATGCGCAAATAGTGGCTATCCGATTCATGATGATGCCCGCCCCACACTTGCTGGAGCAGCTGCCGCTGCGTGACGACTTTGCCTGCGTTGGAGGCGAGTGCTTTCAGAAGATCGTATTCCGTCGGCGTCAGCTTTACCCGGCTGCCGTCCAGCTCTACTAACCGCTGAGCCAGATCGATCACCAGATTGCCGAATTGCAAAATCGGCTCGTTCGCCGTTTTCGCCACGTGCCGCAGCGCTACGCGGATTCTGGCGACAAGCTCCCCCATGCCGAACGGCTTGGTGACATAATCGTCGGCTCCGCTGTCCAGCGCGGCGATTTTATCTTCTTCACGGTCTTTCGCCGTAAGCACGATAATCGGTATCCGCGACCATTCGCGGATTCGGTGCAGCACCTCCATCCCGGACATACTCGGCAGCCCGAGATCCAGCACGACGAGGTCCGGATGCACGATGCTCGCCTGGTATACGCCGTCTTCTCCCGATGCCGATTCATGGATTTCAAAGTTGTGGGCTTGCAGGGTCACTTTTAGCAGCTTCCGGATTTGGGGCTCGTCATCAATGATTAATATGCGTGCTCCATTAGTCGTTGTCATGATGCTCATTGTCCCCTTCCGGCATTGGTCTATGAAAAAAACGATGATCTCCCTTGGGCAAAACAATCGTAATGACAGTGCCTTTGTCTACATTCGGTTCCGCGGCGATCGTTCCTCCGTGGGCTTCGACGATGCCTTTGCAAATGGCAAGCCCCAAGCCTGTTCCGGGTACGTGCCTTGTCGCGACCGCGCGATAAAATTTATCAAAAATCCGCTCGCGGTCGGCAGCCGCAATCCCCGCCCCCGAATCGGCCACGGCCATCGTTACGCGGTGCTCGTCCTGCCCGACGGTGATGACGATTTCGCTGTAATCCGGCGAATATTTGATCGCATTGCTGACTACGTTCACCAGCACCTGCTCCAGCAGCACTTCGTCGCCCAGCAGGAACGGGGCGGGTTCCGGCAGCATGACGCGGATTTTGCGGTGCTGCTGAAAATCTTTCACCTGCGCCAGAACGACGCCGATGATGTCCTCGGCATCGCACCACTTTTTGCGCAGCCGGAGCATGCCGCTTTCCAGCTTCACCATGCCGAGCAGGTTCGTGACCAGCCGGTTCATCCGCAAAGCGCCGTCCCTGATCGTAGCCAGCAGATCAAGCCGGTCCTCCGGCGAAAACATACGATCGCCCTCGATCAGGCCGGTCGCCGATCCGATGATCGTCGCCAGAGGCGTGCGCAGCTCGTGGGATACGGAATCGAGCAGCGCCGTTCGGATTCTCTCCGATTCGGCGGTCAAATGGGCAAGCTTGGCCTCCTCGCCCAATTTCACGCGGGCAATGGCGCTTGCAGCCAAGCCCCCGATCGCTTCCAGCAATCGCACATTTTCCGGCGCGGCGCCTGCATCCTGTCCCTCCATATCGAGATTGACGGCCAATACGCCGTATACCCGATCTTCCGTGCGCAGAGGAACGTATAAGCCTGGGGATTCCCTGAGCGTGTTGGACCCCCTTCCGGCCATTTCGCCATGCTCATATACCCACTTCGCTATTGCCATTTCCGATTCTCCCCTCCCCCAGTCCGAAGGGCCGGGAGAATAGACGGTCACCGCCAGCTCGTCTTTGCTGTCCGGCAAAAAAATCGCGACTTGCGTATGGATCGTATCGGACACTTGGCGGGAAACATTCTCCAAGAGCGAATTCAAATCCGTTATCGCCGTCATTTGCCGGCTGATCGCATACAGGGAGGCCGTCGTCGCCTCCCTTTGCTTGGCAAAATTCAGCTGCTGTCTTAGCCGGGCGGCGAGACTGGCTGTCAGCGCGGCGACGGCCATATACACGGCGAAGGAAAGCACATAGCGCAAATCTGCGACCGTAAAGCTGAGAAAAGGCGGGACAAAAAAGAAATCGAAAGCAAGCACGCCCGCGCTGGCCGCGTAGATAGAAGGCCCGAGTCCCCAATATACCGCACTAAAAAGAACGGGCAGCAAATACATCAACGCAATATTGACCGTGTCAAACGATTGCTCGAAAGTTTGCAAGATAACGGTTAAAAGGATAACGGCAAAAGTAACCCATGCATAAGGCTTCCAACCGAAAATGCGCGGCGGGCGGGCCGCGCCTTCTTTGTCCGGGGACCCTTTCGGCTTCCCCGGTATGACGTGGATGCTGATCCCGCCGCTGCCCCGGATCACTTGCTCCACAACGGAACTGCGGAACCATTCCACGATGCGGGAACGGTTCGGCTTGCCGATAATGATCTGCTTCACATTGCGGGCGCGCGCCAAAGACAGCAGCTCTTGGGCGACATCGCTGCCTGTAACGGACATCACCTCGGCGCCCAATTGTTCGGCCAGCTGCAAATTGCGCGCAAGCTGGTCGTGCTGCCCTTCGCCGCCCGGCATCCCTTGCGGCGTCTGCACGTAGACGGCTATCCAGTCCGCTTTGAGACTGGCGGCCATTTGCCGCCCCGTCCGGAGAAGCTGATAGGAGAAGGGGCTTGCGCTTACGCAAACCATCACCTTCTCCGCAACGGGCCAGGGGCCTGCAATATCCTTGGCGTGCATATACCGCTCAAGCTGGCTGTCCAGCCGCTGGGCGGCATAGCGGAACGCCATTTCGCGCAGCGCGTTGATGTTCCCGATGCGGAAAAACCGCTGCAGCTCGGCTTGCTTTTTGCCGCCAAGAAACAGCCGCTCCATTCGCCCGATCCACTCGTCCGTCGGTATATCGACCAACTGAATTTGGTCCGCCCGCTCCAGAAAAGTATCAGGCACCGTTTCAGCGACTTCGCTTCCGATAATCCGGGTCACCGTATCGTTCAAGCTTTCCACATGCTGGATGTTGAGCGTGGTGTAGACGTCTATTCCTTGCGAAAGAACGGCCTCCACGTCCAAATAACGCTTGGGCTTCAAAGCACCCGGCGCATTCGCATGTTCGAGGCGGTCGATGAGCACCAGCCCCGGACGTCTCCTTATAATTTCTTCCGTATCCATTTCCCGGGCAATGCGGCCCCGGTACTCAACGGCGCGGGGCGATACGCGCGGAAACATCTCCCGGGAGAGCAGCTGCTGCGTTTCCGGGTAATCCCCGGCGTCCACCCACCCGAGCAGAACGTCGGTCCCTTTGTCTCTTTGCCGTTTGGCTGCCGCAAGCATCGCGTACGTTTTGCCCGCACCGGGAGCGGCGCCCAGAAATAAAGTTAATTTCCCTCTTTCATTGCGTGAGGAATCGATCCTGATCACACCCTGTGCACACTCGTATATTCAACTGTTCCATTCCATTATAATGCGATATTGGGATCAAAATCAGCTACAATTAATATATCCCTATGTCTGGAAAAACGAATCAGCCGCTTCACAACGGAACCGTGACGCAGCTCTTGCCGCCAAGAAAGCTTCGATTGGCCGATCACCAGCTGCGTCGCCTCCGCCTCATCCGCTTTCGCCGATAAAACTTTAGCGATATCCCCCTGCGTCCCGCTTTCATGAACCGCGAACTTGCCGCCCAGTCTGACCGTCAGCCTCTCCATGGCGTCCAGCCTCTGCTTCAGCTCATCGGTAACGGCGCCGCCAACCTGGACGTAATTGACGTACCAGGGGGCTTTCAGCCGATAAGCGGTGCGGAAGCCGCGCCGAATTAACCGTTCGGCATGCGGCGTGCTGTTCACGCACACGAATATCACTTCTTTTCTTCTCCACGGGCCGCGGAGCGAGCTTTTTCGTTCCAGCGATTCCAGCCTTTCGTCGACATCGTCGGCGATTTCGCGCAGCGCAAGCTCGCGCAAGGCGATGAGATTTCCCGTTTTAAAAAAGTGATGCAGCGCCTGCTCGATTTTGGCCGCGGCATATATTTTCCCCTCGCGCATGCGCTGCTGCAGCGCTTCCGGGGCGACGTCGATCAACTGCACTTCATCGGCCATTTGCAAAATGCTGTCCGGCACCGTTTCCCTGACGCGGATGCCGGTTATTTGCTCCACAGCATCGTTCAAGCTTTCCAAATGCTGCACATTCACAGTCGTAATAACGGATATTCCCGCATCCAAAATTTCCAGAACATCTTCATATCTTTTTTTGTTTTTGCTCCCGGGGACGTTCGTATGCGCGAGTTCGTCGACCAGCACGACCTCAGGACAGGCGCGAATGATCGCCTGCGTATCCATCTCCTCCAGCGTTACGCCCTGGTACACCGTGCGCTGCCGCGGGATGACCGGCAAATTCCCGGTCTGGGCGATCGTCTCTTTGCGGTTGTGCGTTTCCAGCAGGCCGATTCGCACATCGATGCCTTTTTTCAGATGGTCGTTGCCCTCGCGGAGCATCATATACGTTTTCCCTACGCCGGGCGCGGCTCCGATATACACTTTGAACTTGCCGCGCTTGATTTTGCCGATTTTTTCGGCAACCTCCTGCTCGCTTAACCGGCGGTATTTGTGCTGTTCTTTGGCGGCTACGATTTTGGCCGGAAGAATCCGTTCGCCTTCATGCTCCGCGCGGTCGGCTACCAGAAAGACGTCGATATTTTTTACAATTTTCAAAAGCGCGTTGACGACGGAACCCTGCCAAAACTCCTGCCATCTCGTATGCTTCGTATGGCCCATCACGATGCGCGTGACATGATGACGGGCCGCGTACTGAACGATCGTCTTGGGAATGCGACGGCGATGTTGAAAAGGATGCTCCGCGAACTCGCCGCCGACTTTTTCTACGAGCTTGATCATATTTCTGCGAAAAGTGGCCGCTTCTTTCGATAACGGCTTTTTAAAATCGCGGAACGTGATCACCGCCAGATCGCCGTTCAACCTTTTGGCCACTTGCTGGCCCCTGCGGACGTAAATCGAGCCGTTCCAATGATACTGCGTGGACACCAGAATGCGCTCGGCGGCCCCGGACGGGCCCAGAAGCCCCATTTCTTCCCGGTGCTCCTTCAGGGACTCGTTCACATCCTCGGCGACCAACCGCAGGGCAAGCTCCCGCAAAACGCCCAAATTGCCGCGCTCAAAAACCGGCGCATCCTTGTTTATTTTCAGATGCCCCTCGGCAAGCCGGTTCAGAACCGTTTCGGGCGTAACATCGATGAGCCTTACTTCGTCGGCAAGCTCCAGCGTGTCCGCGGGAACGGTATGCTCGACCTCGATCCCCGTCAGCTTTTGGGCAAGCTCGGTGTACCCCTCCAATTCATACACGTTAACCGTCGTGATCACGCTAATGTCATGGGCGAGCAAAAACTTGATGTCGTCCAGCCTGGTCGGAAAACGGGCTTCCGGACGGTTCCGGTGGGCCAGCCCGTCAACGAGCACGACTTCGGGATTTCGCGTGAGTAAGGCATCCAGATTTAAATCTTTCATTTCGGTATCATGGCGGAACCAATGCAGGCTGGAAACCCTCTCCAGATCGCCCAGCTGCTCCACGGTCTCGGGCCTTTGCAGCGTTGAAACCGCGCAAATGACGACGTCGATCCCCTGCTGCCTGAGCGTATGTCCTTCGCGCAGCATATGATACGTCTTCCCGGAACCGCTGACAGGACCGATATAAATTTTTAAAGTGCCGCGGTGGAGCTTGGAGATCGAGTGCAGGATTTCCTCCGGCGTCTTTCTTTTAAAGCTTTCCACTGCCTATCAGCTCCATGTTCAATTCCGTTACGTTTACGCGCGGTTCGCCGAAAATGCCAAGCTGCCGGCTTTTCGTATGGGCGTCGATCATTTGATACAGCTGCTCGCTGCCGATTCCCGTTTCCCGGCTGATTCTCGGAACTTGCGCCCTCGCCGCTTCCGGAGACAAATCCGGGTCGAACCCGGAGCCGGAAGCCGTGACCAGATCGGTGGGGACGCTTTGCATATCCGGGTTCTCTTTTTTCACATCGCCGATTTGACCGGCAACGCCTTTTACATAATCGTCGGAGGCGACCGCCACATTCGAACCGGCGGAAGCGGCAGGATCGTATTTGGCGTTCGACGCTCTGGGGTGAAAAAGCTTCGGCGACTCAAAATTTTGCGCCAACAGCTCCGAACCGACCGTTACGCCTCCCGATTCGATCAAACTGCCGTCAGCCTGCTTGGGGAATAGCGCTTGAGCGACCCCGGTCGTAACCAGGGGATAAATGAGTCCGCAAATAAGCATCAGCACTACGGATACGCGGATCGCAGTCCATATCGTTTTCATATTCATATCTCCTAATTTATGTTTTTAGACGATGTGCAGCCCGGAAAGCACCAGATCAATCGCTTTAATGCCGATGAACGGAACGATCACGCCGCCGACGCCGTAGATGAGAACGTTGCGCGCAAGCAGTCTATCCGCTGTCATCGCGCGGTATTTCACGCCTTTCATCGCAATCGGGATGAGCAGCGGGATAATGACGGCGTTGAAAATCAATGCCGATAAAATGGCCGACTGCGGCGAGGCCAAATGCATGATGTTCAGCGCCGCGAGCTGCGGCATCGCCAAAATGAACATAGCGGGAATGATCGCAAAATATTTGGCGATATCGTTGGCGATGGAAAAGGTCGTGAGTGCGCCGCGCGTAATCAGCAGCTGTTTGCCGATGGAAACGACGGACAGCAGCTTCGTCGGATCGGAATCCAGATCGATCATGTTGGCGGCCTCTTTGGCGGCCATCGTGCCGGAGTTCATCGCGAGCCCGACATCCGCCTGCGCAAGAGCCGGGGCGTCGTTCGTGCCGTCGCCGGTCATGGCGACAAGCTTGCCCTCCATCTGCTCTTTTTTGATCGCAGCGATTTTATCCTCCGGCTTCGCTTCGGCGATAAAATCGTCCACGCCCGCCTCCAGCGCGATCGTGGCCGCCGTAAGCGGATTATCGCCCGTGCACATAATCGTCTTGATCCCCATCGCCCGAAGCTCCGCGAACCGGTCTTTCAACCCGGGCTTTACCGTATCTTTCAGGTAAATCACGCCATAGATGCGCTCGCCGACCGCTACGGCCAGCGGCGTACCCCCGGCCTTCGCGATGCGGCTCGCGATCTCTTCCAGGTCGGCGGGAATCCCGCCGCCTTGGGCCAGCACATGCTTCCTGATCGCATCGACCGCGCCTTTGCGGATTTGCGCGCCGCCGGCCAGGTTAAGGCCGGACATCCGCGTCTCCGCCGTAAACTCGACGGCTTCGGCGCCGGCATATTCGCTTTCGGCCCACGATTCTCCGAGCTTGCCGGCAAGCTCCACGACGGAACGCCCTTCAGGCGTTTCATCCTTGACGGAAGCTTTCAAAGCGGCCAAGGTCATTTCTTTGGACGATACGCCCTTGACGGGCACGAACTCCGCAGCCATCCGGTTTCCGTAAGTGATCGTCCCTGTTTTGTCCAGGATCAGCGTATCGATATCACCGGCCGCTTCAACCGCTTTGCCGGACATCGCCAGCACGTTGAACTGCGTAACCCGGTCCATCCCCGCGATGCCGATCGCGGACAGCAGCCCGCCGATCGTCGTCGGAATCAGACAAACGAGCAGGGCGATCAAAGTCGCCAGATCCAATTGAATGTTCAAGTACTGCGCCATGGGAACCATCGTCATAATAACAATAAGGAAGATGAGCGTTAATACGGCAAGCAGCGTCGTTAAAGCGATCTCGTTCGGCGTTTTTTGCCGTGTGGCGCCTTCGACGAGGGAAATCATCCGGTCCAAAAAAGATTCGCCGGGGTCGGTCATCACTTTCACGACGATATAGTCCGAAGCGACTCGGGTTCCCCCGGTAACGGAAGAAAAGTCCCCGCCCGCTTCTTTAATGACCGGCGCGGATTCCCCGGTTATCGCCGATTCGTCGATGGAGGCGAGCCCTTCGACGATTTCGCCGTCCGTAGGAATGATTTCGCCGGCATCGACGCGGACGATGTCTCCTTTTTTCAATTGAGTGGACGATACTTGCTTATAAGAGCCGTCTTTTTGCACGAGCTTCGCCATCGTCTCGGATTTCGTTTTGCGCAGCGTATCGGCTTGCGCCTTGCCGCGGCCTTCCGCCAGCGCTTCGGCGAAATTGGCGAACAGCACCGTGAACAGCAGGATGAAAAATACGGCGATATTGTAGCCCCGGCCTGCATTTGAAGCGACAAAAAGATCCGGCTTGACCGATAGCAGCAAAGTGATGAAAGTTCCTACTTCTACAATAAACATCACCGGATTTTTAATCATTGTTGCGGGATTGAGCTTTTTAAAAGCATCGATGATCGCCTGTGAGACAATTTCTTTCGTTAATGTTTTTTTACGTGCAGCAGCCATATGGATCCTCCCTCTTCTCTGCGCCGCGCTTAATGCGGCATGGCCAAATGTTCGGCAATCGGTCCCAATGCAAGTGCGGGGAAGAACGTAAGCGCCCCGATCACGACGATGATCACCACCAATATTCCGGTGAACAATGGGGTATTCGTCCGCAAAGTCCCTGCGGTTGCCGGAACCGTACGCTTGATGGCCAAAGAACCGGCGATCGCCAGCATCGCAATGATCGAAATATACCGGCCGAACAGCATGACGAGCCCAATGCCCACATTGTAAAAATCCGTATTTGCATTCAAGCCCGCAAAGGCGGAACCGTTATTGGCAGCCCCCGACGTAAAGGCGTAAAGCACTTCCGAAAGGCCGTGCATGCCCGGGTTGGCAATCGAAGCGACCGCTTCCGGACGCATGAGCGCCAAAGCCGTAGGCGCAAGAATGATGATCGGATGGACGAGCAGCGCGATGGAAGCCAGCTTGATCTCTTTGCCTTCGATCTTTTTGCCGAGAAATTCCGGCGTCCGCCCGACCATCAGACCGCAAATAAAAATGGACAAAATAAGATACAATAAACCGTTCAAAAGCCCTACGCCTTTGCCGCCAAAAACGTTATTGAGCATCATCTCAGCAAGTGCGGTAAAACCGCCCATCGGGGTCAAAGATTCATGCATATTGTTGACGGAGCCTGTCGTCGCGGCGGTCGTCACCGCTGTGAACAGCGCGGATTCCGCCAGCCCGAACCGGACCTCCTTGCCCTCCATGTTGCCGTGAACGCCCATTGCATCAAGCGCGGCAACCCCGCGGTACTCGGAGACAAACACCGTCGTCAGCATGACCAGAAAAATGAAGCCCATCGCCGCAAATACGGCCCAGCCCTGCTTTTTATTTTTGATCATGAGGCCGAAAGCATAGACGAGCGCCGTCGGCAGCAGCATCATGCAAACGATGTGGACCAGGTTGGCCAGAGGAGTCGGGTTTTCAAAAGGATGCGCGGAGTTCGTACCGAACCACCCGCCTCCGTTCGTGCCGAGATGCTTGATGGATTCAAGCGATGCTACAAGCCCGCGTGTTATCGTCTGCTGAGCGCCTTCCAGCGTCGTCGCCGTCACTGCGCCCTGCAGCGTCTGCGGTACGCCCTGGAACACCAGGAATAGGGCGACAATAAAACTGAGCGGCAAAAAGATGCGCGTAATCGAGCGGACCAGATCTACGTAAAAGTTGCCGAGATTATCCTCGCGGCCGATTAATCCGCGAATGAACGCGATCGCAACCGCAAAGCCAGTCGCCGCCGATGTGAACATCGGAAACGTGATGGCGAGCATTTGCGATAAATACGACAGCGCGTTTTCCCCGCTGTAGGACTGCCAGTTCGTATTGGTAATAAAGGACGCCGCCGTATTAAAAGCTTGCGCGGCCGGCATATTATCAATCCCGTCCGGATTGAGCGGCAAATACTTTTGCAGCCGCAGGACGAGAAACAGCAGAATGAACATAATGAAATTAGAAAGAAGCATGGCTGCCAAATATTGCTTCCAGCCCATGGACTCCTGTTCGCGAACTCCCATCGTCCGGTAAACGATCCGCTCGAACGGACCGAAAACCCGGTCCAGACCGGTCTTTTCATGACTAAACACTTTAACCAAATAGCTGCCCGCAGGCTTAACCAATAACATGATGATGACCAGCGTTATGGCTACCTGTAACAATCCCATGCCCATGCAAGATTTCCTCCTCGCTCGACTAAACCCATAATCTCTTTAAAACTTCTCCGGCTTCACCAGAACAAACCCAAGGTACACAATCAAGGCAAAAGCAATAATCCCTATCACCGTCATGGGGCTACCTCCTCTTGGCAACAACTGTCGATTGAGTCCGCTGTCCCCTTAAACAATCAATCGCATACGAACTCCCCCTCGTCGCCACAGTGAAATCTTAATACGGATCGGCGTAAAAAGGGGGTAAATAAACGGGGCCAGGGTGTAAAAAAAACATAAAAATCGCACGCGAAAAGTGTATCCGCCGCGAAAAAGGCAACAGCCCTTTTATCCGATGCAAAGGGCTGGGAGGGGCGGCCGGTGAGGCGAACGCCGCCATGTAGCGGTACGCTACGCGCCGGGATTCGTTGGCTCCGCGAACCCCGCCCGTTGGGCCCGCGCCACGCTACGCCACACCTGTGCGCCGGGATTCGCGGGCTCCGCGCCCCCGCCCACTGGGCCCGCACCACGCTCCGCTACACCTGCCCGCCGGATTCGCGGGCTCCGCGCCCCCGCCCACTGGGCCCGCACCACGCTCCGCTACACCTGCCCGCCGGATTCGCGGACTCCGCGCTACGCGCCCGCTGGGCCCGCGCCACGCTCCTCCACACCTGCACGCCGGGATTCGCGGGCTCCGCGAGCCCCGCCCGTTGGGCCCGTGCCACGCTCCTCCACACCTGCACGCCGGGATTCGCGGACTCCGCGCTACGCGCCCGTGCCTTCCCTCAGGGATTACGTCGCCGCAAGACGGGCGGTCCGGCAAGACGAAATCAGGAAAAACCTGCAAAAATACAGGTTTTCCAGCGGAAATGATTCATTTTGGCAAAAAGCCTGCAAAAGCGCAGGCTTTTTCGGCGAAAATGAACCTGAGCCTATGTGCGCGGCGCAAAACCTGCACAATTGCAGGAATTCTTCGCGGCCGGCGTACAAAGGGCGCAAATTCATGTATTTTTGCAGGTTTTCTTCGCGCCGCTAGGCAATCCGCTAGCCGGAATCAGGAAAAACCTGCAAAAATACAGGTTTTCCAGCGGTAATGATTCATTTTGGCTAAAAGCCTGCGAAAGCGCAGGCTTTTTCGGCGAAAATGAACCTGAGCCTATGTGCGCGGCGCAAAACCTGCACAATTGCAGGAATTCTTCGCGGCCGGCGTAAAAAGGGTGCAAATTCATGTATTTTTGCAGGTTTTCTTCGTGCCGCCAGGCAGATTGCGGCTGTTCGGCTCTGGCGCGGGGGTTTTTAGGCTTGATCTCGCTGTCGGTCTGCCTGTCGGGCGGCTGCGCCATCTTTGAGCGGCATGTGGCCGACCGACCGCCGTCATGCAGCGCGACACCGCGCGCTGGGAGCTGCGCGCGGTGCGAACCGCCGCGAACCGCCGCAACCCACCGCCGGACGAGCCTCGGGTGGGCTTCGGGCGAGTCACGGACGGGCGCCTGCGACACCATTGGATGAAGGACATCGGTGAAGGCGTCGAGTTTTTAGAATAAAAAAAGACAGACCCCAAAGGATCTGTCCCAAAGTTACTGCCGCCTTGCAAGAAGGCTGTTTATTTATCCAAATAACTGATCAATCTGTGAATCAATACGGCTGTTTCTTCCCGGGTCATCGGGTTCGAAGGCCTGAACGTGCCGTCTTCGTAGCCGTCCATGAATCCGCTCTGACGGATTTGCTTGACATAGGAACGCGCATATTCCGGTATGTCGGCCGCATCTGCGAACGGCTTCCCGTCTCCCGCCGCACTGCTTGCGCCGCTCACAACTCTGCCCAAAAGCGCAACGGCTTCCGCGCGCGTAATCGGCGCATCGCTATCCAGCACGAGTCCGCTAGCGGTTTGACGGCCTCCCATAATATTTTGAACCACGGACGTATACAGGTAAGGCTTGGCCCAGTCTGCAATTCGATTCCAATCTTTAAACTCATTCTCCAGATTGCCGTTTTGCAAGGCCAGTTTTTTCGCCGCAACGAGCAGTTTCATAAATTCCGCCCTTGAAATGCTGCGCTCCGGCTCGAAAAGGAGATTATCGCCTTGGGAAACGCCGTCGACGACGCCCAGCGATTGCAGCGCGTAGATGCCTGCAGCGGACCATCTGCCTTTGGCAACATCTTTAAAGTTGACAGGCTGTGCGACATTAAACAATGCAAACTTGCCCAGACGCCCGGCCTGCACGGTGACCTCGCCGTGAGCGGCGTCGTTCACGCCCTGAACCATTTCCCATTTTTGCATATAGTCGTTAAAACGGTATACCGTCAAGCCGCTTGAATCCGGGAATTGCGAAGCGTCGTAATGGAACTTCACTTCGGCCGGCTTGCTCGTCTGCTTGCCGCTGCGGACAATACCCAGCTCATAAATGCCGGAAACAAGCTGTTTGGTGCGCTTCTCTTCGCTGCTGACGTATTTGCCGGCGTCGCTTGCTTTGCCGACAACCAGTTTGTCAGCCTGGCTGACCGTACCTTTATAGATGGAAACGGTAATTTCTTCAACCCGCTTGCTTTGCAAATCGGTATCCGGATACAGATCGAATACGCCTGTTTCCTTGATGCCTTGCGTTTTGAAGCGGTCGAGCATTTGCTGCAGCAGCGCATCCAGATCCTTGTCCTTGTTCCCGTCTTCGGCGGGAACAACCGGACCGGTGATCGGCGGTGTGCCGCCGCTATCCGAGGAATCGCTTTTGGCCTCGATCTTAATCGTCTTCGTATCCTGCAAGGCGGTTCCGTTATCCAGCGTGTAGGTGGCGAGTACGCTGACATCGCCGGCCTGCAGCGCCTTCAGCTTGCCGGATGCATCTATAGATGCGATCTCTGAGCCTTTGGTCAGCTCCCACTTGATCTGATCCGGTTTGAGAGCTACCGTGGAACCCTCGTCATCGATGCCGGTAAGCTTCAGCTGAAGCGATTCGCCTGCTTGCATTTTGGACACATCCAGCGACTGTTTGACGCCGACAAGCTGGATCGTTTTCGGATCTCTTTCAATATGAATCGTCATTTCGTCTTGGGCCGTCGCACCGCTGATCAACTTGTAGGAAGCGCGGACAGTAACATCCCCCTTGGCAAGCGCCGTCAGGCTGCCGGAACGGTCGAGGCTGGCGAAGGTATCGCCGCTCGTGAGCTCCCAGGTCACCCTGCTGTCATCGAGTGTGACGGCGGTGCCGTCATCCCTCAAGCCGGTGAGATCCAGTTTGACCGTGTCGCCGATGAACATTTTTTGCACGGTCGGAGACAGCTTCACTTTGCTTATCGGTTTGATGTCCGTTTCCCCGCCGACCTTCACAACGACGGCGTCCTGGAACGAATACGTATCCGCCACTTGATACGAGGCAAGGAGAACGACGTCCCCTTCCTGGTTTACCGTCAGCTTCCCGCTCGCATCCACTTGGGCGATCGACTCGCCTTCCATGAACTCCCATTTTACATATTCCGGATCGACGACCATTTCAGTTCCTGCGGCATCGTTTTGAATGCCGATCAGTTGAAGCTGCACGGAATCCCCGGCTTTCATCTTCTCCACATTCGGCGTCAAGCGCACTTTCTTGAGCGGCTTGATGGAGCCGTTGATAACCTGCAGCCTGGAAGTAGTCGTATTGCCTACGGCGTCCGAAGATGAAACGGCAATCTGACTTTTGTATTGATTGCTCAGCGGTATGGACGCATGGAAATTGCCTTTGTCGTCAACGGACACTTCGCGGCCGTCAACGACCACTTTGGCGCCCGCTTCCGTACTGCCTTGAATTTCCGCGGTGCCGCTTGGCGCAATCGAATCGGATGCAGGGCTGTCGAGCATCACTACAGGCGCCTTCGTATCGACGACGAACTTCACCCGTTTCACGGCGATGTCTCCGTCTTTGTTTTTGGCGACCACATCAACATAATGAATGCCGTCCGTCAGCTGATAAAGGGTAAGCTCATCGCTTGTGCCCTGCAGTTGCTTGCCGTACTTCACGGAATCGACGTAAATGTCGGCCGTAACCTCTTCCCCGGCGCTCAGCTTCAGCTTCACATCGCGTTCGCTCACGCCCGTCATTTGCGGAGCGGAGCCCTGTACGATGTCGATGGCTTCCGTATCGGCGATAAGGACGCCCTCCTTCGTTTTGCCTGCGACGCTGACCGCAATCTGCGGAGGATTAGGCTTCGGCAGCTCCACGGCGGCGCTGATGACGGTCGGTCCGTAGTAAGTTTTGCTCTTCTTGTTGTCCTGACTGTCCGTCTCCTGTCTTACCGGCGTAACCCCGATCTTGTAAGTTTTGCCAGTTTCCAGCCCGAGAATTTCAGGCGTTTTGCTGGCACTGGCCGGTCTTTTGTAAGTACCGCCAATAATGACGTTGTAATTACCGTTCTGGTCTTTCTTCGTATTCTTCGCGTCAACGTAGGCGGCGCCGAATGTGTCGACCGCTTTACCGTCCGCGTCGAACACTTCGATATTGTAGCCCGTAGTCGCCGGATCGGCGCTTGCCGGCCAGGTAGCGCGCAGCATGCCGTTGCCGTTCTTGGCGCCCTGCACGGAGCCGACGGCTGCCGGAGCTTTCGGATTCACGATATGCAGCAGCTCCGAATCCTTTTCGCTGTAGGACATTTTCTCCGTCGACAGACCGAAATGGACGTAGTAATCGCCGGATTGCACATCGTCCGGTATATCGATCGTCTGCCCGCCTGTCTGCGGGTCCAGCGTGGCGATCACTCGGCCGGCGTTCTCCTTCTCCGTGGACAAGGAGACGATAAGCTTCGACGCTTCGTCGGGGTTGGCCGACGCTTTATAATGCTCGCCGCTCCAGCTCAACTGCAGCTTGTTGCCGGCTGCAAGCTCCGCGCTTGCGGCTGTCAGCTTCGGCACAGGCATCACCTGCGCCAGCTTCGTTTCGACTTCGCGGTCGGAAGTCAGCGTATAGACACCTGCTTCCGGCTTTTCGAAGCCGATCACCATGTAATGCTTCTCGACGCCGTTATCGGTGGCCTTGCGAATGAAGTAATTTCCTTTCTCTACCAGATCGATAGGCGTGCCGTCCGGCTTGGTAACACTCACCTGAGGGAGAGCGCCCTCATACGCCACTTCGACCAGATAGCTGCTGGAAGCGTCATTCATCGCAAAAGTATGCGTCTTTTTGTCGTCGGCTGCCGCAAGCGCCGCGCCCGTACCGTAGATCGGCGACTCGTTGTCGAAAATTACGCCGTTCTTCGAAGCCAGCAGCGATGTCGGCTTCGAGCTGCCGATAATCCGCATATTCGTGCCGTACATCATCGTGCCTTTTTGGTTCCCTTTTCTGACCGGCATGGAATAAATGCCCCTGTTGCGGTTGGTGCGAGGAATATAACTCGGATCGGAAGATGCGATACCAACCCCGACATCCAGACCGCCTGACCAATAATAATCGGCCGACAGTTCGATGGATACGAGAAGCAGGTTGATCTGCGCCGCGGCCCAAATTTCCTCGTTGTTGATGCCCGCGGAAGCTCTCGCCAGCGTTTCCCCGCCGACAAAAGGAACCGCATCCGGGATTTTCAGCTCAATGCTGGCCCTTCCGTCAAAACGCTTATCGGATACATAGACACTGCCGCCGCCGCTAATGAGCCCGCTCAAAATATCGATCGTACCGCCGCCGGTGACATAGAAGCTCTCATCCGTCCCCGTATCCCAGGAAGCTTCCAAATAGGCCGTCTTGAAAATCGGCAGGGAGGCAACGTCCAGATTGCCGTCGATGCGCATTTTTCTCCGGTCGAATTTCCCTTCGAATTCTCCCTTGAACACCATATCTCCCTTGATGTCCTTTATCGCGCCGATATCGCTGAGCACGACCACCGTGAAAATATCGGCTCCGCCGTAGTACGGATTCGTCAGCTCGGCCAAATTCTCGACGCCGCCGCCCAGCTTCGTCACGTATACGCTGCCGGGGACGACCGGAATGCCTGGATCGCCTTCACCCGAAAGCACGAGCTTGTTCAAATACCACGTATCGTTTTGCCGTTCGCGGATAATCTCAAAGCTGACCTCCGCTTTCACGACGCCGATTTCCGCCGACCCGTCCACTGTGTAATGGCCGTTGAAGGTGTCGACGCCCACGTTAGCCTCGACGCCTTTGACTATCCCGTAGTTGGATAGCGACAGCTCGCCCTTGGCGATCAGACCTTCATAGCCTTTGCGGGAGAAAAGAATGTCCTTCGCATCGATGGACAGCGTTCCTTTCGATTCTTCTCCGTCCGCATTTTTCTTGCCGCTGCCAAGGAACGGCAGAGACACCTTCGCGCCGAAGGACAACACGTCCTTGTCATTGCGGTTCGCCAAAATCAAATCGTTAACGTCGACCGGCAAACCGGACAACATGACGTTCAGGAACTTGCCGACGCCGTCCATATGCACGACGACTGCCTCGTCCTTCGCCTTGTCGCGATCCCCGTCCAGCGTATATTTGAGGCCGTCCTGGAGCGCAATGTTGAAGTTGTCGTACCAGAAATCAAAGCCGTTCTTGGCGTTAACGCTGAGCAAGCCTTGTCCTTGAATATACACGTACGTTGCTTTCAACTGGCTCATTTGATCCTTATTCAGCCCGGATTGACCGCTATTATAAGGATAATCGATATCAAAGCCTGTGTTGGTCGAAGTAAAGACCTTGTTGAAGCCGAACTCCGGCAGACCCAGATCGGCGTTCGCGGCAGGCTTCACTTCCGTTCCCTGCTGAAGCGGACTGCCGATAACATCGAAATTCCACTCGAAACCGGGATTGAAATTCGGCTGCAAATCGTAAGCAAAGCCGAAATTGTATGTGCTGTCGATGTTGCGCACCTGCTGCTTGTTGTCCGAAATGATCATCGGAACCGGCGAGCTGTAAGTCATGACATCGTTGATAATGGCCTTCTTGTTCGCCGAGTAAACCAAATATTTCGATACTTGCCCCGCCGGGGTGCGCACCTCGCGAATATCGCCCTTAATGGTGAGAAGCACGCTGCGTTCCGGATCGCCTTCCTTATGATTGGTCAGAAGGCTCGCTTTGAGCTTCTCCAGCTGACTTTCGTCTTTCAGCGGCAGAACGCGGTAAATAAACGTCGGCTCGCTGCCCGAACTCTTGAGCGCAAAATCTTTGAGAACGGCAAGAACGCCGTAATTTCTCGAAATATACGATTTATCGTTCGTAGACATCAGCTTGAACGGCAGTTGGGTTCTCGTGCCGTCGTTCTGTTCGACAATAATGTTGTATTCGCCTACCGGCTGCTCGTCTTCCAGCGTCGCCAAAATGGTCGTATCGTCAGGCACCGAAATTTGGCTGGACGGTACTTTCAGCTCCTGCTTGGTGCCCGTATGCTGGAGGAACAGCTTCCATTTGGTCGTGTCCTTATACATCTCGAAGCCCGTTCCTTTAATCGTAAACGAACGTTTGCCGCTGTAGTAGAGCTTGTCCGGGCTTACAGTGTTGTAAACCGTTTTCGGCGGTCCGCCGTTCACACTTGGCAGCAGGACGAAACGGCTGGAAGTGTAAATGTCCGAAGTGCTTACCTTGCCGTCGGCCCCGATCTGTCTGCTGTCGTACACATCGACGCGATATTTCTCCATTTTGTAAATATCCTGCGGCAAAGCCTTGACCCGCCATGTAAACGCCTGCTGCTCGCCGACCTTGAGAAGCCGCTTGACCTTGGTGCTCTCCTCGCCTTTGACAAGCTGCAGCCCTTTTTCAAAGCTGATGGACGCCGTGACGTTGTATACCTCGGCCGAGTTCGGAAGATTGTTTTCGACAAATGCCGTAATCTCGAACTCTTCTTCCTTATAACCGTCATACGTATCGTTCACATTCAATTTGGAGATGGAAGACAACTGTACGTTATAGCTGTACGTCTTGTCGGGCACTTCCCCGATGCCGTAGTACGTTTCAAAAACGGTGCGCTCTCCGCTCGGAAGCTCTGTAGGATTCCAGTAAAAAGCGACAGCCGTATCCTTCTTCCCGTAGCTTGACTCAATCGTAAAATTGAGATCGGGATTCGCCTGGTAATCCCATGTCGATTTGGATAATCCCTGCCAGTGTCCGATGATCATCGAATCCGGCGCTTTGTTGCCCCAACCGCTGGTCAACCCGTATGAAACGACGTTTGGCGCAAATTCGTTGTCGCTCGCGCGCCAAATTTTGGGCACGTCGCCGCCTTTGAAAACCTTCTCGGTATCGATAAATTGATTCCCGATCTTGATGCCTGCGCCGTCATTCGTTCCGGTCATCACATCAAGCAGGATGCGGCTGCCGACCTGTACGGACGCCGCGGATTTGTTCGTTACGCCGTATTGAATGAACACATTGCCGTAATTCGGATTTTCCTTATCGATGATGAGCTCCAGCTTCTGCTTGATCTCGACGCCATCGACATCCCACGTCGTTACAATCGCTTTGCCTTGAATTTCCGGGCGGCCCTGCAAAGCGGCCTTGCGCGCCAGACTGAACCCGTAGCCCTCCCCGAAAATGTAATCCTCGTCATTGATCCGGAACGTCGTAAACGACGTATCCGGACTTTTATCCTGAAACAACAGCCATTTGTCATCATCGCTCTTTCTGAGCGGGTTGCCTTGAACGGTTTTGATCGTATAATGGCCCTTGCCGTCAACGACCATCTTCACAATCCCGTTGTCCAGCTCCAGAGGCGGATCGGTTACGACCGCCGCATGAACCAATTCAGCGGAAGAATACATAAACAGCATGAGGACGACTAAAAAACTGCTAATCCATTTGTACACAGCCTGGCTCCTTTCTCACCACATAAGAATGCGTTCGCTCATCCTCGAAATCCTTCGATTGAAGTTTTTCTCATTGGCCTCCAAGGAAGTAAATGTTGATCGTCACCGTTCTCCGGTTCAAATCCTGGAAATAAAACGTATGCCAGCCTGGCTGCTTGGCCTGGAATTGGATTTCCTTGGCGACAGGCGCGCCGTTTACGTCGTGTTCCAGCGTCTCCGGGCTGAGCTTGAAATCTCCGCTTTTAAGCATGCCGTCGCCCTTTTTGTAGAAGGCTTTGTACTGCTCGACGAAGTTCACGATTTTAAAAGTGGCCTGATTGCCTTCGACCATGTACTGCGCGCTAGGCTCGAATTGGCCGTTCACCAGAACCAGAAAATCGCTCGGCGACAAAACTTTGACAGGCCGCTTCACCTCGGCGGTATTGCCTGCCTGGTCCGTCGTACTGTACGTGACTACGTACTCGCCGCCCTTCGAGGTATCCAACTGCGGCGGATTCAACGTAACGCGGTCGGGAGCAATCGCGCCGTCCCGGTCGTCGTAAGCTTCAAAATCATTCAAATTGATCGTCTCGCCCGGCATGAAAACCATTACGGAATTGGCGAATTTGACGACAGGCGCCGTTTTGTCGATGTTTTGCACCTTCGCGCCGACACGGACCCGATTGCCCGCTTCGTCCGAGACGATGAAGGTGAAGGAGCCGTTTTCCTTAAATACGAGACTCGTTTTCTCGTCGTTATTGATGCCTATCAGCTTTTTCCCATTCTCGCTGTACACGGAGGCCGTGACGCTCTGATTGGTCAACTTCGTCTCGCTGTACTTGACGGTGACGATTGGCGGCGTTCTGTCGATCTGGTTGACCGTTGCTTTGACGGACGACGTGTTGCCCGCTTCGTCCTGCAGATCAAACACGAACTCGCCGTTCTCTTTGAACACCACCTGCTTGCCGCCGTTGTTGTTTAACACCTTGAAGTCTTCACCAGCCGTCACCGTGGCGATCACGTCTTTGTTCGTAGGGCCGTCCGTGCTGTAAATGATTTGCCCGACCGGCGCTTTGCGGTCGATATTGCCTACATGATATGTGAATTCCGCCGTATTGCCAAGCGCATCGGCTGCTTGGAACGTGTAGTCGCCGTTTTCATGCGCCACCATCGTATTGCTGCCGCCGTTATTGACAATATCGCCCCCGTCCGGCAAATTCAGCGTCAGCGTGACATCCTCCCGGGTAGGGCTCGTTTCGGAGGCGGTGATCGTTCCGCGAGGCGGCGTTTTGTCGATCCAATTGACGCCGGCGACGACAGTTCCCTCATTTCCGGCTTTGTCTCTGAAAGTGTAAGTGAACACGCCGTTTTGCTTAAACGTATGCTGCGGGCCGCCGTCGCTCGTGATCGTCACCGGTTCGCCGCCGTCGTCAACCGCCGTCAAATTGACGACTACATCCTGGTTCGTCAACGATTTGGTGCTGTATACGACAGTTCCTGTCGGCTTGACCTTGTCGATGTTTCTAACCTCGACGGGGATGCTGCTTTCGTTGCCGGCCTGATCCCGAATGATGAAAGCAAAAGTTCCGTTCTCCGTAAACGTATAGCTCGCTTGTCCGCCGTTATTGACAATCGTCACAGGCGCACCCCTGTTGTCTGCCGTTTGAATGGTCGCCGTGACCGGCCCGTTCGTCGGCCCCGTCGTGCTGTAGGCGACCGTGGCGGTCGGCGCTTCTTTATCGATGTGAGTGACCTCCGCCGTCACGGAAGACCGGTTGCCCGCCGCATCCTGGAACTCAAACGTAAACGTGCCGTTCTCCTCCAGAACTATGTAATTGCTGCCGCCGTTGTTCAAAATGGTCGCAGGCGACTCATCCTCCAACTGAAGCGTGACGCCGACGCCGCTTCTTGTCCAGCCGGTGCTGCCGTAGCGGAGCGTCGCGGCCGGCGCCGTTTTGTCGATGTTCCACACCGGCACCTTGACCGGCTGATCGGCCACCGCTCCGGTCGTATCCCGGAGAACGAAGGAAATGATGCCGTTATGCGAAATGGTGTACACGGATTCCGTGACCGACAGGCCGTTCGTTTGGCTGCTGACGAGCTGCTCGCCCATCCCTGTTTCGAACGTCATATCCGCCAACGAAAAGCGGTTGTTGTATGTGGCGATCGTAACCGTAACATCGTCTTTCGTAAGGTCTGTCGTCGAAAAGGAAACATTCGCTTTCGGCAGCGCCGGATTGATCTGATCGACCGTCGCCAGGGCGCTGCTGCGGTTGCCCGCCTCGTCCTCATATTCAAAGGCAAAGGAACCGTTCGCGTTGAACGTATAGTACGGGATACCTCCCGGCGTATTGAGCACGCGAACGCCGGCTTTGTCAAACGTGATATGCGCCGTTACCGTATTTGCCGTAGGCTCTGTCATCGAATACGCAATTGACGCCATCGGCGCAGTCCGGTCGACAATCAGCCTGTCGCTCGTTCGAATAGCCGCATTGCCCGCTTGATCGACCGCCTTCACGTGCAAATACCATTCCCCGAACTCGAGGCCGCTCTCGGTAATGACGGTTTCGTTCGCCGCAGCTATCCACCCGCCGTCCAATGCGTCAGGCGCCGACTGGGATTTCGCCCATTGGTAATACACCTGGAGATCGCCCTTGGCGGTCCGGTTATCGTCGGCATAAACGGCAGCGCTCACAGTTTGGCTCGGCTGCTGCTGCCTATCGGCGTCGATGCGGATATTCGGAGCGACGTTATCGATGTTCGCCACCTGCACGGGAATCAAACGCTCGTTGCCGGCCTTGTCTACTACCTTGAACGTATAGCTGCCGTTCTCCGCGAACACATGGCTGTCGCCGTCAGGTGTTTGCAGCTCATTCGCAGGCGTCACGTTGTCGCTGAGATTCGCCAGACGAACCGTGACCGGCCCGCGGGTCAGCGCCGTTTCGCTATAAACGGCTTCGGCTACGGAAGGCGTCTTGTCCACGACGATGGACCGGGGTACCGTATAGCTGCGGATGCCGACTTCATTTTCAAAGCTGAAATCATACCCGTAGGTCCCTTCGACCGCAGGCAGCTCCAGCGTAAATAACGCCGAACCGTCCGTTACCGGGCCGCTTTGAATTTCTTGCCCGTTCCGGTCTGCAACATGATACATATAAGGCTCCTTCGATGCCGTGCCGATCCTTATTTTCACTTCACTCGCGTTCGTTTGCTCCGGCATGTCGATCTGAAAATCGGAGCTTTTCGGCGCCGTATTGCTCAGCTTGAACGCCCGGGAGGTGCTGATGCTTTCATTGCCGAACGAATCCACCGCTTTAATATGAAGGTACCAGTCGCCGTCGGCGCCACCCTTCGTTAATGCCGCGCCGTTCGTAAAGGAAGCCCAGCCGGCATCCGTCGAAGGAGGCTTGACCTCGGAGCTCGTCCATTGGTAGTACAGCCCCGAGATCGTGTTCGCATCCTTCGCCTTCACAGCCGCCTTCGCTTCCTTAACCGATGCGGTCACCGACGGCGCATATTGAAAAACAACGGAAGGCGGCGTATTGTCAACGTAAAACGCCCTGCTCTCCACGGCCTCATTGCCCCAAATGTCCGACGCCCGGACATGCAGATACCAGATGCCTTCCATCGGCTGGCTCTCATTGTCGGTCGAAACCTCGTACTGGGAGCCGAGCTCCTTCCATACCGCATTTTTCGCTTCGGCGTCCTGACTCCAGAAGTACTGGATCGGCTTCAAGGTGCTGTTGGCGTCCACGGCGCTGATCCTTGCTTTTTGCGTCCGCTGCTGCGTTAAATTGCCGTCAGGCGTCATGCTGATTTCCGGCGGTTTCGCATCCAGATAAAAGGGCAGCGTAACAGCCTCGGATTTGTTCCCTGCACGGTCAAAGGCGCGCACATACAAGGTGTATCGGCCGTGCTCCGGGAACTGAGGCGTCTGCACGGGCTGGCCGTTACGGAACGGAAGCCATCCGGTTTCGCTGAGTTCGTCGTCGTAATACACCCACTGATACTCCAGCCGGGCGTCATCCGGACCGGCCAGCGCATCGGTGACCGTCACTTGCGGCGTCAGCGAACCTATATATGCGCCGCCGCTTCCGTCAGGCGTAATGGCAATGTCGGGCTTAACGTTGTCAAAGCGAATGGCCGGGCTCGTAATCCGGTTGACGTTGCCGGCCTTGTCCTCCAGCAGGACCGTTACAAACCAGTCTCCGTTGGTATTGTCTTTGAAGACGGTCGGCAATTTGCCGTCCATGACCCCATATGTCACCCATGCAACGCTCTGCTGGTCGGGGGACTGCACCCATGCATACTTGAGAACATCGCCCTTCAGGCCCGACCCTTGCTCGATCACATTCAGCTTGACCGTATGCTGGCGTTCATAGGTGCCATCCGTATCCGGCAAAAATTGCACGGTCGGCAGCTTCGCATCGACGCAAATCGCTTCGCCTTCAAGAGACAACGGGGGCGTATAGTTGTTTTGCACTATCGCCGTATTGCCGAAATCGTCGGTAACGCCCAGATTCGCGACGAAGTTCTTGTAAGCCAAATCGTTGCCCTCGTCCTCAGGCTGCACCACGTATTCGTAGGTCACTTCCTTCGTGCCGCTGCCCGATTTGTAAACGGCTCTTTTGCCGTTGTTGAATTCGATATACCCTTTCGTTCCCGTAACGATATCGTCCAGCAGCAGCTTGACCGTGAGCTTGTCGCCGGCCTTCAAATATTTCGTTCCGGTGGACGTCGCCACTTGAACTTCGTTAATGATCGGCACGACGCCGTCCACCTGCAGCATGCTGCTGTCCAGTTGGTTAGAGTAACTGGAACCGCCTGTGTAATTGTAAGAAGTATCATACTTACTTTTCCAATTCATAGGATTTGCCATCGTACTGCCCAGCATCTCATTGTCGGAGAGATCCTTCACATTTGGCGGGAGAATCGAGCCGATTTTGTCGTCTCCGCCCTGCTGGCTGTCCCATTCGCTAGCAGACCGGGTGCCGATGCCGAGATATCTTCCTTGATTGTAAGGCTTTTTGCCAACGTCGCTGCGCGTCATATCGTCCGCTGCGACGGTGTAGTGAAACGTAATGTCTTTCGTTCCGTTGCCTGAATAATAGACGGCTTTTTTCCCCGTGTTCATCGGCAGCTCGAATGACGTGTCGATATTCACGATCTCATCAAAATGCAGGACGATGTCGATCGTCTCGCCCAGATGGAATTTGCCGCTGCCTGCGTTCGGCACGGTGATGCTCTGCAAGCCGGGTCCAACAGTATCGACAAGAGACAGCTTTATGCTCTCAAAATAACTAAGAGGAGTCCGCGAATCGTCCAGCACAAATTGAACGCTATTGCCGCCGGGTTTAAAGGGAGTCCACCCCGAGGTCATCGAGTACGACACCGCTAGCCCTCCGTCATCGCTATTTTTTTGTCTCTTGACCTGGTCTCCGTTTGTGACCAGAATCATCGTATCGTTGTCATCAATCCTTACCGAGGTGTCGACCTTGAATTCCAACTGTCCCATCTTCGCAAGCTCCATCAGAGGCGCCGGAAGATCCGCAGGCGAGATCGTTCCGCCCAGGGCAAATCCATCGTCATCAGAACCTGAATTTTTCGTCCTTAAGCTCAGATTGTTGGGAAACTTCGGAATATAGGATGCATTTGCCTGCAAATTGCTCTCGTCATAGTCGTCATTTTCATTCGAAAACTTGGACAACGCGCTGTTGTAAGTCACATATTGAAGAAAATTATCATCCGCCCAGGCAGGTTTGGCTTCCACCCTATCGGCCAGCATCGCATGCAAACCCAGCGCCGCCAGCATGGCAACGAGATAGGAATATTTTTTCTTCATCCTTTCCTTTTTTCTGCGCTTCCGTTTCTGTATCATTCGCTGTTCCTCCTTGGAAATGAGATGGTGGGATCCTTAGAGTCATTTTGCATAGTTCCTTTTACCCAGGAGTCTGTCCGACGGAGTTACTTTTGTGCATACCGAATGAATAATGACTGCATAATTGCTGTCATTTTGCATTTATATACCTTCTACGTGGTTCATCGAACAGACTCCCAGATAACACTTTCAAAATGTGACAAAATATTTATTGTCTTGGATATTACCACAAGCGTCTCTCAAAATTCTCACAAACAGCCCCAATTATTTCCTGAAACAAAAAAAGAGCAAGGAGATCGCTCGCTCTAAACTGGTCCGAATAGACTGGACACTTAGAAAAAAGGTATTTAGGCTGTGGGAAGCGCGGACCGCTGGAAGAAAGCCTACGAGAGGGACGGAATTATTGGCTCACGGCTGTATAGAACCGTAAGGTGATTATGCCGTGACGGAGTCGGCTTGAACTAGTTTTTTTGGTGTGACTAACGGTGGTGGAAAATCAAAAAAGAACCTAGGAATTTTCACCAGGTTCTTTTTGTATTGCATATAAACAATCACGATGATATAATCGGATTACGACTTTTGATATTTGAAAGAACAAAGTTATCGCATCTTACAATTTTATTGTACCACGTCGGGCTAACTCTTGTCAAATGGTTTTTCTCATTTTAATGGTTAGGAGAGATGTAGAATGTGTTCTTTGGTTCTCGGCTTTCAGGAAATGGAAAAAACGCAGCTTTTGCTCGTTGGCGGAAAAGGGTTAAATTTAGGGGAATTATCAAAAATTGAAGGAATACAAGTACCAGAAGGATTTTGTGTTACAACAGCGGGATATCAAAAAGCCATCGAACAAAACGAAACGTATCATGCTTTGTTGGATCAACTAACCGTGCTAAAAGTAGAGGATCGAGCGCAAATTGGTGAAATCAGCCGGGAGATTCGACAAACCATTATGGGAGTAGAAATTCCATCCGATGTTGTAAAAGCAGTTACTCACTATCTCTCCCGGTTTGGCGAGGAGCATGCATATGCAGTACGTTCTAGTGCGACTGCTGAAGATTTACCGCATGCTTCTTTTGCCGGCCAGCAAGACACCTATTTAAATATCATCGGCAAACAAGCAATCTTGCAGCATATCAGTAAATGCTGGGCTTCCCTATTTACGGATCGCGCGGTAATCTACCGTATGCAAAACGGATTTGACCACAGCCAAGTTTATTTATCCGTAATCGTTCAGAGGATGGTTTTCCCGCAGGCTTCAGGGATTTTATTTACCGCTGATCCGATTACCTGCAACCGAAAATTGTTATCCATCGACGCCAGTTTTGGACTTGGAGAGCTACTTGTCTCTGGCTTGGTATCTGCCGATTGTTATAAAGTTCGCGATGGGCAAATCGTCGATAAGAGGATAGCAACCAAAAAATTGGCGATCTATGGACGAAAAGAAGGCGGAACCGAGACGCAGCAGATCGAACTTGATCGGCAAAAGACTCAGACACTTACTGAACAACAAATTTTACAACTGGAACGCCTCGGAAGACGGATCGAAGCTTATTTCGGCCAGCCGCAAGATATCGAATGGTGTTTGGCCCATGATACATTTAATATTGTCCAGAGTCGTCCGATCACGACTTTATACCCGATCCCTGAAGCGAATGATCAAGAAAATCACGTCTATCTATCTGTCGGTCACCAACAAATGATGACAGATCCCATGAAACCGCTGGGATTGTCTTTTTTCCTGTTAACGACTCCTGCACCCATGCGCAAAGCTGGTGGAAGGTTGTTTGTTAATGTTACATCCAGGTTGGCTTCACCTGTCGGCCGGGAAACTTTATTAAATACCCTGGGATCCGATCCGCTCATAAAAGGCGCACTCATGACCATAATAGAGCGAGATTTTATAAAATTGTTACCAAATGATCAAACAGCACCGAGTCCAAGCAGAAGCAATACAGATATGCTGGCACAATTCGAGAACGATCCGACAATCGTTTCTGATTTGATTAAGCGTAGTCAATCATCGATAGATGAATTAAAACAAAACATCCAAGCGAAATCGGGTTCCGATTTATTTGATTTTATTCTGGAAGATATCCAGCAGCAATTAAAGAAGATTTTATTTGCCCCACAAAGTTCGGGTGTGATTATGGCTGCTATGGATGCTTCATCATGGATCAATGAAAAAATGAACGAGTGGTTAGGTGAAAAAAACGCAGCAGATACGCTTTCTCAATCCGTACTGGGCAATATTACTTCGGAAATGGGTCTGGCGCTATTGGATGTCGCAGATGTGATTCGTCCTTATCCGGAAGTCATTGATTATTTGCAGCATGTAAAAGATGATAACTTTTTGGATGAACTGGTTAAGTTTGATGGTGGACAGGAAGCCCACGACGCTATCGATGCTTATCTCAGCAAATACGGAATGCGATGTGCCGGAGAAATCGATATTACTAGAACTCGTTGGAGCGAAAAACCAACTACACTTGTCCCCATGATTCTTGGTAATATCAAAAACTTTGAGCCTAATGCCAGCAATCGGAAATTTGAGCAAGGGCAACAGGAAGCTTTGGCAAAGGAACAAGAGTTATTAGATCGATTGAAGCAATTGCCGGATGGTGAACAAAAAGCCAAAGAAACAAAACGAATGATCGACCTCGTCCGCAATTTCATCGGGTATCGGGAATATCCCAAATACGGCATGGTTACTCGCTACTTCGTTTATAAGCAGGCTTTGCTGAAAGAAGCCGAGCAGCTCGTACAAGCGGGCGTTATTCTTGAAAAAGAAGATATATACGATCTCACTTTTGAAGAACTTCACGAAGTCGTACGCACAAATAAACTGGATTATCAGATCATCACCAAACGAAAAGACGATTACAAGTTTTTTGAAAAACTAACTCCCCCACGTGTAATCACGTCTGATGGTGAAATCATTGCAGGTAAGTACAAACGTGAAAATCTGCCGGCCGAAGCTATTGTAGGTCTACCTGTTTCTTCCGGAGTTATAGAGGGACGGGCACGTGTCATTTTAAACATGGAAGATGCCGATCTGGAAGATGGAGATATATTAGTCACCTCCTTTACAGACCCTAGCTGGACACCATTGTTTGTATCCATAAAAGGCCTGGTCACCGAAGTTGGCGGACTGATGACCCACGGAGCAGTTATCGCACGTGAATATGGCTTACCGGCAGTTGTCGGAGTGGAGAATGCTACCAAGCTGATAAAAGACGGGCAACGAATTCGCGTGCATGGAACAGAAGGGTATATCGAAATATTGTAAATACGACAAGTATAAATTCCTTGAACACTAAATCATCAAAAGCTCGCGAATTTCGTCTTCCGACAAGGCGGACAAACCTTCTTGCCCGGGCTTAATCACTTCATCAATCAAGTTCTGCTTCTTCTGCTGGAGCGCGTACATCTTTTCTTCCACCGTGTCCTGGGTGACGAGGCGGATCACTTGGACTACGCTTTTTTGCCCGATCCGGTGCGCCCGGTCCGCCGCCTGCTGTTCCACCGCCGGATTCCACCATAGATCGTACAGGATGACGGTGTCCGCTCCGGCCAAGTTCAGCCCGGTCCCCCCGGCCTTCAAGGATAAAAGAAACAAATCCCGCTCGCCTGCGTTAAATTTGCCGCACAACTCAACACGTTCCGCGGCGGGGGTCTGCCCGTCCAGGTAAAAATACGGCACACCCCGACGCGAAAGCTCGCGGCCGATAAGACCCAGCATCTCGGTGAACTGCGAGAAAACGAGCATCCGCTTCCCCATGCTTCGGAACTCTTCGATCAGCTCCATCAGCTGATTGAACTTGGCCGAACCTCCCGCGTAGTCCTGCACGAACAAGGCCGGATGACAGCACAGCTGGCGCAGCCGGGTTAAACCGGCCAATATTTTGATCCGGTTTTTGTTAAAGCCGTCCGTGCTCAAATGCATCAACGTCTCCTGCTGCAATTTAGCCAAATAGGCCGCGTACAGCTTCTTCTGCTCCGGCAGCAGCCGGGAAGCTTGCAGCGATTCGATCTTTTGCGGCAGCTCCTTCAGTACGTCGGTCTTCAGCCGGCGCAGTAAAAAGGGACGCACTCTTTTCGCTATAGCTTCCCTGGTCAATTCGCCGAAAGACCTTCTGTCCGGAAATAGCCCGGGCATGACGACATCGCAAATCGACCAAAGCTCCTCCAGCGAATTCTCGAGCGGAGTTCCCGTGAGGGCGAAGCGGTGCCGGGCTTTCAACATTTTGACCGCCTGCGCCGTTTGCGTAGTATGGTTCTTGAAAGCCTGAGCCTCGTCCAGGATGAGCGTATGGAAGGAAACACCGGCGTAATGCGCAATGTCTCTCCGCAGCAGCGGATACGAGGTGATGACCGCGTCTACCCGGGATACGCCATTCAGCGTACCGCCCCGGCTTTCTTTGCTGCCATCGGCAATGACGGCGCGAATTTCGGGTGCGAATCGCTTGAGCTCGTTATGCCAGTTGTACATTAGCGAAGCAGGCGCGACGATCAGCGCCGGCATTCCCTCGTTCCGGATTACAGGCAGCTCGGCGGCCACAAAAGCGATGCTTTGGACCGTCTTGCCCAGACCCATCTCATCCGCCAAAATCCCCCCGAACCGATAGTGGGCAAGCGTCTTCAGCCATTGATAACCGTACTTCTGATAATCCCGAAGCGTACGGACGAGCCCGTCGGGAACCGGAAAATCCAGATAGTCCGGATTCCGCATATTTTCCAAGAGGCGGCGGAGCGGTTTGCCTAATTGTACGGCATTTCCCGTTTGAAAGGCGTCCACAAAATGGAGTCCGCGAACGGCCGGAAGACGAAATTGGGCCCCTTTTTCATCCATTCGGTGTAGACCTATATCGTTGATTAGGCGAATCATTTCTTGAAACTCGGCGCTTTCCAGCGGCATTAACGAACCGTTAGGCAGACGATGGTATTTGCGCCTTTCTTCAAGCGATTTAATGAGATTGCGAATCTCCGATTGCGGAATTCCGTCGATATCGAACTGCAGCTCCAACCAGTCGGTTCGTTCATCTACGTCGACTTTGACTTTCGGAGGGACATCGCCGGGGTGAAGTCTGACTTTCACCGCTGATGTTGCATAGATGTGGACCAGCTTTTCCAGCTGTGGAACGATATGATACAGAAAATGGTATTCCGCTTCTTCATCAGCCAAAAAATACCCGCCTTCGGTCTGAATGAAAGAACTGCGCTCGATAAGCTCCAGAATGCGCCGCTCCCGGTCTCCGTCCCGCAAAAGCAAGCGCCCCTCGCCGCGGCTGCGGCCGCCCGTTTCCAACGGATTGATAATCACATCGCCATATTGAAACTCCAGGCCCGCAAGCAGCCGGTCCTTCAGCCTGTCCAGGAACAGCTTGGCTTTCAGCGGCGTTTGCTCCATCCGGTCCGAAACGGCTTGTGCGATGGTAACCCTTCCCAGCTTCATCAAGCCGGGAATTACTTTTTCCAAATAAGCTTCCGCTTGCTCCGGCATGATGTGCAGTTGGTGTTTGCGGGCCTCTCCGAATATTTGCTTTAATTCCATTAAACGCTTGAGCTGATCTGCCGCTAGTTGAAACAGCTTTCCTTCCGCAACGGCAACTCCGTATGATTCCATAACTGTAATTGCATCCAAACCTTCCACGTCCAGTTGATAACTTTCTGCCGGGCCTGGAGTGCGGTCGAATGCAAAAACGATCGGAACCGGTTCGTCCGTTACACAAATTCCGTGATAAGTGTTTTCGTTGTGGCCGAGTTTTGCCGATGGAGCTTGAGCAAGCAATGAAAGAAGCTCTTCCCATGAGGCCGGCGGAATCGCAAGCATCCGGTCGGCATCCCGGCTTCCGGGCCCATTGTAAAAAGGGGCGCTGTCCCCGATTCGGATTAACATATGAATGACCGCATCATCGGCCGCCTGAAAACTGTGGAGCTCCGGATCGTAAGTGAAATGCCTGGAGACGGCGCAGCATCCCCTTCTTTGGATCTGATGCAGAAATTCCCTCACATGCCGTACGGCATACAACCTTTTAGTCCCGACCTTCATCTCGATGCCGAACATGTGCTTCCGATCCTTGTACAAAAAAGGTTTGCAAATAAACTCGACCTCCAGAACTTTCCTGGAATCGAAAAGCGAACGGGCCCCCGTCGGACGGAGCGGTTTGTCGCTAAATAGCTCCAGCATTTTGTCCGCCAATTCCATTTGTTCCAGCGGCCTATGCTCAGAATCGCCTATGCTGAGCAGAACGGCGGCGATATGCTCACAGTATTGGTCGTCAGGATGAAATACGGGACAGGAACATGTGGCAACCGGCTCCTCCCGCGAGCAATCGACGGAAACCTGAATGTTTCCTTCGACCGCCGCTTTGAAGAGCGATGCTTCGGGCTCCGCCGTCGTAAACGTTACTTTGCCGGCTTGGCAGAGAGCCGTGCCGGCTTCATAAGAGAATCGGCCGCACAGCCGTCTGATCACCTGATCGTTTAATTGAAAGCTCATCGTTTCAATCCTGCCTTTTAGATTCACATGAGATGTCCCGGTAGGGTTCTTTTCTACATGTTAACATATATAAGCAGCGGCCGCCGCCTGTCATTTTCCCCGCGCGATTAAGACTTCATCTAGCCGGCAAACAATGGTATGTTTGGAAACTGTTCGTGCCATTCTTGCTTCAAAGCTGCCAGGATCGCTGTTTTTTCTTCATGCGTTATCCCATAATTGATGAAATTGGATCGACTCCAAAACGGATAATTCATGAAAATACATTTCCATTGCTCTTTAATCTCCTGCTTTAAAATATCCAGTTTATGTATCTCTCTCCAAATCGCGAATTGCTCCATAGGGTCTTTAGCTTCAAAATTCACTCCTTCCGAAGTTAACCCCTCATAGTCCCGACCATAAAATACATCAACTAATTTGATTTGACCGATGATGTTGCGATTGAATTCATCCATCTCTTCGGCAGGGATCCATAATTCGTTATGCTGACTGCTCCCGACCACTTGCTCCTCAAATCGATCAATATAGGGACTGGCAACTTCAAATTCGGTTACAAAGCCGACATATCCCGAAAATTTGTCTTTTGTATTCCACTCCCGTGCGATTTGATCCGCATAGAGCTTATTGAGCACAGGATAAAAAATGGGCTGCTCCGGCAGTCTTGGCGGGAACCCTCTCAAATCCAAGTCCAGAATCAACTTCATCTCAAAAAGTCCAACGGGTCGATACAGTGTCTTCATACTTTTACTTCCTCTCCGTCTTCCGCAAAATAAATTAGGGCAATATCTTGGGTAAAAGATCACGAAAAACGCTTGAAAAAATCAATGCACAAAAGCCTAACAAACCATTGCTACGACTGGGTTTCCGGTTGAAATAACATTCGAGATAAAACCGAAGAATCCCTGCATTGTTGCCGCGGTGAATGAAAAGGACCGGAACAATGCCTTGAGAAACGACTTTGCAGGAATTAGTGTATAATTATGGAACTTCTACATCAAAAGATTTTATAGCCGGGGCAATGATATGAGCGATGTGAAACGATTAATTCAAAAAGCAAGGACGCTTGGCGATTGTGAAGTTTACCCAGCCTCCGGCTTACCGAAAGTACGGGCATCACATGTTTTACCACGAGAACTGATTATATAGTATAATTTACTGGACTACTCGAATTGGGAGGCGTTACGATGAGGTACAACTTGCAGAAAAGGGCACAAAAAATAGGGGAATTCGCATCATTGGCCCTATAAACTGCGTGATTCCCCTTGAAAGATTAAGGGGCTATCCAATTGAAAAAGTTATTCAAGGCGGCCGGCGATTCCAAATCGATCGTTTGGCTTAGTTTTATTGCGTTTTTCAGCGTTCTCAATGAGACCATATTTAATGTGTCGTTGCCGGATATCGCTGCCCAGTTTGACATCGCGCCTTCGTCTGCGAATTGGGTAAACACCAGTTTTATCCTTACGTTCGCAATCGGTACTGCACTGTATGGAAAGCTGTCCGATTTATATGGTGTGAAGAAACTGCTCCTGTTCGGTCTGTGGATCTACGGTGCGGGCTCCTTGATCGGAATTTTATTTCATTCGTGGTATCCGGGCGTCTTGACGGCCCGATTGATACAAGGGGCAGGAATATCTGCGGTTCCGGCATTGATCGTGGTCATCATTACCCGGTATATCGATACGAAACACCAAGGAAAAGCTTTTGGCATGATAGGTTCGATGGTAGCCTGCGGCGAAGGAATCGGCCCTGTGATTGGCGGGCTCGTAACCGAATATCTCCATTGGTTCATGTTGTTCCTTCTGCCGATGATGACGCTTCTCACGATTCCTTTTTTCATGCGAACGATGCCTGACGAAACTGCAAAAAAAGGAAAGACCGATATCATCGGTGCCTCTTTGTTAAGTGTCGGGATTGTAGCTTTTACGCTGTTCACAACCGTATACCAATGGGGATTTCTAGCCGTTTCTTTGCTGCTGCTCATCGCGTTTGGCTTGCGTATTCGATATGCGGAGCAACCTTTTATAAAACCTTATTTGTTTGAAAAGCGCACGTTTATTGTCGGTGTGCTCACGGGAAGCTTGCTGTTAGGCACAGTCGCCGGTTATGTATCCATGGTTCCATATATGATGAAAGAAGTTTATCAACTGCCGACAAGTTTTATCGGAGTCGGCGTCCTGTTTCCCGGGACAGTCAGTGTGGTACTATTCGGATTTGTCGGCGGGGTGTTGGTCGATAAGTTAGGGACAGTATTCACCATGTTGGTCGGCTTATTCATGATCGGCGCAAGTTTTCTGAGCGTTTCATTGTTCCCGGATCAAACGCCATGGCTTGTTTCCGTCGCCATGGTTCTGACATTCGGCGGACTTTCGTTTGTGAAAACCGTCGTATCCGCCAGCGTTGCGGGAGCCTTGGATTCCGAGGAATCCGGTTCGGGCATGGGCTTTTTGAACTTTGCCTGCTTCCTGGGCGAAGGGATTGGCGTGGCCGCTGTCGGAGGCTTGCTGACAAAATCTTGGCTCGCCTTCCCTCTCCTTCCGACTGTGACCGTTGCTGCCGCATTTCATTACAGCAACTTGATGCTGATCTTTATTGCAGCTCTGGTTGTGGGAGCGATCGGCTTCCTTTATGGATACGGCCAGTCACAAAAATCATCCGAAATGACGTCCGCAAGGTAGTTTGAATCGAATAACGTCCCGACCTTTCCCACGAAAGGCGGGACGTTATTGTTCTCTAATTTGAAAAACCTTGCTTTTCCAGCCACCGCTGACAACGCTGCGTCCAATATTTGGCGCTGGGGTGATCTGCTGCGAGCCCTAAACCGTGACTTCCACCCTCAAAAACGTGCATTTCGCACGGCACCCCATGTTCTTTAAGAACAGAGGCAAAACGCAAATTGTGCTTGACCGGTACCTTACTATCATTTTCAGTTATCCATAGGAATGCCGGAGGTGTTTTCGAAGTGACGAGCTTTTCGTTCGATAAGAGCATCACCGCATAGCAAAGAATCATCAGATCGGGCTTCGAGCTTTCTCTCTCAACGGGATCATCGGCATCGGGCGTACCGGCATCGTAGCGGGTCCCGACCATAGCGGCCAAATGGCCGCCTGCGGAAAAACCCATGATGCCTATTCGCGATGGATCAATGTTCCATTCTTGCGCTTTGTTACGAAGAAGCCGGATGGCCCGTTGCGCGTCCAGCAGAGGGCATGGATAGTCATAAGGAGCCACGCGATAATGAAGGACAACGGCCGAAAAACCAATCTCATTCAACCATTTCGCAATGTTCATCCCTTCTTTGGGCTCTGCCAGATATTTATTGCCACCGCCAGGACACACGATGATGCAGGAGCTTGGTCTATCGCTTTTCAACAAGTATGCAGTCATTGACGGGCAATCTGCGGGTTTATTACTTCTCGCCAGCGGCGCGCCATTGGGCCACAAAAGGATAGACATGGAATCACCTCCGTCATTAATTTACCTCATTTGTATGTATAGAGCACATGGTGTTATTACACTAAATTGTTGTCCAGTCCAAGTCATAAGCCTAAACCTAAAAATGACGCCCCGATTCCCGGGACGTCATCTTTGCCTTCAATATTAGCGGCTTTTGACCAATAAATCGACCGCTTGTCTGACCATTTTGCTTGTATCTCTTCCGGCTTCCTTTTCCTCGCGAATGCAGTTCTCCAAATTAACCGCAACAATGTAGGCAATCGCTTTATCCGCCGCACTTCTGACAGCAGAGATTTGACTGACCACATCCTTGCAATCTTGCTCTTCTTCCATCATTTTTAAAACTCCGCGAATTTGCCCTTCCACGCGTTTTAGCCTTTTTTTTACATCGTCATCATATTTCATAGCAACCCTTCCTTCCAACATACCTGTATAGGTATATTATTACCGATGTAACTTCGGAAAACAATATAGAGGAAGCGCAAGGAGAGACTAAATAAACAGATTCACTCTTGCATCCGAGGCGTCACCCAAATAGGCGGCAACGCCTGCGTAGTGTATGCCGTCCATCAACTCTTCCGCCTGCAGGCCAAGCAAGTCCATCGTCATCGTACAGGCTACCAGCTTGATGCCTTGTTCTTGAGCCAGTTCAATTAATTGCGGCAGCGGCAGCGCATTGTGTTTTTTCAAGACGTGCTTGATCATTTGGGGGCCTATTCCGCCGAAATTCATTTTGGACAATCCGAGTTTATCGGCGCCGCGAGGCATCATTTTTGCAAACATGTTCTCCAGCCAGCCCTTCTTGACTTGAACGGCTTCATCTTTGCGAAGTGCGTTAAGACCCCAAAACGTGAAGAAAATCGTAACCTCATGATCATATGCCGCGGCGCCGTTAGCTATAATAAACGCAGCGATCGCTTTGTCGAGTTCCCCGCTGAAAAGAACAATCGTCGTTTTTTCCTTTGCCGAATCCATTTCGTTCACCCACGCCCTGTATCGTTATCATTTTTTCACTATAAACGTAAATACTCCGTTCTCTTCTTTTGCTTCAATCAGCTCGTGTTTGGTTTGCCGAACCCATGCCTGAAAATCTTTCATCGAACCTTTATCGGTCGTCTGAAGTTCCATGATTTGTCCTGGTTCCAACGCGGCCATACCCTTTTTAGCTTTTACGATCGGCATCGGACATGCAAGACCTTTAGCATCGACAATTAAGTGCGCCATTTCTGTTCCTCCTGCAAAATGATTGTTTTTTTCCACTTCGTGCTCCCATTGAGACATGCCGGGCAAAATATTGACAACACTTTTGAACCCGTTTTCCGCAAGCTTCCGGCAGGCCATATCGCTCCGGTTGCCGGTACGGCATACCAAGTAATACGTTTTGTCCGGGTCCAGCCGGGTCATTGTTTCTTCCAGATCTCCCAGAGGGATCGAAACCGCGCCGGGGATATGCCCCGAATCATATTCGGAAGGCTCCCGCACATCAAGGATAATCAATTGCTCTCCAGTCATTAACTTGGATTGAACCTCCAGATTCGTCGCCGTATGCGGATGGTTGATTTCTTCATGCGTCTCGGATACGCCGGCCTTGCGAATGTAGTGATGAATGACGCCATTCTCTTCATTTAGCCCAAGATAGTGATGTCCTGTACGAGCGGCCCACCCCCGAAGATCGGCAATAGAGCCTTTATCGGTAGCCCGAATCTCCAGCACTTCTCCGGGATTCAGTTCCTCTATCGTTTTCTTGGTTTGAACTACCGGAAGCGGACAAGCAAGTCCAACACACACTAAAATGCGGTCTGCACGCCAACTAGTCATCGGTTAACCTCCTTTTTTAATCTTGGATTGCGCATCGGTTCGGGCCGATTTCCATTTCCCGTTGTTCTTCCGGCGAGGGCGCGATTTTCCCCATATTGGCGAGCCTTATCTGCACATAAGAATTAGGTTGCGGAGGAAGATTTTCGGTTACAGCCCGCCTAAATGCTGATTCGTTTGCTATTTTCAATCCATCGTTATCTTGATATAAGTCACCTAACCGCGCAGAAACTTTGCCGCCTTCACCCAATTCCGAAACACGGCCAAAATGAGCCGGAAGCACGATCAAATGCTCGGGCAATTGTTTATACCGCTCATATAATGTTTTTCTGAGGTCTGCTACCCAGTCTTCCGCTTTGCCAGCCAAATCGGGACGCCCAATCGATCGGACAAATAAAATATCCCCTGTAAGCAAATACTGATTATCGACGATCAAGGATGTACTGCCAATGGTATGGCCCGGCGAATATACGGGTTGAATATGGATTTCCGTATTTCCTACTGTGAGAACATTTCCTTCTTCAAGCTTCATATAATCGAAGACAACTTCATCTGCATCTTTAGGCGACAGCCAATAGGAAGCTCCTGTTTGTTCGGCCAGTTGCAGACCGCCGGAAATATGATCCGCATGAAGATGAGTATCGATCGTATATTTAATGCTTGCATGACGAGCCTTGGCAAAATCTTCAAACACGCCGGTCATCCGGACGGCATCAATGACGGCTGCTTCACCGTTTGAAATGACCATATAAGAGAGACAGCCTTTGCCGATCCGGACAAATTGATAAATTTCGCCTCCGTTCTTCAGATCGCCTACTTTTACAGGTTCCAAGTGCTCGCTCCATGACTTCATTCCGCCTTTTAAATAGGACACATTGTTTTGCCCATGCTCCACCAGCTGTTCCGCTACAAACATGGAAGAACCTTCTTTCGCACACACGACCACAATCTCACGATCGTCCGGAAGCCGGGGAATAACAGCAGCGACACCGTCCAAAAGATCAAAATAAGGAACGTTGATCGAATCAATTTCATTCCCTTGGATTTTCCAGTCGTTATAGTCCGCTTCATTCCGCACATCCAGAATAAAAGTGGGTACGTTGTTTATCGTTTTTTTAGCAAGTTCCGATGCCTGCATAGCCTTCAAATGAATATTTCCCATGAATAATCCCTCCATGAATCAAGTTAAGATCCGAATTGCCACTAGGCCCGCCATATACCCCATAGGGTATTAAAAATCGCAAAAAAAATTCCTGTTTAACACAGGTGCTCACCCCTTTAATTACATATACCCGTATAGGTATATAGACAATATAATAAAAGTTCTCTGCTTCGTCAACCCTTGCTATTAAATAATCATACAAAAAAAAGCGGATCAACCATTGAGACAAGACGTTATATAGATTTATATTTTTAACCAATACATATATATGAAATCTATTAGTGAAAATTGTATTAGTAATATATGAAAGTTACTGGTAAAAATTGCATTAGAAAAATATGGGTGATATAATCGGAATTGGAGAGGGATTTTACAAAAGTAGGAAAAAATAACTTGTTTAGGAGGATTTAAAATGAATAAATTTATTAAGAGGACAGCTATTGCACTATCTTTAACCATGGGGATTAGTGGTCTTTTGTCTGTAGCAAATATTGCTACTACTAGTGCATACGCAAGTGATTATATCAACAGCGGAAGTGCAACAACGAGCAGCGACGATTATGTTGTGCTTGGCTCTTACTACCTTTCAAAAGACCAAGTAAAAGACCTGGCAGCTAATATGAAAGGTTTAACAAGTCCATACGCAACAGTAGCAGAAGCTTTAGCAAGCTTTTTAGGTCCTAATGCATGGTTACCTACGCTAGCTGCAACACTTTCCGCTAATACACAGTATAAAAATGAAGTGGTGTATGCAGCAGATCACGATATGAGAGTCTTAGTTACCATTAAAGACGCGAAAGTGCATACTTCGTATTCAACAATCGTAACATACGAGGCAGTTTATTAATAAATTAAGCCCCACGCAAGGCGTAAGATGCTTTAACAGAAACATCTTAAATCAAGTCATCAAATATTTTTCGTAATTCTAAATAACTACTTTTTCTGCCCTCAACCAAACCATGAATTTTTAATAAACCAAATCTTCATCAAAAATTTTAGTTTCAGAATGGCCCGATAAACCCACGTCAATTAAACTTGACGATGGGTTTATCCTTTTTCTTTTTTTATGGGCTTCAGCCCGTTTCCCACGCGAAGCGCGGGAAACGAAAAACCATCTGCTATGCACGCACCTGGTGGCAGAGGTAGCCCGTGAGCTAAAGATTAACGACAATACTCTTCTTTAGGGTTGGACTTAGAAATTCGGGAGCGCAGAAACAGTTGAAGGTCTATTCCATGAACAGCAGCATGAGCTGTAAAGAAAATTGTTATGACATTGCTCGTATCGAATCGTTTCACAGTAATCGGAAATGCTGGCCACGCCTTGAGGACAAGAGCCTGAAATGGAGAAGGGCCTACGAGTATCGGAAAACGACCGGCAAGCGTGAAAAGGATCTATCCAAGCTACCGATTGAAACGGTAACGTACGAACTTGCGGAAGGCGAGCAAATCTGTGCCTGTTGCGGCGGTTCGCTGCATAAGATGAGTAACGAGACTCGCAGTGAAATCGCCATCGTGCCTCCGCGAGTAAAGGTCCTTCGTCATGTAAGACAGGTGTAGCTTGCCGTCATTGCGTACGCAACGCAATCAAGACGCCGATCGTGACCGCTCCGATGCCAAAGCCTGTGTATCCGGGCTTTCTGGCCTCACCTTCGGCGATGGCTCATGTGATGTGTCAGAAAATACGTAGACGACCTGCCCCTGCATTGGCAGGAGCGGCAGTTTGCCCGATTGGGTTATACGTTATCGCGACAAACGATGGCAAACTGGATGATCTATGGAACTGAGCAAGTGGCTGATGCCGATGGTGTCGGAAATGAAGCGGTATCTGCTTGAGCAAGACAAGCTACATGTGGACGAGACGACACTACAGGTATTGCCGGAGCCAGGGAAGTCGGCGGAATCCCACCTCGTATCTGTGGTTATACCGAACGTGGGATGACGCAAGGCCTGGTGGGGTGTTGGACGCATGCACGGCGTAGATATGACGAAACGATAAAAGCGGCACCGGAGGCCAAAGGCAATCCGGAAACCGAATATCAGCCCAATGACTGGCGTATTGCAATCAGCTCTTTGTGATTGAGCGAGATCTGCAGGGAAGCTACACCCGGAGAGAGCCACCTGGAACGGGCCGAGCGATGCAAGCCGTTTACTATGCGTGGCTGCGCCAGCAGAAAACCCGGACGATGCCCAAGAGCCTGATCGGCCAAGCGATTGCTTATAGTCTGAATCAGGGGGAGAAGTTGACCGCGTTTCTGAAGGACGGGCGTCTTGAAATAGACAACAACCGCAGTGAACGTTCGATCAAGCCGTTGTGATTGAGCGCAAAAATTGGTTGTTTGTGAATACCCCGCGGGGAGCTACAGCAAGTGCAGCCATTTACAGCGAGATTGAGACGGCAAAAGAAAACGGCCTGCATCCGTTCAGGTACCTTGTATACCTGTTTGAGCAATTGCCTCAGCTTGCAAACCCGAAAGAAAAATCTCTTTTCATCATACACTCGCTCCCATCTGATTACTAGGTGGGGGCTATTTGACGCTCGCTCTTGATTTTATAGCTTTCGAAATTCAGGGGTTATTAATTTTTTTTTCTTTATTTTTTTTCTCAATATGTTCCCAAATATAATGTACTACCCAAAATACTACTGCTACAATTAATGTAAAGGGTCTTAATTCCCGTGGTAAATAAAATGCCATAAATATTGCAACCAACAAAAAAGGAGGTAAAAGGATCCAATATTTTTTATTTCGCACAGTTCAACACTTCCTTCCTATCGTTAATGTATTTACCACTACTATTTTACCACACTACCTTAATTTCCAAAAAAAAACTTATCTAAAAAATGTCATGAAGTTTATGACATTTCTTTACTTAGAATATCAAAATGAGTCATCAGACGGTGCGGCAGAGCCGCTTGGTTATTGAATGGAAACGGATGGTAACACATTCCCCCTCTACTCCTAAACCTTCATTAAAGCCGATACAACCTCTTGCATGTCTTCGGTGAATGCCACGGCGCTATCTTCATTTTCCTCAAAGCTCCCCGGATGATCTTGTTTCAATCGGATTAGGTTTTCACGCTCAACACCCAACTCCATATAGACCCTCTTCTTTCCTACGGAATCCAGTACGAAGTCTTTGTACAGCGCTTCTAATTCATCCCACTTCTCATCGTGTACACAGTATCGGTTGATTCTTGGAACCATCTCGCCGCCACAGACAGGACATGTGGGAACGAGCTCGGATGGTATTTTACAATCAACTGTCGTCTCAATCATGTCCTTTACCAGTCCTTCATTAGGATACAGCTTGTCATGGCAGCCTTTTGCACATTGCAGGTAGCCGCAATTGCCCTGGAGCTCGAATACTTTGTATGGCGGAAATCCCGCCTTCTCAAACCGGCTTTCGACATTGGTTGTAATGACGAAATATTTTTTGTTTTCAACCAACCGATATAAATCCTTGTAAAGCTTGGTAGGGCCGGTTTCATAACGATTGAGGCTGATATGTTTGGCCCAGTACGCCCATCTTTCCTCCTGTGTACGAAACGCGTAAAAAGCCGACGAATACATGTCGGCAGATAAGCCTGCCCCACCGCCTAACAAAATATATTCAGCCTCTTCTATCGCCTTTTTTGCCTTGTCTATGCGCGTCTGATAATTTCCCTCCACTCCTGTTCCTCCCAATTATGGATTTAAACTATCGTACACTCTGGAGTTAACTCCAAGTCAATACAAATCAACACTACTGGCCGTTCATTTCTTTTTTTCGGCACACATATACGAAAGCCGGAGGGATATTTCCCATGACTAAATGAATGTCGACAATATGAAAATCCCGTGAATGAATCGGGTAACGGGCCCTGTGCCGGCTCCGAGCTCTGCGGCGTGATGCACCTCATCCCAAGGGATGGAGGAAACCATCTTTTTCACCAATGCCTTTGAGCTCGGAATAACGCTCCCTATTTGTTTAGGAAAACGGAGGAACTTAAATAGAAATAAACACTTTTGACAGGTTGAAGCCATCGCAGTCATTTGAAACCTCTTCCCCCTTATTTTCAGGTCCTCCAAAAGCATGCAGGCGAACGATTTTTGTCATTTGAGGTACTCCTTTCAGTTGTTTCAAAGATTGCGTTTGGGTTCAGAACATAATCACCTCCTTTCGTAATATCCATTCTCCAGAGAGGATAACATAATTTTAATCGAACGTTCGTTTATTTACGATCAAAATAAAGAGGGACACACTTATGCTTTAATGGCATCCCAACACATTTGAACCAAGTCCTTCACATTCTTATCTGTAAATTCAAAATCGCCCTTGAAATGCAATTTAGCCAGTTCTGATAACGGATTTTGAATATATACGAACAACAAACTATCATCGCAATCTTTAAACAGCAGTTGTTCCCTGCCTTTCTCAACTAGCTTATAAAACGGCTGGGACATCAAATCGACGTCTTCCAGATTCAAATTCTCAACAAGCGGTGAATTGTTAAATTGTTCAAGGAATAAAAAATCATCTTTATGTTCAAAAATAAACGTGATGTAGTTTCTAATCACTAACTCAAGTCCGGCTTTGACGGGCATGGATTCATCTATTCCCGCAAACATTGTCGAACTCATTTTTTGTTTCACATTCAAAAACAGCTTGCCCAGCATGTCCTCCTTGTTCTCGAAATACACATAAATGGTCGATGGCGACACGTTCGCTCGCTTGGCGATCTTGGACATGGATATATCGGAAAAGCATGAGTCTATAATAAACGTTTATTCGATTAAAAGCCAACTAGCTCATAGAGCAGCTATCGATTGCCGTTTTATTCCTGCGGTCTTTTTAGATTTTTTTCTGTTTCGCCTATGGTCTCTTCATATCTTGAAATTTTGTAGTCCAGACGTTCCAATGTTTTCTTCATAATTTCCATTCTTTCAGCGAGCTGCTTACGCTCCTCGATCAACAGCTCTTTCCTTGTCTCAGCGGTCTCATCGCCTTGTTGAAACAGCCCGACATATTCAATCAATACTTCAATGGAAAGACCTGCACCTCGCATACATTTGACGAATTCGACCCACCTGCAATCTTCTTCCGAATAATCTCTGATTCCGCTTTTATTGCGGTTCACACGAGGAATCAGTCCGATCCGTTCATAATAGCGGAGCGTATCCTGCGAAAGATCAAATTTTTCACTTACTTGTGCAATTGTCACCGCCATGCGGTTTCACCTCCTGATATCAGATATTATTGCATTTGGAGCTAACTCCAAGTCAAGAGGAAAAAACACCTTTTTTAAATTGCGTGAAACTTAATTTCAGGAAATAAAAGATGGGCTAACCAAATAACTGGCCAACCCACCTCTCATCAAAGCCGCTTCAAGATGATAAAAGCATCTTTACAAGTTACAGGGTAGAGATGTCAATGACGAATCGGTACCGCACATCGCTGCGGAGAACACGCTCATAAGCTTCGTCTACCTGGTCAGCGCGGATTACCTCAATTTTAGGGGCAATGCCATGTTGAGCGGAGAAATCGAGCATTTCTTGCGTTTCTCGGATTCCGCCAACGAGTGAACCGGCAATGCTGCGACGACGCATGATTAAGGAAAATACATGGTATTTATCCGGTTGGCTTGGTGCGCCAACATTTACAAGCGTTCCGTCTACACGAAGCAGGGATAAATACGCATCAACGTCGAGATTTGCAGACACGGTATTTAAAATAAGGTCAAAACGACCGGCTAACTCGCTAAATGTAGCGGGATCGCTGGTTGCAAAGTAATGATCCGCACCAAAACTCAGGGCTTCGTCTTTCTTATTCAAAGACTGGCTCAAGACCGTTACTTCCGCACCCAAAGCATGCGCATATTGCACCGCCAGGTGGCCAAGCCCGCCCATTCCTACAATGGCAACCTTCTTGCCCGGACCGGCGTTCCAATGTTTCAAAGGAGAGTACGTGGTGATGCCGGCACATAAAAGCGGGCTTGCAACATCCAAATCCAGTGCGTCCGGAATGCGGACAACGAAATCTTCCTTTACAACGATTTTCTGGCTGTAGCCGCCATATGTTGGATTGCCGTCATAATCCAATGAATTATATGTGTTGATTACGCCTTTTGTACAAAATTGCTCCTCGCCGCGAAGACAATATTCACATTCTCCGCAGGAGTCAACAAAGCAGCCAACGCCAACGCGATCGCCAACGGCAAATTTCGTAACTTTCGGTCCGACAGCCGTCACGACACCTGCAATTTCGTGACCGGGAACCATCGGGAACATGCCACCCCCCCACTCATCGAATGCACTATGAATATCGGAATGGCAAATACCACTAAACTTAATATCGATTAAGACGTCATCCGGTCGTAATTCTCTCCGCTCAATAGTAGTCCTTTCAAATGGCGCTTTAGCATTTGAGACACTTAGAACATGGGTTCTGCACATGATTTCTCTACTCCTTCTCTCTTGGAAAATGTGAGGCCGCTGACCTATTCAGCCACCTGCAATTTAATGAACAAATGAAATTAAATGTCATTTATCAAATCCTCTCTCCGGTTATATAGAAAAGCTTACACTCTGGAGTTAACTCCAAGTCAATACCCTTCTGCTTGATATGCAGCTTGGGACTTCCACCGTAAAGATGACACCAAAAAAGCATCATCATTACCTGATGATGCTTTCTCACGCAAAAGGCGAATGTAAGCGATGCATAATTGATTTCCGCAAAAAATAACACCGGCGAACTCAATTTCTTTAAACAGCAGTGAAATTTTGCATTGCATACAGATCATAATCTGATTTATAATTTAAAAACAGCCAATATTTAACAAAGGACGACAATTAAGCCAATAATTTGACACATTCTAACAACAAATACTGTCGAAAATTACCAACTTTTGTCCTATTATTATTTCATATCATTCTTGAATTCGTTTTTAATCCGGCAATTGTGATCCCACCAAAATGGCTAAGCTGTTTTGGATACATACATACCCAAATGGCAAAGGAGAGAAAGTATGAAAAAAATCACTCATCTATTTTTAGCACTGACTGCAATCCTATTGTTGGTTCTTCCAGGTATGGCAAGTGCCAGTACAACAACGGCTCCGCAATGGTTGAATAGCGCTATTGCCTCCAAAGTCAATTTGGAGACTCAATATTACGTGTTTGGCCAAAATGAAACGGGAACAAAATACAGCCTTCTTATTGTCGATAAACAAACATTTGACACCTCTGCTGCAAAAGACGGCAAACAAGTATTTCGTCATGACGGTCAAGTTCTCTACTCTGACCACTCTCCGAACATTCCCGCAATCGTTTATCAATATGATGCTTCGGGAAATCTTGTAAAAACTTATGCTACTTACAAAATTGGCAGCCAATTCGGAATCAACGGCGGTGGCGGTTTAAACTTGCCAAACTTGATTCAAAGCAATAAAGACATCCTCAATTACAACACAGATGATATCACTCTTGCCGCCACTAACTAATTAACATTTTTCAAAAAAACTGGGCTTGGGATCACCCAGTTTTTTTGTTGCGGTTTTCGTCGTGTTCTTCAAGTTCATCACTTAGCCGCCATCCGTGCGATTCACCGCATAGCCCAAAGCTTTTCTCTCAGATTGCACCCTCTATCTTGACAGAAGTCCAACTACATTCTATTGTAAAGAAAGTTCTTGAATTTATTGACAAAAAACGACATAAACAAACATTTTTTTAACGATACAGGTTTTTCTCAAAATTATAGAAAAAGTTCCATTTTGTAGATCTGGACGAGGTACAATATAGAGGGGATCGGGTGTGTTGCGGAGCGAAAAAACATGCCGGAAAACTTTTGGAGGAACGCAGATGCTTGATTTTGTCGAATAATGGCAGCGGTAAGCGCGGGGTGTTTCCGAGAATAACCGGGGGCTTGGCTGAGGGTAATTGAAATGCAAAAGTCTGTAACATCGAGGGCAAGAACGGAGGATATGGATGAAAGGCTCGAATCAAAATAAGCGATGGATTCTTGTATTCGTGCTTATTTTAGGAGTGGCTCCCGGCGGGAATGGGTTTGCTGCGGATTCGCCTGTTTTAGATCAAGAGCAGGCAAATAAGGCAGGAAATGTATGGGTAGTAAATCGCGATTCCCCCCGTCATCAAACTTTTACCCCGGCTATTACGGGCGAGCTCAATAAGATCGATCTATGGATAGATAATATTTCCGGATCGCCCGGCGCAATAAAGGTGAGTATTTATAAGAACGATAATCTCGCGACACCGCTTGCTACAGCACAATTGACGTCGTACAGTGCAGGCTGGATAACGGTCGATTTCTCAGGAGCGCCGCCTTATTTGAAGAAAGCTACGTTGTATAGAATGGTTGTTTCCTCGGAAAATGGAGGAAGCACTACGGGTTTTGAATGGTACGGCAGTACTGGCGATCCTTATAAACGAGGATACTCCTTTGTTGCGGGATATGACCTTGCCTTCAGGACCTACATGATTCCGGATTATTCGTTATCCTTGGAGGAGAGTAAGGTTTACAGCGCGCAGTCCAGTCTCGCAGCCAATGGGACAAGTAAGACGACAGTTACCGTGAGGTTGAAGGATGCGCAGGGCAACGATTGGAAGACCGGGGGGCTACCTGTCACCATCACTTCGACGGCGGGGACGGTTGGCCCCGTAACGGACAACAATAACGGTACCTACACGGCGACGATCACTGCTTCGGCCACGGTCGGTACGGCGACGATCACCGCAACGGTCGGCGGTAGTGCGGTACCGTCGACAGCGAAGGTACAGTTCTTGGCGGGCCCGCCGTCGGCGGCGAACAGCTCAGTTGAAGCGGGCAGCACTTCGCTTACCGCTGACGGGACAAGCCAGACGGCGGTGACCGTCAAGCTGAAGGACGCTCAGGGACGAGCCATGACGACCGGAGGGTCGGCGGTCGCCATCACTCCGACGTTAGGTACGCTTGGCCCTGTGACGGACAATAGAAATGGCACCTATACGGCGACGCTCACGGCCCCGACGACGATAGGTACGGCGACGATCAGCGCATCGGTCGGCGGCAGCGCGATACCAGCGACGGCTAGCGTTCAGTTCGTGCCGGGCGCGCCGTCGGCAGCGAACAGCACTGTCGATGCGGGCAGCGCTTCGCTTAACGCTGACGGGACAAGCCAGACGACGGTGACCGTCAAGTTGAAGGACGCTCAGGGACATGCTTTGTCGACCGGAGGGTCGGCGGTCGTCATCAGCTCGACGTTAGGCACGTTAAGCGCCGTGTCGGATAACGCCGACGGCTCCTATACGGCGACGCTCACGGCTCCGACGACGATAGGTACGGCGACGATTAGCGCAACGGTCGGCGGCAGTGCAATACCAGCGACGGCCAGCGTACAGTTCGTGCCGGGCGCGCCGTCGGCGGCGAACAGCACTGTCGATGCGGGCAGCGCTTCGCTTACCGCTGACGGGACAAGCCAGACGACGGTGACCGTCAAGTTGAAGGACGCTCAGGGACATGCTTTGTCGACCGGAGGGTCGGCGGTCGTCATCAACTCGACGCTAGGCACGCTAAGCGCCGTGTCGGATAACGCCGACGGCTCCTACACAGCGACGCTCACGGCTCCGACGACGATAGGTACGGCGACGATCAGCGCATCGGTCGGCGGCAGCATGATTGCATCGACGGCTAGCGTTCAGTTCGTGCCGGGCGCGCCGTCGGCAGCGAACAGCACTGTCGATGCAGACAGCGCTTCGCTTACCGCCGACGGGACAAGCCAGACGACGGTGACCGTCAGACTTAAGGACGCTCAGGGACATGCTTTGTCGACCGGAGGGTCGGCGGTCGTCATCAATTCGACGCTAGGCACGTTAAGCGCCGTGTCGGATAACGCCGACGGCACTTATACGGCGACGCTCACGGCTCCGACGACGATAGGTACGGCGACGATCAGCGCATCGGTCGACGGCAGCGCGATTGCATCGACGGCCAGCGTTCAGTTCGTGCCGGGCGCGCCGTCGGCAGCGAACAGCACTGTCGATGCAGACAGCGCTTCGCTTACCGCTGACGGGACAAGCCAGACGACGGTGACCGTCAAGCTGAAGGACGCTCAGGGACACGCTTTGTCGACCGGAGGGTCGGCGGTCGTCATCAACTCGACACTTGGCACGCTGAGCGCCGTGTCGGATAACGCCGACGGCTCCTATACGGCGACGCTCACGGCTCCGACGACGATAGGTACGGCGACGATCAGCGCATCGGTCGACGGCAGTGCGATAACGTCGACGGCCAGCGTTCAGTTCGTGCCGGGCGCGCCGTCGGCGGCGAACAGCACTGTCGACGCGGGCAGCGCCTCGCTTGCCGCTGACGGGACAAGCCAGACGACGGTGACCGTCAGGCTGAAGGACGCTCAGGGACATGCTTTGACTACCGGAGGGTCGGCGGTCGTCATCAACTCGACACTTGGCACGCTGAGCGCCGTGTCGGATAACGCCGACGGCTCCTATACAGCGACGCTCACGGCTCCGACGACGATAGGTACGGCGACGATCAGCGCATCGGTCGACGGCAGCGCGATTGCATCGACGGTGAGCGTTCAGTTCGTGCCGGGCGCGCCGTCGGCGGCGAACAGCACTGTCGACGCGGGCAGCGCTTCGCTTACCGCTGACGGGACAAGCCAGACGACGGTGACCGTCAAGTTGAAGGACGCTCAGGGACATGCTTTGTCGACCGGAGGGTCGGCGGTCGTCATCAACTCGACGCTAGGCACGCTAAGCGCCGTGTCGGATAACGCCGACGGCTCCTATACGGCGACGCTCACGGCTCCGACGACGATAGGTTCGGCGACGCTCAGCGCAACGGTCGACGGCAGTGCGATTGCATCGACGGCGAGCGTTCAGTTCTTGCCGGGCGCACCGTCGGCGGCGAACAGCAGTGTCGATGCGGGCAGCGCTTCGCTTACCGCCGACGGGACAAGCCAGACGACGGTGACCGTCAAGCTGAAGGACGCTCAGGGACATGCTTTGTCGACCGGAGGGTCGGCGGTCGTCATCAACTCGACGCTAGGCACGCTAAGCGCCGTGTCGGATAACGCCGACGGCTCCTATACGGCGACGCTCACGGCTCCGACGACGATAGGTTCGGCGACGATCAGCGCAACGGTCGACGGCAGCGCGATTGCATCGACGGCCAGCGTTCAGTTCGTGCCGGGCGCGCCGTCGGCGGCGAACAGCACTGTCGATGCGGGCAGCGCTTCGCTTGCCGCTGACGGGACAAGCCAGACGGCGGTGACCGTCAAGTTGAAGGACGCTCAGGGACACGCTTTGTCGACCGGAGGGTCGGCGGTCGTCATCAACTCGACGTTGGGCACGCTAAGCGCCGTGTCGGATAACGCCGACGGCACCTACACGGCGACTCTCACGGCTCCGACGACAGTCGGCAACGCGACGATCAGCGCATCGGTCGGCGGCAGTGCGATACCAGCGACGGCCAGCGTTCAGTTCATGGAGAGAGACATGAGCGCATCTCACTCAACGCTCACCGCAAGCGATCTGGTCGTTCGGGCAGATGGCAAAAGCACCGCTTCGATCTTTGTAACGCTCAAGGACGCAGACGGCCATCCGCTAGCCGACAAACGAGTGAGTCTTCAAGCGAAAAACGGACGGTCGATCATCCAGGCAGTTTACGGAGTAACCAATGCGGATGGCATAGCTGCCTACACGGTGAGCAATACTGTAGCGGAGAACGTTGTTTATTTTGCAAAAGTAGAAGCAAGCGGACTATCGCTAGATCAAACCGTGGAGATTGTGTTTACTTACGATCAGCCTCCGGGTATCCGACTGCAAGAGGATCCTGCCGGCCCAACCTTTGGGAGTGTGACCATAACGGTTACTGCATCCGTATACGGTGAATTCAATAGCGTTTCGTCGGTCAAATGGGCGGCAGGAAGACGTTCGATCGCCGATTTCGATAAGATGGGTGTGGAAATCACGGACCGTTTTACCGTGCAAAAGAACGGGATTTATTCGGTCTATGTGGCAGATGCGGCCGGCAATGCGAACGTCAGCCTGATCGAGGTTACGAACATCGTTCCTTTGAGCGGCAATGCGAACTTGACCGGCTGGCAGCTTACAGGCTTGGGTGGGGCGGCGAAGTTTGATTTTAATCCGGGGATTACGAACTATACGGTGAATGTAAATCATTCGGTATTAGGTTTGAAAATGATGCTGACAACCTCGGATGTTTATTCCGCCGTCTATGTGAACGGATTGCAGGCAGCAAGCCATTCGATTACAAATGAATATCCGCTTGTAACGGGCCAAAACACGTTCGAGGTCATTGTCAAAGCTCAAGACGGTTCAACTAAAACGTATACCCTCAACGTGATTCGTTCAACCGAAAGCTCCAATTCCCTTCCCGGTTCCAGTTCCGGTTCAACTAGTCCTTCAGGCGCTGCAAATCTTTCGAGCGATTCGTTTCCGGACAATTGGCTTCTGATAGCGATAAATGACAAAAAGGTTTCCGTGAAAGCCTCGGTTCAAATAGATGCGAATGGATTGAAATCCATCGATATTCTATTAGATACAGACATTCTAAACAGAGCGCTTGACCCGTTATCTGCCGCATTTCAAGCGAATCTATCGATTGCGGTTGAGGATGTGGCGGACAAAATAACTCTGCGGCTTCCCGGCAAAGCTGTCACGCTCATTGCTGAGAAAGCAACTGTCATTGCTTTAAAAACACAACACGGCCAATATCGCCTGCCGCTTTCTGAGATCGTAAACCGGGAATCGGATTGGACGAACGATACGGAAGCTCAAATAACGATCGGGCGTGGCAATGACGAAGCGATACTTGGACTGCAGGATGCGGCAAATAAAGGCGGTTTCCGGTTGGCGGCGGGTCCGATTTATTTTAATGTGCATGTAACGCGTCATGGCGAGACAAAAGAGATTTCCAGCTTCAGCCGTTATGTGGAGAGGATCATTTACTTGCCGACGGATGTCGGAACGGTTTCAACGGCCATGGCTTGGGATCGGAAACCCGATGTGCGTCCGGTGCCGACGGAATTTACCAAAGTAGATGGTCGGCAGGCCGCCGTTATTCGCAGTTTCTCGAACAGCGCTTTTGTACTGGTATACAAACCGTCCCAATTAACAGACGTTCAAGGACACTGGGCCCAAGCTGAAATTGGCGATATGAATAGCAGAATGATCGTACATGGTGTAGATGGAACCCGATTCGCTCCTGAAACTGCTATCACTCGCGCAGAACTCGCTTCTTTGCTTGCAAGGGCGTTGGGTTTGCCGGAAAAAGGAGATGACGCCGTTTTCCGGGACGTAGCCAAGTCGAGCTGGTACAGCGGCGCTGTTGCAGCAGTTAAAGAATACGGAATTATGGATGGCTTCGAAGATGGAACGTTTGGTCCAAATCAGGAGGTATCGCGCCAAGAAGCGATCGTAACGTTCTTTCGAGCACTGCGACTGGCCAATGCCGCTTCGATAACTCCCGGTAAGCAAACGGATTTAACCGCCTACGCCGATAGCCATCAAATTGGCGACTGGGCGCGCGATGCGATGCGTACAGCTATTAAAGAGGGTCTGGTGAAGGGGTATGGACATGAGCTGCGTCCTCAAAAGTCATTGACTCGTGCCGAGACGACCGTGCTCCTTTACCGGGTACTATTAAAAGCAAGATTAATCAATGGAAAAAAATGAAACAAAAGACGAGCCGGACGGCTCGTCTTTTAGATGTATGGTCATCTTGACTATCCTCAGCAATTTATGGAAAAATCCCTTCCGCTTCTAATCTTTCTTTTGCAGCAGCACGGCAATAATGATAATTAGCCCTTTAACCAGACCTTGAAGATAAGGCGACACGCCTATCAGATTCATCGTATTATTTAAAATGCCCAGGATCAAAATTCCGAAAAATGTGCCGATGACCTTGCCGCGCCCGCCTGTCATTCGGGTGCCGCCAATAATAACAGCTGCAATGGCATCCAATTCGTACGATAATCCCGAGCTTGCGGAGGATATGGAGTTCAGTCTTGAGGATTCGATAACGGCAGCCAATCCCACAAGTATGCTGCATAGCATGTATACGCCGATCTTCACTCGATCGACCCGAATCGCGGAAAGCAGCGCCGCCCGTTCATTGCTGCCAATGGCGTAAACATATCTGCCGAATTTGGTTTTATGCAAGAGTACATAAATCACAATGGTAACCGCCAGGAAAATGATGATCGGATATGAGATGCCAAAAAGCTCATTGTTCGCGATCAAGGTGTAACCCTTGACTTTCCCGGCAATGCTCCCGCCATTCGCTATGTAGAGCCCTAACGACCTGGCTGCAGCCATGACACCGAGAGTAGCGATGAATGCAGCAATCTTCCCCTTGGTAATCATGATTCCATTAAGGAATCCGATGGCCGCCCCCGCCCCGAGCGCTGTCAATAATGCGATGGGAATGCTTCCCGTATCATTCAGTATAATGATCGTAATGGCCCCGATAAAGGCAAGAACCGCGCCAACAGAAAGATCAATGCCCCCGGATAGCATCACCACCGACATACCTAGCGAAATAATCCCAATAATGGAAACTTGGCGCAAAATATTTACCAGGTTGTTATATGAAGCAAAATCTCCTCCATTCACGACGACTGCGAACAGAACGATCACTACAAAGGCGATGATTACGCTATATTCCGACCATAACCAGTTCATGTGACGCATAAAAGGTTGAGTCCTACTATTCAGGTTCATTATGCTATTCCCTCTCTTTTGGCGCCGGTCGCATAAAGCATTACCGCTTCTTCAGTAATTTCATCTCTGCACAGTGTGGCTGCGATCTCGCCTTGGTACATGACCTTCACTTCATCGCAAAGCTTCTGCAGCTCGGGAACTTCAGACGATAAAAGAATAATGGCCTTGCCCCTTTCCGCCAATCCCATAATCAAGTGATAAATTTCGCTCTTGGCCCCGACGTCAATCCCCTGCGTTAGCTGATCGAACACGAGAATGTCCGAATCAACCTCAAGCCATTTCGCAAGAATGACCTTTTGCTGGTTTCCTCCGCTAAGTGCGGTAATCAGGACACTGGGGTCGGTCACTTTAATGTTCAACATCTCTTGATATTCAGCAAATTTCGCTTTTTCTTCTTTCGATCTAATCAAACCGCTCCGCGAAAAATGATCCAGTGCAGAGATGCTCATATTTTGCAACACGTTCATATCCTTAATGATGGCATTTTCTTTTCTATCCTTTGGAACGAAGCCAATTCCCGCTTGCAAAGCCTGTCTGGTATTTTTTATATGGCGAGGAACGCCATTGACGGAAATCGTACCCTTCGTTTTATTTCGGAATCCAAAAATGCTTTCAAACAACTCCGTTCTTCCATCGCCGGCCAAACCGACAAAGCCGAGAATTTGACCTTTATGCACGGAAAAATGAATATTTTTGAAAATCCGGCCGCAGCTTAGCTGTTTCACACTCAACGCTTCCGCGCCTATATTCCTTTGCCGGTAATACTCGATTCCGCCCACCGTTTTCCCGACCATCAGCTTCGTAATGCTTTCCTCATCGGCATCCCGGATATCTCCTGTACCCGCTACATAACCATCGCGCAGTACCGTGAATCGGTCGCAAATTTGAAATATTTCTTTTAGCTTGTGTGAAATATAGATGATGCTTACTCCGGATTCCTTCAATGTGCGCATGATTCGCATGAGACTCTCAACTTCGTGCTCGGTTAAGGATGTCGTCGGTTCATCCATGATGATGATCCTCGCATTATCCAATAAAGCCCGAGCGATCTCAATAATTTGCTTATAAGATGCTCCGATGTCTCTGACATATTTTCTTGGGTCGATCTCGATTCCCATTCGATGGAGTGTTTCCGTCGTTTTACTGCACATATCAGCTACATTTAAGAAGCCAAACCGGTTCGTCAATTCATTGCCTAGAAACATATTTTCATATACCTTCAAATCGGCAACGACATTCAGCTCCTGATGTATAAAGCTGATCCCCTTCTGCTTCGATGCCCGAGGATTCGCGAAATGAGCCTTCTCCCCCTGAACGGCCACATCTCCCCGATCCGGCTGCAATACGCCGCCCAAAATATTCATCAATGTGGACTTGCCGGCCCCATTCTCACCTAACAAAGCGTGAATTTCGCCCTTTTGGACAAGCAGTTCAACGCCTTTCAGAACGGGAACTTGATTAAACGATTTGTAGATATCCAGCATCTGCAGTACATGTTCCTTCATCCGCTTCTCCCCGCATTGCATGTAATCAGTAGTTGGCATTCGGATCGTAATATTGATTCACATTGTCCTTCGTTATTCGGTTCGCTTCCAATGTGATCACTTTATTTGCGGGACTGTCGCCATTCAAGATTTTCACAGCTGTTTTTACCGCATCTTTAACCATCAGAGGCGAATATTCAAAGGTTGCCTTGATCAGACTGCTGCCGTCTTGAATCATTTTGTACACTTCCTTGTTTCCGCCTGTCCCGGTGATCACTTTAATATCGGTGCGGTTGGCTTCTTTAACCGCTTGCAGTACGCCAAGAGCCATCTCGTCATCATGAGTAAATACAGCGTCGATTTGCGGTTGAGCTTGCAGTATGTTTTGCATCACGTTCAGCGATTTTTCCTTCTGAAAATCACCGGGCTGGCTTGAGATAATCTCCATGCCCGGGTAATCTTTGATCGCTTCTTTAAAGCCTTCGCTTCTCATTGTCGTTACACTTGAAGGTACACCGATGATTTCAACAATCTTCCCTTTTCCTCCCAGAACTTCCGACAAATATTTCCCTGCGCCTCTCCCGATTCCTTTATTGTCGCCTTTAATTAAAGCAGTAAAATTATCGCTGTTGATTTCCCTGTCCACTATGATCAAAGGAATGCCCGCCGCCTTGATCTTCGCCGCGGCAGGCGTTATCGCGTCACTTTCGATCGGCAGCAGCACAATCGCATTGACTTTCTTGGAGATCAGATCCTCAATGTCGTTCGTTTGCTTGTTCGGATCGGCTGCTGTCGTAATGACATACTCGATCCCTTGAGCCTTGGCTTCATCCTTCGCATTGCTGATGATGGCGCCCAGCCATCCATGGTCGGCAGCCGGGAACGACATGCCGATCACTTTTTTGCCGGCCTTATTATTTTCGCCGGAAGAATTACCGCCAGCACCTTTGGCATTGTTCTCATTGTTTCCTCCGCAAGCAGCCAGCGCCAACATCATAACGAGCGCCAGGATGGCGACGACCCCTTTTTTCACCATTTTCATTGCTGTACCCTCCCAAATTATGAATGTTTGAATCTCGCTTACACGTTCCATTTTCCGGGATTTGGAAGCGAATTCACAGACTGTATCTTGCGCCATCCTTATGTTTTTTTGCGATATACTTTACTCAAGCGGAGATCCTGTAGCAAGCCTGTATATATTCTCTTCCGTCGCTTCATTACGATGCAATTCCGCAACCATCGTACCCTCATACATGACAGCTATCCTTGTACATAATCCGAGTAACTCCGGTACATCGGAGGAAAAAACAATAATGCCCTTCCCTTCCGCCGCCAGCTCGTGAATCGCAGCATAGATTTCACCCTTGCTCCCCATATCAATCCCCCTGGTCGGCTCGTCAAGGATAATAAGATCGCATTCCGATACGAGCCACTTCCCGAGCATGACCTTTTGTTGACTGCCCCCGCTTAAATATCGAACCTCTTGATTCATGTAATCTACCTTAATGCCCAGGTCAATTACCGTATCCAATGCTGCATCCAGCTCGCGCCTCGGGCTTAACAGCCGGCCTTTCAGCATCTTGTCTAATGCGGATATGGTCAGGTTGCTTTTCACACCCATTTCGTGGAACAATCCTTCCTCCATCCGATTTTGGTGGACCAGCCCAATACGAAACGCCTTTGAATTCAAAATATCCTTGTAACGAATCTGCTCTTCTTTCCATAACACCGACCCGCTCACGTTCTTGTCTTGTCCAAACAGCGCTCTCGCCAATTCCGATTTGCCGGAACTGACCAGACCCGCCACTCCCAAAATTTCACCTTCATGCAGCTTCAAGTTCACATCGTAAAAATGCGGCCTTTTGGTTAACCCCTTCACTTCAAATAAGGGTTCACCCTCTCCCTCCAAAATAGGGGGAAAATAATCCTCGAAGTGATGACCGAGCATCAATTGAACCAAATGCTCATGCGTCATACCTTTGATATCGGTTGTGAGCACCCTGCTGCCATCGCGCATGATCGTTACGCGGTCGCAATATTCCAAAATTTCTTTAATGCGATGCGTAATAAACACGACGGAAACCGACTGTTCCTTCAGCTTTCGTATCACGTCGAACATCCTCGCGCTTTCTACACCGGACAAGTAGGATGTCGGTTCATCCATGATCAAAATTTTTGATTTGACAGCTAAAGCTTTTGCGATGGCAACAATAGACCGTTGACTGAAAGTCAGGTCTCTTACCAGAGTACTCGGGTGAACGGAAAATCCCAGCATTTTGAGTAGACTTCGGCTTTCATTTTTCATATAACGAAAGCGTGGAAGGATGCCGGCCATGCACGGCTCCACCCCAAGAAAAATGTTCTCGCTCACGCTTAAATCGGGTACCAACACAGGTTCTTGCTGCAGCATGGCAATCCCCAACGATTGTGCATCCTGTATCGATCTGATTTGAATAGGGGCATTGTCCAGCTCGATTTGTCCTTCATCGGGTTGGATAATACCCGTCAATATTTTCATTAAGGTCGATTTTCCCGCCCCGTTCGGACCGATGAGCGCATGTATTTCACCTGGCGCCAACTCGAAGTCAACCTTTTCAAGCGCTTTTACATTAAGAAATTTTTTACTTATGGATTTTAGCTTGAGCAAGGCAATCACCCCTTTCGGTTATCCCGACTTTTGCGAAATTCTCTGGGCGACAATCCCGACATTTTTTTGAAAATTTGATTGAAATGGGTCAAGTTAGGGTAACCGATTCTTTCTGCAATCTCATAAACCTTCATATCGGTACTCGTCAACAATTTTTTCGCTTCTTCAATGCGGCAGTGAATGACATATCGAATGGGAGCCATTCCGGTTTCATCCTTAAAAACATGAGCTAAATGATGCGGGCTCACATGAACCAACTTGGCCAGCTCAGCTAACGTCAATTCCTTCTCAAAATGAGCCTCGATATATCCCTTCACCAGTTGACCTAACGATGCTGTATTTGCTTGATGCGGCCTTTCCCATTGCCGGATTAATATAACTGCAAGCGATTGCAGGCTGCTGCTGATCATTTCGGAAGAGCCCAAATGGAAGTTCTCAAATTCCCGGCGAATCGTTTCCAAGTAATTTTCAACGGCTTGACGTTCTATACCTAAGGCAAGTACGGGACGCCCTTCTTGCTCGACCAGACTCCCCTTCGATCTGCCGTTGATATGAATTCCTATTGAGACCAAGATTCCTTTCAACGATTGGGATTCCGCCGCATGCAGCTTCATCTCGCTTCTCGGGTGTATCAGCAGCACTTCTCCGCTCTTCAGAGCATAGCTGGCATGATCGTTCATACCCGTACAATATCCTTCCTTCACATAAAAAAGAGAGGTATATTCCTGAGTGCGAATAGGGATAGGAAAGCTATCATTCTCCGTAATCAGCTTGATGGAAAGGAGAGCCGGCGGATCGATGAATAGCTTTTGTTGTTCGCCCAACCGTTTCTCCCCCCTCAAAATTCGACAAATGCTGGTACCTAAAACGTTTTCAATTTATCTTATCGGATTCAAACTCTGCATACAATCAGCAAAATGGGCAAAATTATTTCGGTATTTTGTTAAAAAAAAGAACCGGGTGCAATCCCCGGTTCCTGCCGCTATATGCCTCCTGCCGCCTTTAGCCCTAGAGCCAACGCACCGTAAAGACCGGCGTTGTCTCCATTACCGACTGAAGGAATTCATTTCTACCAGCACCGTATCTTCATAGACGTGCTTCTTGCCGAGGAGAATGTCCTGAAGAAGAACGGGTTGACCGGTCGTCGCCGACTCCAGTGCCGCAAATACAACCCCCAGTGCTTCAAGGCCTTTTTCCGCGCTCGAAATCGGTTCCTTTTGTTCCGCTATTGCTTCCCACAATTCAACATATGAATGGGCGAATGGGTTTTGCACCGTGTCGGGAGCATATCGCGCGATAATTTCCGACATCGGAATAACCATCCCATCTTCCAGCTTTACATGCTGACCGGGACGGAGGCAGCCCTTGCTGCCATAAATCCACATTCCGCCGACAGCTTCTCCATGTGCAGCCGTACTGCACATCCAATGCCCCAGTCCGCCGTTTTCATAGCGGAACACCGTTACCGACGTATCTTCTCCGGTAGGATGTATGACGGTTTCACCGTCAGTCAACGTTTTCTCGAAAATATCCGTATAAGCGAATACTTCTTTGACAGGGCCGTTCAATTCGGTAAATAGATGAGTTCGGTGCACGCCATGATCATTGATCCACCCTGCTCCCGCTCTACCCTTCATATGGCGCCATGCCGTTCCTGCGAAAAACTTGCGGCCGAGCGTAACCGTCGCGTAGTCGAGTATCATGTACACAGAACCGATCATTCCGTCCTTGACTGCCCGGACCATCGCCACATTGGCACTTCCCAACACACTCGGCTCGGATACGGTCAAGACCTTACCGTACGACTTCGCATCGGCTACCATCTTTCTTCCGAATAATGGGGAAATGGCGAGAGGTTTTTGCATTTGCACATGAACTCCGGCGGCAAAACAGTTCTCGGCCACGGTATGATGCAGATCATGATTCAGCAAAACGGAAACCGCGTTCAGCCCGCCTTTTTCCAGCATCCGCCGATAATCCGTATACACAGCAGGCCTGCTGCCGAGCCTCGCTTCCGCCACCGCCGCAAACGCCTCAGCCCGGTCCAGCCTCAGATCGCAAACAGCAGTCAAATCGAAGGTCGTTCTGCCTTCCAGCTTCAATTGTTCCAGCCCTTCAAGATGGGCCATTGAAATCACGCCGCAGCCGATAAAACCAAGCTTCATTTTCAGGAGCCCCCCATTTCCCGCTATTCCTTTGAGGAAATAGCTGTATTGTTCATTCACCCTTTAATGCCGGACATTGTGATGCCTTGAATGTAATAACGCTGAAGGAACAGAAACAGCAGCAAAATCGGCACGGTGGAGATGGTGTTCGCTGCCAAGACTTTGGACCAATCCGTCCCTTCATTGGAAGAAAACGCGGAAATAGCCACCTGAATCATCTGCATCTTCTGATCGTTGATCACGATGAGCGGCCAAAGATAGGAGTCCCAGTTACCGAGAAACGTCATTAAGCCTAGTGTAATTAACGCCGGTACGGCCGCAGGAAGCACAATGGAAACGAAGGTACGCGGCAAGCTCGCTCCGTCCATGCGGGCCGCCTCCATCATTTCGTCAGGAACCTCCGCGAAAAACTGCCGCAGCATAAAAATGCCGAATACGGACAGCATCGAAGGCACGATTAGCGCCTTATAGGAATTGAGCCAGCCCAGATCGTGCATCAACAAGTAGTTCGGGACGAGCGTCACTTCACCCGGAATGATCATGGCGGACATGAACAAAGCAAAGACGACGTTTTTGAAATGAAAACGAAGCTTGGCAAAGGCAAAGGCAGCCAAGGAATTAATCACGAGCACAAGCGCCGTTACCGTTGTTGCCACGAAAAATGTGTTCCATATATAACGAAGGAACGGATTTCGTGCATTAAAGATGACGTTATCGTAGTTGCGGGTCGTCCACTCTACCGGCAGAAGCAAGTGTATTTGAAGCGACGTATATTTAAACAGCTCCTGATACGGGCGAAACGAGCCGGCCACCATCCAAACAATAGGCGCAACGGAGATCATCGCGATCACCATCATGATCAGCATCCTGCCGACCGAACATATTTTGTTCAAAAACAACTCCCCCTAGGCCTCTGCGTCTTTATCAAACAATTTCATTTGCAGCAAAGAAATGGTCAGCACGATCGCGAACAGAACAAATGCGGCGGCAGTCGCATATCCCATCCTCATCTGGGTAAACGCCTGCTTGTATATATAATAGACGGCCGTTTCCGTCGAGCCATTCGGCCCGCCGTTCGTCAATACGAATACAAGCCCTGACAGCTTGATGGCATCAATCGTTGTCATAATCACGACAAAGGCGGTTGTCCGATGTAACAGCGGAAGCATGATTTTGAAAAACTGCTGCAGCCTGTTTGCGCCGTCAACTCTCGCCGCTTCGTACAAATCAGGCGAAATATTGTTCAGCCCGGCCAGGAAGATGATCATGAAAAATCCGGCCCCCTTCCAAATTCCGAGCATAATGATCCCGTTCATGGCCGTATCCGGATTGGACAAGAAGTTCGTCGCCGGCAAATGAAAGGCTTTTAATACATTGTTCAGCAAACCGAACTCCTTGTTATAAATGAGCTTGAATACCGTTGCCGCCACCGCAGTCGAAATAATGACCGGAATAAAATACAGCGTTCGGAACAAGCTTGTCGCCGCAGTTTTTTTCCGGATCAATAAAGCGAGCCCCAGGGCAATACTCGTTTGGATCGGAATGACAATAACCGCAAAGTAAAAAGAATGCTTCAGGCTGTTAAAAAAGGAACGGTCCTTCATCAAATGAACGTAATTATCCAATCCGACGAACACGCCGCCGGTACCCACGAGCGAATAATTTTTAAAGCTGATGATGAACGCCTGTAGCATCGGATAGAACACAAACACAAGCAATAGGGCGAAAGCGGGCAAAATAAAGCCGAGGGCCGTGGCCTGCTCATGTTTCCGATAGCTGCTCTTCGATTTTTGGTTCATGATAGTAGAATCCATCGCTATCCCTCCGCGTTGCTGTCATAAACAAATACGTTGAAATCCGAACTCACGCTGCCGTCTGCGCTAGTCGCTTTGATGACGGCTTGGCCTTGCCTCAGCCCTTTCACGATAACACCGCCTTCGGCCGCCTCAACAGCTGCGACGGAAGCGTCGCCGGATTCCCACTTGATCTGCTGGGAGGCGCCGAGCGGAAGGACTAAGGCTGCCATCTTCCTGCTATCGCCTGCAGGTACATCCAGCGTGTTCTTGGCAAACATAATGCGAAGCGGCTTGGAGCTGTCCGGGTCTTCATCGCGCCAAATCGACCGCATCGGATAATAACGGGCCGTATTCAGCATGACGCCGCCTTCCGCCGCGATCAGTTCCAGACCGCTGCTTGTCGGATCCGGGAAGATGATATTGGAAAGAACGGCCTCGCCGTCGTTGGCAAATACCTCGAGGCTCGATGCATCGACGAAAAACCGGAGCTTCAGCTTATTCTCCTTCAGCTTCACCGGCGCGGACACGGCTTCCGCAAACCCTTTCTCAAACGAGGTCACGCCCGATTGCGTACGATCGACGGTTAGCTGCCCGGTCTTGGCGTCGTAGCTAACACGGGTCGCTTGGCCGTCTCCTTGTCTCAGATGGAAGGTCAATTTCGCATTCGGCTGAACGGTTAATTCCGTTTCCAACTCATAAGACGTACCCCTTATGCCCGCGAACGGGTTATGGTTGGCGGCCAACAGTTGCCGAGGTAAAGATACCGGTTTGCCCCGCAGTGTTTGCAGTTCCTTGATCGGCTCTTGAATTAGCCGTAGGCCTTGCCCCTCGACTTGTCTAAGCCGCAGCTCCCGGGGAATCGACATGTTCCCTTTCCATGGACCGGTAGGCATGGAGAACGGATAGCGCCAGTTGGACATCCACCCCAGCCATATGCGGCGGCCGTCCTTTGCCGGAATATCGGAGTAGGATACGGCTGCATAGAAATCTTTGCCAAAATCTGTCCAGAGCACGTCCGAGGGTTGATTCTCGTTCTTGAACGTCGTTCCGTCGAACGACCCGACGAAGTATTGCGCGGTTGATCCTTTAGTTGCCGCATTGCTGCCGATGCTAACCGTCAGCACCCATTTCTTCTCTTTGGTACCTTCTACAGGCAGCTCGAACAGATCCGGGCATTCCCAGACAGCCGCATGCGAGCCTTGGTCACTGCCGAACTCGCTGGCCATCTTCCACCCCTTCAGATCGGGTGACGTATAGAAGCGGACACGGTTATCGACCGAGACGACCATGACCCAGGAATGGCTCGGTTCGTGCCAGAACACTTTCGGATCCCGGAAATCTTTCAGCCCCGGGTTCGGGATAACCGGATTCCCCTCGTACTTGGTCCACGTTCTTCCTTTATCGTTGCTGTACGCGATGCTCTGGGATTGAGTGCCGCTTTTAAAATGCGTAAAAATCGCGACGAGGCCCGCTTGGCCTCCGAAAAATCCGCTCGTATCGTGCCAATCGACCACCGCGCTGCCGGACCATATTTCTCCCAGCGAATCTCTGGCGAGAGCTGACGGCAGATGCTCCCAATGGACCAGATCCTTGCTCACCGCATGTCCCCATTGTCCGCTGTTTTGATAAAACTGATGATACTCGCCCTCAAAGTACACCATTCCGTTCGGATCGCTCATATTGCCGGACGGCGGCGACAAATGATACTGCTGGCGAAATGGTTCCGTATAATGAATCGGATCGCTCGAATATACGTATGCCGTTCCGCCCTGTGGTAAAACCGTTTTACCGCGACTTGTCATCAGAACCGCTCCTCCAAACCCTATGAGTACGACCGCGGAAACCCCTGCGGCCCATAACCAAGATTTCGTTTTCATGCTACCTCCAAGCTTTGCAGGATGTGCTGTACTTCAATTGTAGAGAAAGGGGCTGACGAAAGATTTCATTTTCATCTGATCTTTTCTTTCAATTTGTTTTGCAGCACGAAAAGCCCGCAGCTTGGGCAGGGGCTCGTCATTTTTCATTTATTGCCGGTGCTTCAACAGCTCTTCCCGGTATTCCTTGGGACCTTTGCCGTACCACTTCTTAAAGACGGTGCTGAAATAACTGGGACTGGAATAGCCGACCAAGGTGGCGATATCTGTCAGCTTCAGTTCGTTTTCCTGCAGCAGCGCCGCTGCCTTGCTGAGCCGCAGGCGGGTCACATAGTCGCTGAACGTAGCGCCGACTTGCTGCTTGAACAAGCCCGACAAGTAGGTTTCATTGATATAAAACATATCGGCCAGGGACGATAAGGTGAGCTCATAGGAGAAATTTTCATCCACATAGTTGCGGATCGCCTCGAGCATCTTTTGGCCGCTGGAGAAACGCGTTTGCCTTACCCGCTCCATCACAAGCTTCGCCATTTCTTGCAGCTGCTCCAGCACTTGCTCCCGCGACGAATAATCTCTGACCGTCATCTGACAATTCCACAAATAGTTTTGCAATGTCGGATCGCCGAGCTCGAACTTTTTGGCCACCGCATTGAACAGAAGGATCATGCGGAGCGTCAAAAACGTAAATACAAACATAGGCGTATCCGGATTCGCGGAGAAGATCGCATGCAACTGCTTCGTGAATGCGGGCATATCCACATTTTCTATGGAATGCATCAGTTTCCGCTCCACTTCCGGCGAAAGGGCGTGCGTCATTTCCAGCATATTGGTGCCTGTGCCCTCCTTGTCCGTATGAACGGTGCTTTGGCTCCACGCCAGCATGCTTGAGGCATAGCCGTCCTTGAGCTGCTTTAATCCGTTAATAGGCTCGCCGATGCCGATGACGCTTTCCACTTTCAAAAAGCTCTTGATGTTGCGTTTCAGTTCGCGCACAAACGACTCCACGAAGCTCCGCGGCTGCTTACGCTCCCCAATCCGAATTAAAAAATGCATCATCGCCGGATGGCTGACCTCGTAAAAAGGATAAATGCTCTCCCATTTCTCCGCCGTTTCCCGGCAAATCATCCGGAAAGCCAGATAGAGCAAATCTTTCCGTTCATTCCAATCGTCCAGCCGCCCTTGCGGAATTCTCATTTCCACCGTAACAAACTGGGCGACTGCATGATCCTCAGCCAAAGGCCCCAGTTGCAGCTGCTGCATCCGCTCTGTGACAGCCGGCACACTAAACCATTCGTCCTTGACCAACTGCCAGATTAACTGCTCCTGCATCATTTGAAGCAATTGATCAAGTTTCATTTGTTCCTGAGCCTGCTCGCACTCCCGCTTGCGGTCCTCCTCCAGCTCTACTGCAAGTTTTGCAAGCATGGCTGTCAATTCACCGCGAACCACCGGTTTTAACAAATAATCTTTCACCCCGAGCTGAATGGCGGCCTTCATATATTCAAAATCGGAATAACCCGAAAGCACGATCATTCGGAGACCGGGGTATGCATCTTTGCATGATTTTATGAGAGCAATGCCGTCCATTTGCGGCATCCGGATATCCGTAATGATCACATCCGGCAAGGGCCGTTCGCCGAGCAACTGCAAGGCTTCCGCACCGCTTGACGCTTCCGAATCGATATGGTATCCCGCGGCATGCCAATCGATTTTGGCCTTAATGCTGTTGCGGACACCCGCCTCGTCATCCACCAGCATCACTCTGTACACATGCAGTCAACTCCTTACAATCGGCAGGTACAGCGTAATCGTTGTCCCTACGCCTAACGCGGAATGTATGCCCAAATCGAATTTTCCCCCGTACATGAGCCGGCAACGCGACAGCACGTTGCGCAGCCCGATGCTCCGCCCTTCGCTGCTCAGAATCGCGGTGGGCTCGCTCTTCCCGATTCCGTCAAGCAAATCACGCACCAATTCCGGCCTCATTCCGATTCCGTTATCCCGGACCGTGAGCTGAAGCCGTTCATCCCGCAATTCGGCTTTGATGCAGATGCGCGCTGCGCCTTCTTTCTCCAGACTGTATTTCACGGCGTTCTCAACGAGCGGCTGCAAAATAAACTTCGCTATGGCAAGCTCCCCGGTCTCCGCCGCTTCCTCCACGGTAACGCTCAACCTTTCTTCATGCCTAAGATGGAGAATGAACAAGTAGTCCCGAATATAGTCCATTTCTTCGACCACCCGGACCAAATCGCTATTCAAATTCAGCGAATACCGCATCATTTTGCCTAAAGCTTCCGTGGCATCCATGACCAGGTCTTCCCTCTTCATCGCCGCCAGACCGCTGATGATTTCAAGCGTATTATTATAAAAATGCGGATTGATCTGGAGCAGCAGCGCCTTGTATTCGGCATTCGTCCTGCGCAGACTCGTTTCGAACTCCGTCTCGATGAGATGTCTCAATCTGAAGGTCATCTGTTCAAACACGCCTGCCACGTAGTCGACCTCACTGTGCCCGTCCCTTACCTTGGGCATGAATTGCACCGCTTGTCCGAATTCGCCGCGCTGCACATACTTCATTGCCCTGGCCATTGCGCTGAGCGGCTTGGTGATGCCCGCGGACAGCCAATATGCCGCCGCCATGGCAAGAAGAAGCAGGAGAATGCTGACAAATAAAATCGTTTGCCGAATATGGGAGATTTTCTCGTAAAGTTCCGTTTCGGGAACGATACCTGCAATGATCCAGTCCTGTGCGGGCAATTTGCGGAAAAAGAACAAATTCGTCTCTTCGCCCCGCCGGATCGGAAACACTCCGTTATCCGCTTCCCGGTACTGCGCATCGATTTGCCCAAGCGCAGCCTTCCAATCAACCCCGCCCTCTGCAATATTTTGATTCAGCACACTCTGCCCTTCATGTGTCAGCAAAATCACGTTTCCCGTCTTTCCGATCGAGATTTTCTCAATCGTGTCTCGAAGCAGGGAAGTCGGATAATTGACTTTTATAACGCCTGCATTTCTCATCGATTGAAGCTGGATCAAAGGAAAAATGAGACTGTTCACAAATCGGGACCTCATATATTCGTCGGGCTGATCGACATCTTTATGCGCCGCCGTCCAGCGCTTGTTCTCCGTTACATATGCCTGATACCAGTTGCTGATCTTGTACGTTTGATCCCTCGTCCATATCCCGCCGGCTTCATCGTCAAAGGCACTGATGGAAATACCGTTGGAATTGTTTACCGCGTAGGATGAAAAATATTCGCGCAATCTTTGCTTGGACAATACCCGCTCTTGAATCGTGCTTTGCGGATTCAATAAAACATTCAGCCAATCCTGCGTAATCCGGCTGCTCAGCGCCTGATTTCCCGTATCCTCTACTTGCTTTAGCAGCGTCGCCGCATGGGAAGCAAACTGATCGATCGTTTGGGTCGTTGAAGACTCGATGGACGCTTTAATAATGTCGGTCGATTCCTTGCTGAAAATATAGGCCAGCAGGGCAAAAGGCAGGATCAGCAGCAGAGAAAAGACGGCCATCAGACGGCTTCGCATGGAAAAAAGCACAATATCCCCCCTGAGTTGACGGATGCCAAACAACAACTACGACAAAGAGACAATCTTATCATGATTCGTCTCATTTGTCTATCTTATTGTTTTTTCTTCTGCGCTTCCGCATCCGCATAGGCTTTATCGATCGTCGTAATCGCTTCCGCGACAGATGCGTCGATCGGTCTTTTGCCGATCGTGACGTCCTCGAACATTTTGTTCACCGCATCGGCCATTTGCGGGAAGATCGGCGTAATCGGCCGCGGTCTGCCGTATTTCTGGTTTTGTGCGACGAAAATATTTTTCGGATACTGGCCGAGCTCCGAAAATTCCTTGGCCACCGAGTAACGGGACGGAATATCTTTCGTCATCTCGCAGTACATCTTTTGCCCGTCATGCCCGGTTACATAATTGACAAACTTCCACGCTTCGTCCGGGTGCTTGCTATTTGCCGAAATTCCGAGCGCCCAGCTTCCGTTGGCGACGGCTTGAGCGGTTTGTTTCGGCAGCGGAGCAATATCGTAGTCCACGCCAAGCTTGAAATCAGGAAATTTATCTTTCAAATTCGCAAGCGACCAGGAACCGTCGATCGTAATGCCCAGCTTGCCGTTCGGGAACGGATCCGGCGGATACTCGAGTGCGGATACCTTATCCTTATTATACAGGTCCGTGAAGAATTGGATCGCTTTCTTCGTCTGCGGCGAGTCTAAGTAGCCTTTGGCCGTTTTGCCGTCAGGGCTCATCAAGTCGCCGCCGAATTGCCAAATGATCGGATATTTGAAATAAGCCGTACCGCCTGCGCTGCCGAAGCCTTGGGCGGGATCGATACCGAAAACGCCTTTAGACGGATCGTTGATCTTTTGGGCCGCGTCAAGCACCTGATCCCAGGTCCAAGGCTCGTCGGGATTTTTGGAAGGGAGCGGAATGCCCTTGGCTTCAAACATTTTTTTATTGTAGAACATGGCGATGGAAGACTCCGTTAAAGGCGCCATATAGATTTCGTTTTGATACGTATATGTCGCCAATGTCGATTTCGGGATATCATCCATATTGCCATCTGCTTTGAAGTACGCGGTAAGCGGCTTTATCGCTCCGGCACTAGCGTACGAAGCGACGGTCGGAGCATCCAGAGCCATAATGTCCGGCGGGCTGCCCGATGCGATCGATACCCGCAGTTTCGTATCATAATCCGAATACGGTACCGGCGTCATCTCCACCGAAATATTCGGGTACTTCTCCATAAAGGATGCGACCAGCTTGTCATAAGCGGCGTTCTCCGTATCGTTTCCCGAGTTTCTCCAAAACGTCAGCTTCACTTTGTCTTCTTTTTTCACAGCAGCATCGGTTTGCTTAGGTTCGGCAGAAGACTTCGCAACCTCGCCTTGACTTGAACATCCTGCGAGCAGTCCGCCGGCCACCACAGCACTGCATATGGCTTGACTGAGTCTTTTCATAACATTGTGCCCCTCTCTTGATTGTCTGTTGTTCTTTCATGTCATCATCTTATCAAATGAAAGGGGCGAATAAATTCAAAATTCTCTGCTTTGTTCTTATAAAATGCTCATCATATGCCTGCATGGTGCCCAAAAGCAGCTTTCAAACGCTACATGGCGTTTGACTGCATGGATTCATAACATGAGAATAGAATTCGCATATTAGTCAAATAATCCAAGCCGGAAGTCTCAAATCCTCCTCCTGACGAAAGGCAGTCTACAAAGTGCTGCTGCGTAGCGATCGCGCTTCCCCCTTTATAGCCTTCGCGTATTTCATATACATACTCTTGCTCTGCGCCACCTCTATTTGTCAGGAAGATGCGTCCTTCCTCATCAAGCCGGAGCTTTCCTTCCGTGCCTTCGATCATCATGCAGCCGTAGGTTGGGGACCGGTTGATAGTTGTGTAGGCGACCCGATTTGCATCGTAAACGGCAAGAATGCCATTTTTAAAATTAGCGAACATAATGGCCAAATCTTCTCCGCGGATAACCGGATTAATCCTCCGGGATTGACAATATACGTTGTTTATTTCTCCGAACAAAAACCGAAACGTATCGATAAAGTGAATTCCCGTTTCAAACATCAGGAACTTTTCCATTTGTTTGAAGTAGGGTTGAACGGGATACGGGTCATTGCCCCATCCGTCGCCTGGACGCATATGAAAATAGGCATAATAAACGTCGCCGAGCTGTCCCTCGTCCATCATTTTTTTGATATGACGATACCATGGCTGCCAGCGCCAATTTTCGTTCACCATCAGCGGAACATTGCGTTCTGCCGCATAATGGACCAATTCCTCGCTTTCTGCGAGCGTTGGTGCAAGAGGCTTTTGACACAAAATGGGCAGTCCCAAATCAGCCGCATATCGAACATATTCAAAATGAGACGCAGGCGGTGTACAAATATCTATAAAATCCGGCTTAACTTCCGTTATCATCCGATTAAAATCTTGAAAACTACGAATGCCGTATTTATCGGCGAGATGCTCCGCTTTCGCAGCATCAATGTCATAAATCGCAACCATTTCCGCGCTGGAAACGGATTGCCAAGCTTCCAGCTGCACATCGGAAAAGTGACCTGCTCCAATAATAACCCCTCGGTATGTCTTTTTCCTCTCCATCTTTCCAATCCTTCCCCAATCCGATTGTTAGCTATTCAAAAAGTTCTACGCGGCTTATAACCCGCATTATCCAAGAAATCCGCCGCCACATCAGAAGATAATGTTTGCAGCGAAATATCGCCTGTTCGTGCCGTAATGATCATTCGGCTTGCCATCTCCAGTGTCTCAAGCGCCATTCTCGCTTCCTTGACGCTCGTATCGAAGACGATCACGCCGTGATTTCTTAGGATGATAATATTGGCCTGCTTGCTTTTCTCCCCGACAGCCGCCCCCAGCGTCCGGGAACCGGGATGAAAGTAATCAACGTAAGCTACCCGCTCCAAATAATACATGGATTCTACGAAAAGCTCGGACATATACGGTATATTCGTGCAAGACATCAACGTGGACCAAAAAGGAGATGCATGAAGAATGGCATTGGCATCCGGCCGGTGCTTATAGATCTCGGCATGCATCGGAATTTCTTTGGATGGCTTCAGAGCCCCCTCCCATTCCATCTTTTCAATGTCCACTTGGACAAGGTCCGCCGGAGATAGCTGCCCCAAGTCGGTTCCGGAACCTGTAATGATCATTTTATTCTCCGACAGACGAGCGCTAATATTCCCGGAATTTCCCCATGCAAGCTGTCTGTCCAGCATATATGCGCCCAATTTGCATAAAATCTGTCTTAATTCAAGCTCTTTATTTTGGAAAATCGTTTCATTCAACTAGGAGCCACTCCTTCCGTCTGCCACTCTCAAGAAATAATCAGGCTGTCCAAGCTGCCCGCCCTTCAGAGCGATCTCAATCCCGTTCATAACCGGGTCTTTGGAATATCCGCGACATAAGGGCGCGCCAGGCGCAGTACGCTGCAACAATTCCAGCGCCTCTATCCCCATCGATAAGGCTGCAAATCCCGAAGTATCTCCTCCCGCCAAAATAACCCGCTGAATGCCAAGCATCTCGACCAGACGTTTGCCGATTTCACCCATTTTGCATCCAATCATTTCACCGGTGCTCGAGATGGGGACGCCTTGCCGGGAAAGCTCGTCATGCAGCAACCTAATGCTGCTGTCCTCCGGTCCGTCCGCGGTGTACAAGATCAAGCTTCTGCCTTCCAGCCACAATTGTTTAGCTTCCTTCAGGATACGATCACAAGCGTCATCGCTTTCATTCTCTTTCAACAATTTCAAAACATCTACTTTCATTTTGCAAAAGCCGTTTCCAGCTGCCTGGTCGATTTGCATATTGGTAACCGGAGAACAGCTTCCGGACAATACGAGGGTTTGCTGCGGTTCCAGGTCCGGTTCAACCCGATTCTCAAATGCATATCGTTCTTTCCAATAGGAGCCAAGAGCTAGAGACATGCCTGAAGAACCTATAACAAACATGGGCTGGCGTTCCGACGCTTCCCCAATCAGTTCGCCGATGGAATGCATATGCCCTTCATGTAGCGCATCCAGCAGTAAGGCATTCTTCTCTTTCCGGAGCAAGCTCTCCCACCAGGCTTTCCGTTCATCTGCGGCAAGTTCAAGGTCCGATACCGAAAATAAAGATATCGTTCCATTCATTTGCAGGGAAAAATGGCGCTGTAAATCGGCCTCCTTCATCGGTGTTACCGGGTGTCTGGACATCGAAGGATGTCGGTCCAGACGATAAACATCCCCCTGAAATGCGGCAAAATGATTTCCAAATACCGTGTACCTTCTTAACTGCGGCGCCGCCACTAAAATGGGAATCGCAGCTTGTTCGCGATACAATTCTCTTCCGATTTCTACGACTTTTCCGATGCTTCCGATTTCGGGCGAAGAATCGGCGGTAGAGCACATTTTGTAATGCAATACCTGCGCATTTAATTGTTGTAATTGCTGCAGAACCGGGCTCAATTCCTTGTCCATCGCGGCAGGGCTCATTGTACGAGCAGTACCGGCTACACCTATGCAATGAACGTGGGAAAAGGCCTTCAGCATATCGTTCGTGGGAGGTTGAATGAACAAAACCGTCCTGACGCCCTGTCCTTCCAACACTTCCATCGCATCCGTCGAACCGGTAAAGTCATCTCCATAGAAGGCCATCCATAATTCATGAGCAGTCATAAATTGCGATCCCCGCTTTCACGAAGGAATTCACGCCATGCCAGTTGCAGCGTACGCTTGGCATTCGCAATGAGATCGGATGGTCTTTCCGCCGGCGCGCATATCAATTCGAAGCTTACCGAGGAAGATCGGGTTGCATGAATATAGCCTGCTTGCAAAAGTGAGTGGAAATAAATTACAAGTTGTTCAATATCATTCTCTCCTGCATGATACCCGAAATAAGGATGAGAGTCCCCATATCTTGCGTCGTCAGTCCGCATTACCGTATTGCCGACATGCACATGGCCGATCCATGGGTTCAACTCCCGGACGGCGGCTGCGATATCGGCTCTTACCATAGGGATATGGCTCAAATCCAACAATAGCTTTACATGATCCGTCGGTTTCATATATTGAAATAAGCGAACCGTATCTTCCACGGAGCCGATCAAACGCTTCCTATCCACATCGTAGTCGAACATTTCCATGAGAAGTTTCATATTGCGCGCTCGCGCTTGCTCGCCGAGAAGCAGGACTGATTCAGCTAATCGTTCGATCGCCAGGCTTCTATTTCCTTCGATATTCGGGCCGCTGATAATTTCAAACATATCGGCTCCGACAGCTTCCGCTTCGTCCAGGGCGTTCAGCATGCGTGCTAAAGCCTTCGACCTGACCGCTTCATCAAGGCTCCCCAAATCCAGCTGCTCTCGAAAAATCGCCGGCTGTGCCAGATAGCTGTTTTTCATACGGCAGATGTCGAGCCTTTTTTTGAATTTGGCTCGGGAATCGGGGTTGCGAATACCTGAAATTTCAATTCTCCGGAAGTAAGTGTCATGCAATACATGATCAACCGCTTGCAGCAAAGATTCATCTTCCTGAAATGCATCCGGATACATCGCATTGAAGATGATTCCCATCTCTAAATGATCTTCAATCCTCGGCGCAAACATTATTTCGCCCACTCGTTCACCGAATGATTCAATGCTTCCACGACCGCATTGCCGACATCCGAAGTGCTGCTTTTACCGCCAATGTCTCCCGTTTTCGCTCCGCCGTTTGCCAAAATTCGTTTGACAGCCTCCTCAATTCCTTGCCCCGCGGCAATAAGGCTGTTATCCGCATGCTTTTCTCCGAGCCAATCCAGCATCATAGAGAGCGATAAGATCATAGCGTATGGGTTGGCGATATTTTTGCCGGCTATGGATGGAGCTGTGCCGTGAGCCGGTTGAAACAATGCATGCCGATCGCCGATATCGCCGGACGGAGCCATCCCGAGTCCCCCAACCGTAGCCGACGAAAGATCCGATATGATATCGGCAAACATGTTTTCCGCTACGACGACATCAAACATTTGCGGGTTCATCACTTGGTACAAAGTCATAGCATCGACATACACATAATCCCGCCCGATATTCGGAAACTGATCGCCGACACTATCATAAACACTTCTAAAATAGGCATAGGAACTAAGAACGTTCGCTTTATCTACGCATGTTACCAAGGATGCTCCGTCTGAGACGCGTCCTTTTCTTTTCTCCGCCAATCGGAATGCATAGCGGGAAATTTTCTCAATACCGGTTCTGGTCATGATGATCGTATCCGTCGCTACCTCGCCTCTTACATTGCAACCGCCTGTACGGGAAGCGTAGAGACCTTCTATGTTCTCTCTTACAATGATGTAATCGATGCCCCGGCTCACATCCCGGAGAGGACTGACAATGCCTTCGTAAAGCTTGACCGGTCTTACACCCGCATACAAATCCAAGTCAAATCGCAAGCGGAAAATAACGTCGCCGTTCACTTCCCTGCCATCCGGATGACGTGCCTCCGGTAAACCGATAGCCCCCATAAGCATTACATCTGCAGCCTTGCAATGGTCGAATGTGTCTTCCGGCATCGTAACCCCTGTCCGCAAAAATCTTTCCGCCCCGGCGTCGAAAGACTCTAATTCAAACCGTGCGTTGCTTAGATGGGATTCTACCGTTTTTAATACTTTCAAAGCCTCGTCGGTAATTTCCGTCCCGATGCCATCTCCCGGGAGGACCGCAATTTTATAAACCTTCATGTCCTTCGCTCCTCAATGTTATAATTTAAAAATCCGCTTGGCATTGTTATGAAAAATATCGTCAAGCTGGGCTTCTGTTAGACCAATGGAACGATATTTCGTAATTTCCACAGGTAAGTTCGTGACATGGTCCGATCCCATGATCATCCTCTGATGTCCGATCGCGTTAATCATTTTCACAACCGTATACGTAGGGCACCAGGACGGCTCCAGAATCATATTTTCGCATGTTTTGGCAGCTACGATGGCTTCATCGGTGTATATCGCGAAGCCTGCATGCGCAAGAATAAAGGTCACATCCGGAAACTTTCGAGCCGGTTCGATTAATAAAGACGGCAAGGAAGAAGGTGTACCCAGACCTGTATGGACGATTACCGGAATATTCAACTTTCGTGCAGTTTCGTATATTTTATTGCAGCGATCCGACAACGGAGAGATGTTATGCCCGTATGGATGCAGTTTAACCGCAATAAATCCCAGGTCCTTCACGCACTTTTCAAGCTGCTGGACATAGGGTTCCTCCTCCATCCACGGATCCAAACTCGCGATTCCGTAAAATTCCCCAGGGTGTTTACTAGCCAGCCGGGCAATTTGTTCATGTACATCCTGGATATTTTCCAGCGTCGGTTGGGGCATCACCAAGCTCGTCGCGACGCCGTTACGTTCCATCGATTCCAGCAACTCTGTTTCTGTTGTCGTTACGCCTGAAAATTTGGAGGTGCCTAGATGAACATGTGTATCTATAATCGAAAGCATACGGATTCCTCCCTTCTTATCCTTTCACTGCACCGGCAGTCATCCCGGCAACTACCTTTTCCTGGAATATGATATACAAAATGACGACCGGAATCATAGCAATTGCCAGCCCCGCAGTCATCGGTCCAAAGTCAGTCATATACTCGCCTTTCATCCCATAGATACCTTGGGTTAAGGTTTTCAGTACCGGATTGGAAATCAGAACGTAGGCGAACAAATACTCATTCCAACAGGACAGCATCGCCAATATGCCTACAGTCGCCAAACCAGGCGTAGACAGCGGCAGAATGACCGAGAAAAAGGTTCGATACCGCCCTGCGCCGTCCATAATCGCCGCTTCTTCCAATTCCTTGGGCAGCGTCCGCATAAAGGATACCAAAATGAAAATCGTGAGCGCTAAATTGCTAACGACATACATTAGAATCAAGCCGACATGGTTATTAATCAGATTGAGTTCTTTAAGGATTGAAAAGGTTGGAATTAGAATGGTCTGTGCGGGAATCATTATTCCTAGGGCAAAAAACGTATAAATCATTAAACTTGGATAAACGCGCGCCAAGATATATGAAGCCATCGCTCCGAAAAGTAAGATTAGCACTACAGAAATGACCGTAATGTAGAAGCTATTAAGAAAGGTTGCTCCAATATTTCCGCTGGTCCATGCCTTGACATAGTTTCCGAATTGCCATACCTTCGGCAGCGAGAACGGACTGCTGTAAATTTCGGTGTTGGTTTTGAAAGAGCTTAGAAACACCCATAAAAACGGAAATAATGTTGTCACGCTATATGCGGAAAGCAGCACATATTTGATCGGTTTCTTTGCTTGAAGCACCGCCAACCCACCTTTCAGTATTCCAGAGAGTCTTTGCTGGAAAAGAATTTTTTGAACAGGACCGTAAACACCAAAGCATATACAGCAATCGTCACTGAAATTGCACTCGCATAACCAAATTCATAGGAAGCGAATGCTTTCATGAATAAATACACGGAAGCAAAAGCTGAAGCAACGCCGGGGCCCCCTTGGGTAATCGCCCAGGAATGCTCGAACGTTTTCAGCGCACCTGTAACACCCAAAATAATACACACTTGCAAAACATCCCACATCATAGGAAGGACAATACTGAAGAAAGTACGGCCCGACGATGCGCCGTCGATTTCGGAACTTTCGAATATTTCTTTCGGAATACTCTGCAAGGCAGCCAGGAAAATAATGAAGAACAAGCCGATCGTTTGCCATACTTGCGGTGCTGCCACGGAATAAAGAACAATGTTCGGATCGGACAACCAGTTTTTCTGGAGAAAGGATAAACCAAGAAAATTTAAAATTTGATTCAGCAATCCGCCCTCCGAATTGTACATCAGGGAAAACATCAAGCCGATCGCCATCGGCGACACGACCACCGGCAGAAAGAAAACCGTTCTGAAAAATTTAAATCCTCTCTTGATTCGGAGTAATAAATACGCCAGAATCAATGCGGCCGGAATTTTAATCGTCAACGTAAGAACGATTATTACTAACGTATTTTTCATCGTCTTCCAATAATCCGAATCGTGCAACAGCTGCGAGAAATTGGAAAATCCAATAAATTCCGGTTTCTGTACCGCATCCCATTCCGTCATGCTGTAGTAAATCGAGTACAGGACGGGCACGATAAAAAACAGTAAAAACAGCAAAACGGCTGGTGCAAGGAAAATAGCGGAAAATAAACTGCGTTTTTGTGTCATGCCATCACCCAATTACAATAAATTTTTTAGGAGGGATGTCGTCCCTCCCCAAACTGTTTTATTTCTTCTCGCCTGCAACGGCCGTCTGTACCTTATTAATAAAATCGTCCGGTTTGATCACGCCTGCAAACAATTCATCCATTGCACGATTGAAAGCTTCCGTGGATTTCGCGCCGGGCAGCATGGATTTCGTAAATGGTACAACGCTGTATGAATTCGTGAAGCTGAATACTTTGGCAGCGAACGGATCCAGGGAGTTCCCAGTCGTTTTCAAGGACTTGGCAGGCATCAAGCCTGCGCCGGCTAACGCAGCGTTCATTTGATCGGACAGCAAGGCATCTGCTACTGCGACAATCGCATCTTTTTTGGCCGGATCTTCGAACGACTTTTTATTTATGACCAAGCTCATCGTATATCCCCCGATCGTGTAAGACGCAGGATCTTTTACCGCACCTTCCATTTTAGGGACATTTATTAATTCCGATTTTGCAGTAGTCTCTTTGCTCAAGTTAGGCAAAGACCATGGCAAGGTGAACAGCATCGCCGCCTTACCTTCATTGTAAGGAACTACAGATGGAGCCCAATCGCCGTTGGCAACCGTATCATCCGGGAATATCTTCAAGGATTTCATCTCGCTGACGATTTGTGCGGCTTTCTTGAAGGCATCCGTATCAAATTTATAATCTTTGCTTATTTTCTCCGCATCTTCTACGCCGCCCGCGAATTGCGTTGCGATCGCCGAATAAAACCAATGGCCCGGGTTGGAGCCTTTGCTGCCCATTGCAAGCGGGATGATACCGTTTTCACGCAATACCTTGGAAACTTGTTTAAATTCCTCATAGGTCTTCGGCGGTTGAAGCTTATACTTGTCGAAAATTTCTTTGTTATACAAGAAGAACGCCTTTGACGTTTCGAGCGGAACCAAATAGGCTTCGCCGTCGACTGCCGTGTCTTTCCAAACTGCATCTGACCATTGATCTTTTTTGACCGATTTGCTTGCCGCAAAATAATCCTTCATGTTCAAGGCGACTTTGCCGTCAATGAGCGGACGCATGTACGATTCCCCCGCCCAGTATAAAAATATATCCGGGGTATTGTTGCTGGCCATGTCCACTTTGAGCTTGGTTTTCAGTTCATCGCCCGGAGCAAATTCTTCAACTAGATTGATCTCCGGATGCTGAGTCCGAAATGCGTCCAATTGCGCTTTGAATACCCCAGCTTTGCCATCCGATCCGCCCCAAGTATGCGCAAAGCGTATCTTTACAGCTTTACCACTCTTGGAGGGGTTTGCTTTTTCATTCGCGGAGTTATTTCCTCCGCTGGGCGAGCAGCCCGCCAATACGAGCATGCCCGCTAGAACCGTAAATACCGTTGATTTGAAACGCTTTCTTAACATTCTTTTTCCTCCCCTTTTTTTTGATTATTGAAAGCATAAAATGCGATCAACCGCAATCATGGAGCTATTGGCCGGCCCTTTCGAAATCGCTTTCAAAACGACCTGATAACGATTTCAGATGTTTAACCGGCGATGGCCGGCTCATTTATAAACTCGCTCTACGCTCCAAAACCTCACCGTTTTTCAAATGTACGACTGCCTTCCACTCCCGATCGCCGGGACGCACATGCCAAGCTAGCTGCCTCCAGTTAGAGTCGAAGTTGACGGTAAACGGTTCCACGTAGTTGGTGTATACGAGTTCACCATTGCAATAGAAATCCACATAGTCAATGGCCTCTGGATACAAGCTGGCGAGGCGAATCCAACGTTGTCCTTCAAATTCCATCTCCGGCTCCAGACCTTGCAGGTAAAATCGATCTTCTTCCGGTATCTCCGGCACTTTGATGCCGATACCCTCAGCCATCCGGTACGCGAAGAATTGGTCCTCTCCACGAGTGATCCCCCAATCGCAAGGCGGCTCCTGCTTAGTCATATTGTTATAGTAACCCCACGAGGTACCTGTACGGTAAGCAACGCCCATATTGCCAATGGCCTGCGAATCTTCGTTGCAGACGACCGGTTTCCCCGGTGCCCACTTCTGTACCTGCCGAATACTGTTGTAATAACTCTGTCTGGTTAAGTGGTTGCCGTGAATAAGGATAACGTCGCTCTCCTTGCATACCCCTTCATCGATGAAGCCCCCTGTACCGCTGCAACCGACCGGTAAGCCGCCGGATTCCTTCCGTGCGATCTCCATGAGTGCCACCATGCCTTCCGGCGTATAAATCAACGGATGCGGCTTTGCGATGTCATGCTCATTGCACACTTCGATTATGACGTTGGTATATCCACCGTCCTTCAGGAATTTCGAGGCAACGCGTACTGCGTTAAGCACCGCGCGGGCGTCCTTGAGTTGGAAAACCTGGCCAGGATAAAAATAGCTGACGATTACGACCATTCCCAGCTCGTCGGCTGCACGAATCAAGCGATCCATACGCGCGGCATAAGCTGGATCGAGCTCGCTCCCGTCCGGACCGAACGGATTGTTGTCAACCGTGTTGTTGTTGATTGTAAAGCAGGACCCTCCACCTTGAAAGCCAACGGTAAACGCACGCAGTCCGTATGCATACCATTGCGGCAATGCGGAAATTAAGTCGTCCGTATTCCGCTCGGGGTTGAATTCTCTCCCGAACCGGTTGTATCGGCTCCGATCGGCTTTATCGTCGAAGATGCCCTGAATGAATCGGGCGTTCATCAATAGCCCGTGCGCTTCAGGACGGCTTCCGGCAATTTCGGAATATATCTTCTGCCCATTGATCTTAAAATGCTCGCCTTGGATGCTTAACACTGTTTTACTCATTCAACTCACTCCCTTTTAGTATCCCGTGCACCGTATACGAAGAATTACAAAAAAAAGAAATGGAATGGTCACTTATTATTTTTCACTGCTTCTATGGATTTACGAATATGCGCGACAGCTGCCCGTTCAGCCTCATCCTCTGACCGGTTTTTTATCGCTTGAATGATATCCATATGATCGCTGATTGTTTCATAAGGAGGGCGCATTAATCCTTTTAAATAGGTAATGCTCAAGACTTGAAACTGATTGAGCATGTTTGATAACATGACACTGTTGGCCTGCTTGGAAATCCGGTTATGAAACTCCCGATCGGCTTCACGATAGGCGGACCAGTCTTCATCCGTTATTTTAGCCATGGCTTCCTTAAAAAGGTTTTCCAATGCTTGAATATCTTCATCGGTCATATATCTTACGCATAGCCGACTTGCCAAACCTTCGAGTACGGCACGGATTTCAAAAGCCGCAATCATTTCTTCAGTGGTGTATTGCTTAACGTACGTCCCTCTTCCGTTGGTTTCGATCAGACACTCCTGGGTAAGTTGAGCAATCGCCTTGCGAAGCGGTGTTCTGCTTACACCCAATTGATCGGCAAGATTGTCTTGAATGATCTTTTCTCCCTGTTTCAATTGACCGTCAAGAATCAACTTTTTTAATGTCTTATAAGTCAATTGGTCCAAATCTTCATACTCGATTTTTATAGCACTCAATTATAATACCCCTCCTTCCTTTTCGACCACTTTCTTTCGTATACGGTGTACGAATATTTGATGGTTATACAGTATCATTATCCCCGTAAAATTGCAAGCGTTATTATAATGTCAGAAAGGATTAGGAAATGTTTGTAGTTCGATTCTGAATGGATTGCTTCGCTCGCGTGTGATGATGTAGTCTAATAAGCCTTTACTGTTAGCATCTTGAGCAATACTTCTCCTTCAGACTTAAATGTTTTATTATTCTCAAGGAATTGCTCTACTTCTGATAATTTTGCAGGTCTATATCCCGGACCTCCACAGCCACATGAATGATAGGTAAATCCGCTATTATATAGAATCTCTACTTTCATCCACTGCTTCACATCATTCTGTTTGGGTGCCTTGAAATCATGTCCCATGTCGTTCATAGTTCCGCTACATTGTGGGCATTTATATGCTCTATTCTGCACATCACGTTTACTTAGTTCACGATCAGATATTTGCTTAAATGCTTTTCTGCATTGAAAGCATGCGTAGATATCTTTATAAGGACCATACATTGCATATCGACACATGATTAACACCTACCTTTCTCCGTGCATTTGGCTACTTCGAGCCTTTTTATTTCCCCTCAACATCGCATACTGTTTATTTCAGCACATGATTCATCTACAAACGCCCTGTATCTGACATACATCACATTTGGATCTTCTTCATTCAAAAAATACTGAACCCAGTAAGCTTCATAATCCCGATTTAATTCTTCTTTCTTTTCCACACAACAAACGATATCTTCCGTTAGATTTGCTGCTGGCAGCCCGTATAGCTCAAGTATTCCCGCTAATGTTTCCAGGAGCTTTCTATCGTTCGGCTTCATGATATCAATACTAAAAAGGTCAAGTTCGGCAGTCATTAAGCATATGAATCCGCTTTCTGTATCCAAGTTAAATACTTCAAATTCCTTTTGTAGATCGGCATCTAACCTTGTGCAAAATCCATTCCTTTGTGAAATTTCTTCAAGCTCTTCTAGCTTGGGTATTTGTACTTGTTTCATAGACTCCACCTCCTGCCTATCTTCAGTCCCACCAGGCATACAAGTATGTATCCGTAATCAATTCATCCGCGTTTGCAGAGAACATCTTAAATTCGTTCCTTATTTTCGGATTGACTTTCTCCTCCAGCGCAAAAAGAGTCGTAATCGTTACTCGATAATCCTTGCGATGAGGGCTTACCGCATATCCCTGTACTAAGACTTGAGGGTGCTTGATCATAAACTCATAAATCTGAGCGACACTCGGCGAACTATTTTCGCGATCTTCCGGATCTATATATTTTTGTCCAATTAACTTCCTCAAAACATCGACATTCACGTAATCAAAACGACGAATGCTTCCCGAACCTCGTTTATTCTCCCACTCTCCAGGAATGTCTAAAATGAGATCTCGGTTTTCGTAATCCATATTAAAAACGAAGTCAGTCATGATCTCCCTCTTCCAACCTTATTTCTAAGCTTAATGTAAGGTTATCCTCGTTAATTCGTACGCCATTTCTTCATCACAAGCAAATCCATTATTCTTGAACCCTCATATCATCTTCTACTCTAGCACCTTACCATTAACTCAAATCCAGAGTTGTCCATCCAAAATCATGAATCTTATTCCTGAAGATACTAAACTCCTCTTCGGATTCAAATACGATCTTACATCGCGGCTCACTGTATAGCCCAATAAAGGGCGGCTTTGCAGTTATATCCCTAACTCCAACGCATTCCTCGCCGTATCTTTCGAAGCAATCGGCAGTTCACGATCCAAAATGATTTTGCCATGTTCATCTTCGAATTCAGGATGAATCATATAGATGCCAGTATTGGCGATGTCATCACCGTCGTAGGAAAAATCACACTCAAAATTAGGTCTTTACTATGCATCTATAAAAACCAAGATCAATCTGCCTAACAATTCTATACTACCACAATTTGATTGGGACAAAACCAGAGAAAACGATTTTGCAGGAATACAAAAATTATTGTGGAACTTCTTTATTCAGAGGAATTTGTTGGAGGGAAAGATAGATGTTGTCTGATACCATAGTTAAATTGATACCCGAAGATATAAACTTTATGCCCGAGAATTTAAAAATTGATCAGGCTCGAACCTTCCTCGAATCCATTTTCGCAACTGCGGTTGTATCTGTTGAGAAATCGGAAAAGACCCAATTCGTTGATCAAGGAGAAAACTTTATTAAAATTACGTGTCCAAATTGCGAGACGATCGTTGATCTGGAATGGTGGCACGATGCGATGGATACCGCTTGGAAAACTTCATTCGAGGATTTACATGCACAACTTCCATGCTGCTTCTCAAATATTTCCTTGCACGACCTTATCTATGATAGGCCAGCAGGATTCTCGCGGCTTATTTTGAGCGTAGAAAATCCCGAAAATGCTCTAAAAAATGAGCAATTACTTGAACTGGAGCAGATGCTCGAAGGTAAGCTACGGCAAGTTATTGCTCGTATCTGAACTTTATTTTTACGCACACACAACCGCCGATTACACGATACAAAACTTCTGCTCTGAAAAAAATTCTTTTGAGGGGTCCCAAATGACAGCAAAGTTGCATATGCGAATCCAAAGACGAGATAGACTTCTGGATAGGACTGGGAATGGAAAATGAAACAATTGATATGGTAAGGTAAAATCTTCTTTCGATCTCAGAAATTGAAAAGCTGAAATCACGTTTTTAAAAATAGTACTCCTTAAAAAGCAGACTGAATCTGAGTGATTTACTTGTTCAATTTATCAATACTGTTTCCTTCAGAACCACAATCAAAGCCCGAACCTTTACTTTTGGGGCATCCGATGAAGGTGGAACTGCAAACACCCCCTCTGGAAAGTCATCTTCATAACGACAGAGTTCTTCTATAAGCTTTTCATTTACTTTTTTCATTGAATTCCCTTTCACGCTAGGCCTTTCCTTTTCATAAATACTACTCACTTCCGAGAAGACACGTTTTCACCCGATACATAATCATCCATCACTTTACTTCTCTATGCCACGTGATTTGGACGAAAACATTTGGTTAATTCCAATTGCTGAAGGAAAAGCATCAGTAGCGGAAATTGTTTCACATCTTAAAAATTGGGATAATTACCTCATCTATACGATTATCCCAGCAATTAAAAATGGCGAAGGAATGTTCTTTCCAAATTTCGATTCGTTTAACAAAAAAGCTTATGAATATGCCCGTTCGGGAATTTCCAAAATAAGTATGCTTGACGAATTTAAGCAAACCCGTCGTCAGTTGGTTGACATACTGCTAACTGAGCCAGATATCGCTACTAAACATGTGCCCGCAAACGGCGTAGAATATTGCCCACATACAAACACGCCCTACTCCTTGCTCTACATCATCCACGAATTTATCGAACATGACATTCATCACAAAAATCAAATTTTATCAGTAATCTGATTCTTTCAGATATTGAGAATGATAGTTTAATTAACCGTCCTTTTGATGGGCGGTTTTCTCCGTCTTTAACATGCTTTTAATTGCTTAACCGTCGTAAAATCGCACATTTACATGTATTCAGCAGTATTCCTGGACAGTTATTTGGGGACGTGGGCTGGTGTGAGTTATAAGATCATTTGAGACAAAACCAACACGTTTAGGGCTGTTTTTATAAGATTGCCTGAGACTGTTTATAACATACGATTGGACAAACCTTATATTTTTATAAGATAAGCTCAGACAAACAATCAAAAAAACATTGTCTTTAAGCCTTGATCACGTTTTTCAATTAAAAAAAACCATGTGTAATGCCCCCAGTCATAGAAAATCGCCGATTGAGAACAGGAATTTATTTGACGCCTACACCCAACTGTATGTAGACAATGGCAAAACCTATAAGGAACACAATATTACAGAATAATGCTCATCCCCGGTTGGATTGCCGGACGTACAACATAAAGAGCTAGGAAACAGCCCCTCTGCTTCCTAGCTCTTCAATTAGGCGGTGAAAAATTTTTTCTATTTTTTACGGCTCAGCATAATCATCAGGTGGCTTCAGACACTCCGTTTTGTGTAGAGCCAGCAAAAACTCCTATAGCTCTAGATATTGCTGTCCCATATTTTTCGGCAAAGTTCTCATAGCTGGTTGTAAATTGCAAAAAGCCGCTCCCTTCAAAAGTGTAGTATATGGTATCATCAGGTAAGAAAACCCTTGTTGTTATGCTGGTTTGCTTGGTGGACATGAATCTTGCTCCCGCTGCGCCGTTTATACCCCCAAAGAAACCGCCTACTCCTCCCGCTATACCAAGGCTTTTACCCCAATTTACATCGTTTCCCTGTGCCATATCCATCAAATTTGCCACAGTTTGCCCCACTACAGTTCCTACCCCATCAGATACGGCGCCTATACCGCTGCCCAGGGCATAAAGCTGTTTCGAGGACATTTGTCCAACTCTGGATGCTGCTGTTGAAGTCAGCTTGCTGCTTACACCAGATCCGACCCCCCATGCTACTGCACCTGACACTGCGCCAACTCCTATTGACGCAAATATATCCGTCACAGACCAATCACCACTAACACCTGCCTTAATCAGAGAGGTTCCCGCGTTTACACCACCAGCAATAACCGAACCTGTCAGCATAGATGTAACAGTGGTAGACGCAACTGCACCTGCTGTAGCACCTGCTGCAACGGCATAAGCCCCCACACCTGTGCCTGCCAGCAGCCCTGCAAGGAAACCAATTCCAAGTCCCGCAAAGATATCTTTGGCTATCTGCCCTCCTGAATGTCCACTTACACCTGCATATATTCCGCCTCCGACAGCCCCTAATGCCGCCCCTGTAGCCGCAGTTATGGCAACAATTGTAGCAAAAGCCATTTGTCCGTCAGGATCAACCAGAGATATGGGGTCATTTCCTGCATATATATAGGGACTGAAATACTGCCCGGCAGAATCCATTGAATAGAAACGTCCAATTGAAGGGTCATACATCCTAGATCGGTAGTTGTAAAGACCTGTTTGTCTGTCCAGTTCCTGTCCTGTATACAGGTAATCCGAAATACTGCCTTCCCCATATGGAGTACACATCATACCCCCAAAAGGACTATATGCATAGGCGGCCAGTACCTGCCCGGATAAGCCATCTGCGACAGCCCTTACCGAAGCTTGATGGTCATTAATAAATAAAAGCTCCCGCGCATCCTTGTACTGCTTAATAAGCCCTCTCGGACCATATATATGACTGGTCACTGTTGTGCTGCCGTCCCCAAATTTGGTCAATTCAACCAATGGATAGTTGTTCAAGCCGTGGATGTAAAGTTTTTTACATGCAGCAGTGGTTTTCAATACCCTCTGTTCTCTTCCGGCATATCCAAAAGAAACTGTATCCCCATCGGCGTCAGTTATGCGGGTCACTTGACTGTTGAATTTATTATAATTAAGCTGTTCAAATCTGCCCGGTACTCTTGCTATGGCTCCGTCAAGATTATATTCACAGCGCCGACTGTTACTGCCAATCATTTCAATCACTTTGTTGCTTCCGGCCTGGTATATATATTCAGTATTCTCTGTCACTCCATCATTTATTGCCAGAATGTTGTTATTGGCATCATAAGTTGTAGGAGTTACAGTCCCTATACTCCATTCATCGTCGGCTGTGTTTTGTGCTGTTCCCAGCCTCCCTAATCCATCATAGGCATAACGGTATTCATAGGATGGCGGAAATAATCCTTCGGTATCGAGCATCAAATACCGGCTTTCTACTGAGGCAATCCTTCCATTGTAGTATGCCGCACCATTGTATCCATTTTCACTATAATAGATTCTTTCCCTAAAATACCTGTCCTCCGTACCGGTTATCCACCCTGGAGAATTGTAGCTGTAATTCCTCTGAATTTTCATATCCCCAACTCCGTGTATGGTTTCAGAGCCGAGCATTTGATAAGCGGAATAGGCAAGTTCAGCATGGCAATTCGGTTGCTCTTCTGTTCCTATCGCACACAACCTGCCTATATTGTCATAGCTGTAGCAGATGTTGATATCCCCTGCGGGATACCGTATTTCGACTGCATCTCCAAGGTTATCGTATTGGTATTTTGTCAAATACTTCTCATTGCCAAAGGAAGGAGCGTATATGGAATAGTCGGTCACATTGCCGTTTATATCATACATGAATTCTTCCACTGACATGATCTCACCATTACTTTCCTGTTCATATACAGTCACTTCGGTCATCCTACCTATTTGATCCGGATTTGGATTTCCATCGGGACAGCCGGGATTGCTGTCATATACGTATTGCTTGAAATGCAGGTATTCCGTATCTGGGGGAAGCCATCCCGTTTCATCAGCATACTGCCAAAGTGTATCAAGGCTGCCATTATAATATGAAACTCCTACAGCGAGAACACGGCCTATCGTATCATACAGCCAGTATAAAATATACGGCCTGGCTGCTGCATAGCCCTCCGGGTTTTGCATAAATCGCAGCTTTCCGGAAGTGGTGTATACATAATTATACATACCGTTTCCAGGCTCAGAACCGGCATCCGGCATCCTTTTTTCTACCAGTTGACCCAGCAGGTTATACTTGTTTTGGATTTTCATGACAGTTTTGCTGCTCTCGTCTTGTGGTGAACGATACCAGTTAGGCGGCAAAATTGTTCTTGTAACTCCAGAAAACTCTGCTGTGTAGGAATAATGCTCTTCATAGGTGCTTATGGCATTATCGGCCTGCTGCGCGTTTTTAATCTCGGCAATTTGGGTTCCGCGCTTATCTGTTATACGCATTTGTACCCTGCCATTTTCATCCTTTGTTGTCTGGACAAGATACTGTCCAACCGGCAATTGGAGCGGTTCCTGCCCTGTATTTGCATGATAGGTAATGGTCTTGTAATGATTGCTCGCCAGGTTGACTGCATAGGTGCTGCCCGGCTTTCCTACAGCAATTTCACGTCCCAAGGGTGATGCCTCATAGACTTTTCGTGAAAATGGATAGCCTTCATCGTCAGAGTAGCCATCACCACCCGGGCTGTAATAAAGGCCTACTTCTCCTCCCATTGTGCCATTTTCCCAGTTCATTACAGCAAAGTCTTTGCGATAGGCTAATACGGGTATTGCCTCTTCCGGTGCCAGCTGTGCTTCTTTTGTCGTACATGCCTCCTGCCCTATATCATCATAAACGACTCCCGATACTAGAGATTTTCCATCTATTAGCTGTTGGGTTTGCCTTGTCTTGCCTGATCCGTCTGTATATACTAAACCTGTAATTGGCTCTTTTACAGCCATGATATTGCTCAGCGCAACAGGTTGGGACAGCAAAAGGCCAAACCTTCCGGATATTTGCTGCTGCGCGTTATACCCAAATATCTGGATGCCGTCTCCATAAAACAATAAGGTATTTTGAGACACAATGACGAGCCAGTTGGTTATTTTCATTTCCGGCTGCAGCTTTGTCATAACAGCAGAGCTTGATACAGAATAGTCGTACAGCTCCCACTGTCCTGAGGCAGCATTCCATAATACCTGCATACTATCGCCTATACGTACCCCTACATCCGTAATGATAGGTGCTTCTCTGGTGATGATAAATTCTTTTCCATCATAGTCTATGCATAGGACGGGACGGTCGGATAATTGTATCTGCCATTTTCTGTCCATGATCACAGGATGTATGCTGATTTTAGCTGCCAGTGAAGCAAATTTCTCCATCAGCATTGGCGGCATTCCACCGCTGTTCATTTGTGCTATACAATCTTTGTCCATCTGTATGCTTTCCTTTTGTGACAATCCTTCCATACTAATACAGACACAATAGTTATTCTGATAGTCTGGCCTTATCATATCAAGACTTATACTTTCATGTCCGAGATAGCAAAGTGTACCTTCATTTATTTCAAACTGCCCAGGGACATCAGTTTCAAAAAACTGCTGCCAGTCAGGATAGCTGTAGAAATCAATGTACCTACCGCCCAAACGTGCCTGAACTTCCAAGGTGCTATTGGGATACAAGGGATCAAATGAATGGTTTCTTTTCCTTGAATAAGCTGTACTGGAAACCTTCGCCATATTATCATCAGGCCCTTGTATGCCTATCGTCCTTTGATATTCATCAAATATATAGCGAATTACTTCTCTGTTTGAACCCAACTGGGCAAGTGTAAGGCAATAATCCGGATCATACACCATACCGTTGTACGTGCACAGGAAAGGTGAAAACCTTATATCATCCAAAAGGTAACTTTGGGTTGTTTTATTGTTATCAAAGTAGATTTCAATCTCAAGATTTCCCCCCTCCTCCGTTTGTGGAACAGCGATCCTGCTGCTTATATAGCTCCACTCCATACTTGTAGGTGGTATGACCGATATCTGTCTTGATATCTCCTGCTGATCTTTTTTCAGTATGACATGACAGCCCGCTTCTCCTGTGTCGCCGTCAAAGCCATCCGGTGTCTTTATCCAAAAGCTCACAAGGTAAGCATTGCTGCACCTAGCTATCTCCAGCTTGGTCTTGAGACCATCTAAAGCTGCTCCCGGCCTTATTTCTACACTGTTTTTGCCACAGTGGCCCTCACCTATCACCAATCGGGCATTGGCATCAAACTGCCAATCATGCGTATTCTCATATTCTTCGAAGCTGCCGAACAGCACCTCATCTGCATTTGCATTTACAAAACCTGCAATTGCCAGCATTTGTTTCTCATCATACTTTGCAACCTGTTTTATGCCGTCAATATCAATCATTTCGCAAAGCAAGCCTTTACTGGTCCGTTTTACCGTCTCAGCTACCTGCACCCATTGGGTAGGTATGCTTTCACTTTGGAATGGGAAATCGGGTGTGTCGGTATATGTACTCAGCATATACTGTTTCCATGATGCAGGAATCTGAAGGATTTCTTCGCCTGTATCCTGTTCCCATAATTTCCACGTTTCCACTTTCACACCGATTATAATTCCATCTACCATGCTTTTCTCCTGGATCACAGGAGTAAGATAGTTTAAACCTGTCGCAATTTCATATCCTTCAAAAAGGTATTTGTTTTCTGTGCTGATGATTTCCTCTTGCCCATTTATATTATAATTGCTTGTTTGCACAAGTGAATCCTGACCGTTTACAAGGTTTTGCTGGTATACCGCAGTGTTCTCTACCCCATCCGTTATAGCCGTTTCACCACGCATCCTGACATACCCGTTAACCAATGTATATAGATTCTGTCCATCCGACCTTGTTGTATATGCCCTCCACGAAGTGGTGACAGCTTCCACACACTTATCTTCATTGTTGTATGACTTTTTCTTGTATAGCATGCCATCTAACAAGCTGTAATAATTCTGCTCGTCATTTCCTTCCAAAGTGGATGGATATGCATGGGTGTTCACATCAGGCATAATGCCATTGAAATAATTGTAGACCGTATATCCATATTTGCCGGTTCCGCTTCCGTATAAAGCTTTTACCTCATAGTATTTTGCAACCGTACATGAGGGGTCTGCCAAAGCACTCTGGAAATTATACTGGTAGCTTGTATAGTCAGTGTTATATCCGTCATTGATCGCAATGGAGGTTACCGGATAATCCTCAATACTTCCTGCAATATGATTGCTGATGTATTTATTAAGCTGTATGCTGCCGGCTTCTTCAAACTTTTCACCTTTGGCATATAGCGCAAGCATCCCCCCCCTTGAAGGTGCTTTGCCATTTAAATTTACTTCAAGACCTGTTTGTATGCTTTCGGCTATTTTCCCGACAATCTGGTAATACACGGCATCTTTCATACTGCCATTCCGGTTGATATAGATATTCTCACTTCTGCTTACCTTGCCATCCGACAAGTAATAAGCCGTAGTGCTTGTGGGATTACCCTCATCGTTACAGTTCAGGGCTATTATAATCTCAGGGGCACAATTTATTACCGCCCGGGTATCCACTATATTGGGCATGATATAAACAGGATTCTGTATGGGATTATTACCGTCCGGCTTAACCCAGTTTGTACCGCGATAAAAAATTTCCTTATCGAAAGTCACATAATCTGCACCAGCTGTGGGGTAGTATTGCAGCTTATATTTATATTTGTCATGCCACGGCATATCGCCGGGCATATCATATGAACCGGTGCCTGATGCAGGCTGGTACAAATGGTACTTAGCTACCGGATCGGTATGGTAGGATTGATCCACTCTTGAAGACAAAATCAAATCCTCGGCATAGCCATACCAATTAAATACCATTTTGCTGTCCGATGAGCCCTGATCCATGCTTTTCCCTTTCCACTCAGCCCCATTATAGCGGTACAGGAACGGGCCACTGGCAACAAGACTGTCCTCGATAATCCCCGTCGAAATCCAAGGCAGTATGGAGGTGTACATGTAAAATTTCTGTGCTTGCGTCTGCTGCCGGATCGTTGTGAATCCTTCGTCCCATTGAAATATCAACAGGTTATATTCACAACCGGTGGTATAATAATAGCTTATATATGCAAACGCTGCCATGGACTGCCCTGCTGCCCACTGGTAAAAAGGACTACCCGATGAATTTCTGGCCAGTTTTATCTGGGTGGGAGAGTACTGTGGACCATTATGCCACTCGCCTTTACCATCCCGGTAGAACATTTGCATTCTGTTGTTTTGCGAATCATTTCGGGGGCAGTCCATAACAATGTAATACCCGTTTCCTGCGGTCAAAGAAACATCACTGCGATTAGGATTGGGGCATGCTCCCAAATCTTCCTCTATCCATTTTTTTTGCAACATATCCCAACTCAGTCTTGTCATTTTGTTATCCGGGGCATTCTCTGACGCGTTATATACAATAACGAAGCTGTCTCCCGCAACAGACTGCGGAAGCCATTTATTGTAATTAAAACTCGCTTCATAAGGCAGATGCCACTGTCCTTGGCACCATTCGTTTTTGTGAAATACAAAGACCTTGTTCACTGGAAACGAAGTGCCTTCCGTTTTGTACAGCAATGCAAAAAAATCATCTCCTGTTTGCACATTCAAGCTTTCAATATCTATGTTTTCTTGAATGTCTCCACTGCCATTAACAACCCATGACCATCCATACCATTTCCCTACCCAGGAATATACCGTCAAACGCATGATGCTGTTGTCCTCACTGTACCATATCACTACAGCATAATCGCTGCCATACCATATTCTTGGAGAACCTTTGCCCGGCCATGGGTTATCAATCTGCATGCTCCTGTCACACAGCTTCAGTACATTTTTTTCGTATGTGTATGTAACACTTCCTCCATCGGGATATGTGATTTTCCTGACGCCCCCTCTATGCTGATTGGGGTCATTCGTCCAGATATACTCAAATAGGATGCCCGGCAGTGAATTTCCATCAGGGTTTTTTCTCACCATATTTGTCAAATAGCGCTTATTGAAGTGAGGGTTGCTGCTGTCATCCGATACATTTTTGATGCAGAAATCAAATTGCACCGAGAAAAGACGATGCCCGTTTACGCCATGAACCTGGATGCTGTCAAGATACTTGGTCTCATAGCAATCCTGATAGGGATTGGGACTATTATCCGGTACTTCCTTATGAGGATCAGCATACTCCGTGATTTCCTTGTCTCTATAAAAGTAAATGACCTTCCTCCCAAATACGTCAGTTATACTTTTCAAATAGCACGCCTTTGTATATACCCTGCCACTTTCGCTTCCAACCTTTTGCTCTACAGTTTCGTACTCATATTGAATGGTATCACCCCAAAGGCTTGATGCAGTATGCATATTCCATACTCTGGGATACTGCTCCTGGCCATCTGTAAGACTGCTGCTTCCTATCCAGTTGCCCCAGCGCACCCCCCATTGTATCTGGTTCTGTCCACAGGTCTTATTGCCATTATTGTCTATGTACACCCCTCCGCCAAAGGAATAGGTGATTCCATTCTCTTTTATTACAACCCAGCGTTCAAAGTCGGGATAGTAGGATATTTTCCAGAATTGATAGTCTACCGTTTCATACCCCAGTCCTCCATCGTATACCAGCAACCTCTCATCCTTCGGTAGGATTTTATACTGCGTCTCATTCGCATAGTCGGTTACAAGCCAATTTTCATCTGCCTGCCGATAACATACCTTGGCATTAGTACCTATACGTATCCCGTTTTTATGAAATAGACCGGCTAGTTCATGTGATATTTTTCCCTCTGCCAGAAGTAATTTTGAAGTAGAAGGCAAATCAAACAAAGATATTTCTACTGTTGTCCTGACCAACGCCAGGGCATTTCCGCCCGTTTCCAGCGTGTAATTGATGTTAGGAGTCTCATAGGCATTACTGTTTTCCCTGTAAATCCTGTCATATGGCATCTCCCAGCCCAACCCCATTATTCCGGTAGGGGCTTGTTCATTTGTTTTGTTTATCTGTGATTGGACATTGCTAAGATAAATAGCGGTCACATTGACATCCAATCCGTTTCTGCCGCTCAAGCTGACGATATTCTCACTGAAATTGACATCTCCACGAAAAAGGTTCACACTGTTTTTTATATCGCCGACCGATTTGCTGTCAAATTGGAATGTTCGTATTTCAGGTATCTGAATTTGATTCATGGTGTTATTTTTTTCTCCCATGTCAAGCCTCCCACTTAGCTTGGATACGATATTATAGGGCTCCATATGCTGATTACATATGAAACCCTATTATTATTCGCTGTGTACCTTATTTATTAATTACATCTCTACGACACACGTTATATTAATAGTACCGGTTGCATTGTTGCCGCTGCTATCATTTCCCTGACATATTGCCTTTACTGTTACTTGTTTACCTTTAACAGTAGTTTCACATTTGACAGTTGCCTTTTTTAAGTGGTTGTCGCTCCTAGGATATGAAAGTTGATACCCTTGTACAAACGCCGTTGCGCTTAACAATTCTTGTTGAAATATAAATGTGGCGGAATCTCCGTTGCTTACAGCCTGACTTACAAATACTATCGCCATCATATTCCACTCCTTTACTTCTTGAGTTATAGCAGGTTAGGCCGTCCTAGTTTATTCAAGCTCAGCCAGGCATAAAATATCAACATTTCCAGGTGCACGATTGTTGGAATCATCATACATCTCACATGTAGCAGATACCGATACATTATTTCCCGATACGGAAATAATTGATGCTTTGACTTTCTGTTCTCTGACATGGTTGTCACTATTAGAATATTCCATCGTATATCCTTGCACTAATGTACTAGCACTTGCCACCTTTGATGGAAACGTAAAGGTATGTGTCTTACCATGTCCTACTGTTTGACTCAGACTCTTAAAAGCCATTTCACTCCACTCCTTTTCTGATTTTATACATCAACGAGAAACATGCAGGAGGTATCATACAACTGCTATACATGTGATATCAACACTTCCATAGGCATAGTTATTGGAATCGTCATGCATTACACAGGTTGCGGTTACTGTCACCTGTTGTCCAGATATACTTGCAATTTCTGCGTTGACATTGATTTTCCGGACATGGTTGTCACTACTAGGATATCTCACAGAATAGCCCTGAATTCCCACGGTTACATCAGAAACCTTCTGGTTGAACGTGAAAGTGTAAGACTTCCCATGTTCAACATTTGCATTATTAAATACTAACGCCATAAAAACCTCACTCCTTTTTTTAATCAGTTGGAGAAACGCGAGGAAATCACTGCCTGCCGTCTCCCATTCGTCATTCGAGAGGTGCCGGAACATGTCGGGTAATTGCGCCTGCTCTATGCGGACGAGCTTCTCCACAATCTGTCCGACTTCCGAAGGCGTGGGATCGAATTGCACGCCGATGATCCAATACAGCGTTTGGCGAATCAGTTCCTCTCGTTCCAGGCTTCGAAGCTTCGAAGTATCCTTGCCCGCCAAATCCAACCACAGCCGATGCGCTCGGCTTGGAGTCTGGCGTGCTTGGCCTGCCAAGCGGCAAATGCGGTATCGCGGAAGGTCGTCCAGCTTTTCGACTGCAAGGCTCTCAACAACGCTTCTTCCCGATCCGCTCCCATCGCCACCATGATGATGATCTCCCCGTGGGATGTAGAATAAATACCAACTGGCTGGGTGCAGCCTTTTTTCGGGTCACCCCCCTATAAATGATGCAGCAGTCAAAAGTTTTGTTAACTTAAGGGCAAGACATCGTACCGCTGCTCGTAACGATAATTATATATTCAAAAAAAGGAAAAGTATGTCAAACCAACTCAACAGTCAGCCCTATATTTGGTCCAAGTTCTTAAGTCAGATGTATGGTGACCGGCAAAGTCACCGTCAGCACATTAGGCGCGCGGTTCATGAACCATACGCGTTCGCTTTGGATTTCGGCGTCGCTTCCGCATCATCTTCATATATAAACCAGATGGCATCAAAATCCTTGTATTACAAGGGTTTTGATGCCATCTGGTTGTCTCGTTTTGATGTTATAATCAGTCTCAATTTACGTTATAACTCACACACAGGAATTATTGTTTGGTCACACAAGCCGCTGACGCGAAGCCTCGAACAGCAGCACCGTCGCGGCCATGGCGACGTTGAGCGACTCGGCCTGACCCTGCATCGGGATGATGACCTGCACATCCGACAGCGCCGCCACCTCCGGCGAGACCCCCTTGGCCTCGTTGCCCATGACCAGCCATGTTGGCCGGCGCAGGTCCGTTTCGTAGCACGAGCGTTGCGCTTGCAGGCTCGTGGTGACAAGCTGCACACCGCGTTCGTGCGCGCGCGGCAGCAGCTCCAACAAATCTGCCTCCACGATCGGCAGATGATAAAGCGATCCCATCGTCGAGCGGATCGCCTTGGGATTGTACAGATCGACCGTACCTCGGCCGATCACGACGGCGCCGGCGCCGACCGCATCCGCGCTGCGTATGATCGTGCCGAGATTGCCGGGGTCCTGGACGCCGTCCAGGACGACCGCCAAATCCGGCCCGGCCGCAAGCAGCTCCTCCGCAGTCAGGCCTTGCTTGGCTACAACGGCCAAAACCCCCTGCGGCGTCTGCGTATCCGAGCATTTTTCCAGCACAGCCTGACTCACCGCTATCCGCTCCACATGAGCGGGTACCGCTTCCACCAGGCTGCCGGGCAAACCTTTTTCCTTGCTGTAAATAACGCTCAGCACGGGGGCTCCCGCCCGAACCGCTTCCTCCACCAAGTGGTAGCCTTCGATCAAATATTTCCCCTGCTTGTCCCTGCCGCGGCGATCCAGCAGCTGCGCCCATTCTTTGACGCGGGGGTTTTGTACCGACATAATTTCAATATGTATCATGATCCCTACTCCGCAAAAGTCACTTCAAAAGTTTGAAGATCCGTATTTTTCCCTACGATGACCAAAATATCATGCTCCTTAAGAGGCTCTTCGGCGCTCGGCGGGATGATCAGGTTTTGGCCCTGTTTGATAGCGATGACGTTGCAGCCATATTTGGCGCGAATGTCGAGATGCCGCAAGCTTTTGCCGATCATCTGCCGCGAGACTTGAACCTCCACGATGCTGTAATCGGCGGAAAGCTCGATATAGTCCAAAATGTTAGATGAAATCAGGTGATGCGCGACGCGCTGGCCCATATCTCTTTCCGGAAAAATGACTTTATCCGCGCCGATTTTTTTCAGCACTTTTCCGTGCAGTTCGTTCACAGCTTTCACTACGATCGTAGCAATGCCCATTTCTTTTAAAATGAGCGTAGTCAAAATGCTGGCCTGGATGTCCTCCCCGATCGCTACGATAACAACGTCAAAATTGCGTATGCCCAGAGCCCGGAGCGCGTCCTCGTCCGTCGAATCGGCTTGAACCGCATGAGTGACCAGAGGTGAAATTTCCTGTACGACCGCTTCCCGGTCATCGATGGCAAGAATCTCAAATCCGAACTGCGACAAAGTTTTGGCAACACTCGCACCGAACCTGCCTATGCCGATAACGGCGAATTGTTTCTTCATTCGCGTTCATCCTTCCCTGCTTTTGACATAAGTTCAATTATAACATACATCAGGCGGCATCTCACTTTCGAAAAAAAGCATAAAGCATGAAGCCGCGCAAACTTGAGCATATTAGAAAAGATAACGAAAGGGAAGCGAGGTTCTTGCATGAACATCACCTTAAGACAGGCTATCATCCAGCGCGTCCAAAATAAATCGAACGACGAGCTTCAGGAAATTATTGAGGAATCCATCGGCGGAGAAGAACGCGTGCTTCCGGGGCTGGGCGTTCTTTTTGAAATTATTTGGCAGCACAGCAACGCAGACATCCAGAACGGGCTTGTCGACACACTTAAGGAACATCTGGAATAATCCGCGCGCCAATCGAGCCTCGGGGCCGGGCGCATAAAAGCGGCAGCCACGGACGGGAAAATCAGTCCTAAACTGCCGCTGTTTAATACCCTAAAAATCGTCCATCATCATGCCATTGTCCGAACATCTTATTTATACGGGAAACGTTTATGATACAAATTGGTATCGTTCTGCACAGACCGGATATTGTCGAGCTTTAAGCCTAATTGATCTAACCGTAGGACACGTTCTTTATTAGCTCTGTCCAGTTGCTGTTTTTCAGGCTGCCCTGGAAAGTCGCGACAGTCAGTTAGGACTATGGGAAACAGTGAGGCCCTAATTGGAGGGACAGCCGCTTTTTCTGGGCGTTAGCCTCTTCTTGTGAGTCGCTGAACTGAACAAAATGGGCAGTAGACATCGTCGTAGGGAAAAACCTGCGAAAATGCAGGTTTTTCCTCCAAAATTAGCTTATTTTTGCGAAAAGCCTGCAAAAGTGCAGGAATTTTTGCTAAAAGTGAACCTGAGCCCCTGTCCGCGCTGAAAAGCCTGCACAATTGCAGGAATTGTTCGTGGCCAGCGATCAAGGACGCAAATTCATGTATTTTTGCAGGTTTTCTTCGTACAGCCGGGCAGATTGTAGTTATCGCCACTAACGCGGGGGGGTTCAACAGCCTGAATACTTTTAAAAATAACTACTACTGATACATGTATATTCAGTGTTTCTCCGGCACCGGTTTATCCCTCGCCACCCCTACCGCTCCGCATAAAAAAACACCCCCTCGCACGAAGGAGAGGGGAGTGTTGTAAAACTATTATAGTCCGGAAAATACCGGAAGGGGTGCAGGCTTTTCACAGCTGCTTTGCATGATGTAGTGCTTGCCTTCGGCAGATGCGTCATGAAACCCATGCATCGCTTCCAGTACATGGTACGCCAATTCGCCGTTCGCGCGGTGCGCCCCGGTGTCGCCGTCCAGCAGCGCATGAGCCATCGCGGCTACGCCCAGCCCGCGCGAGTTGTCCGTATAGCCGTGAGTCAGCGGAATCGGCTCCCAGTCGCCGCCGTGCCTGTGCAAATAAACCGGCCCGCCGAACGTATTCGGATCAGGGACGCGCAATGTGCCGCGGCTGCCGTAGATTTCGATATTCGGAAGCTTGGTGCCTCCCGAAATATCGAAGCTCGTGACCAGCGTGGCAATCGCTCCGCTGTGGAAATCAAGCACGCCGGCTACGTGCGTAGGCACTTCGACCTGGATTTTTTGGCCGTATTTCTTCTGGCTCGTAATCGTCCGCTCCGGGTAACTGATGCCCGCGGAACCCGTCACGCGGCGGATCGGTCCCAGCAAAGCAACGAGCGCCGTCAAATAATACGGCCCCATATCGAACATCGGCCCGCCGCCCAGTTGATAATAAAACTCGGGATCGGGGTGCCAGAACTCGTGGCCCCTGGCCATCATGAAGGCTGTCGCCGCCACCGGCGTGCCGATCCAGCCGTCTTCGATCAGCTTGCGGCACGTCTGAATGCCGCCGCCGAGGAACGTGTCCGGCGCGCTGCCGACAAGCAGCCCTTTGCTGCGCGCCTTCTCCAGAATGCGCTGCCCGTCCTCGCGGGTTACCGCCAAGGGCTTTTCCACATATACGTGCTTGCCCGCTTCCAGCACTTGCAGGCACACTTCCGCGTGCGCCGCCGGAATCGTCAAATTGATCACGATGTCTATGTCCGGATCGGCCAAAAGCTCGCTAACGGAATACGCTTTGGCGATTGCAAATTCTTCCGCTCTCGCTTTGGCCCGCGCGAGGTCCAAATCCGCGCATGCAGCCAGCTCCAAATGAGCGAATTTCGGAATATTGGTCATATATATCGCGCTGATATTGCCGCATCCGATGATGCCAACCTTGATCTTCTTCATTCCAGTTCCATCCTCCTGATCTGTCGCTTATCTGGCCGCCCAAAGCATCCCGCGGCGCATCAATTCAAGTGTCTGCGGCATGCTCACGATGTTCGCCTGATGCCCGAGCGAGCAATAGTAAACCTTGCCTTGCCCGTACGTTTTCGTCCAGACCACCGGCATTTCCACATCGCCGAAATCGGTCACGGCATGCACCTGAATCGCCGGGTCGATATGCATGTAATATTTTTCCGAGACAACGACAAAATCTTCGATCCCCTCGGTCAAAGGATGCGCTGCGTCCTTAATTCGCACGGTATAGGTAACGCCGTCGTTGCCGGGATGGGCTACCCACTGGCCGCCGACCATGTACTGATACTCCACCTCGTTGCGGAACGAATCCCCCATTCCGCCGTGGCAGCCGGCAATTCCCGTACCGCCTTCCTGAACGGCGGCGATCATGGGAGCAAGCTGCTCCTTCTCGATCTTGCCCATCGTCCAGACGGGAACGATCAGATCGACGCTTTTCAGCCGTTCGGCGTCTTTGAAACTGTCCAGCGTGTCGGAAATTTCGACCTGGAAGCCTTCTTCGCGCAATACGCCGCCCAAAATGGCCGCTACTTCCTCCGGCTGATGGCCGTCCCATCCGCCCCATACGACTAACGCTTGTTTGCTCATATCCGGCAATCTCCTCTCGTTTCTAGCCAATCTGTTTTAAACTTCGCTGATTCGCACCCACCGGCGCTCGGCGATCGATTGATCGACGGCTTCCAGCACTTCCTGACATTTCACGCCATCCACAAAATTCGGAACCGGCTGGCGGTCTTCCGACAGCGCGTTCATCAGCTCCACAACCTCGTGAAGAAACGTATGCTCGTATCCGATCGTATGGCCTGGAGGCCACCAGGCATCCATGTAGGCGTGCGAAGGATCGGTTGCCAGCACGCGGCGAAAGCCCTGCACATCCTCCGCATCGTCCGTAAAATAAACCTGCAGCTCGTTCATCCGCTCAAAGTCGAACTTCACGCTGCCCTTGCTGCCGTTGATTTCAAAAGCGTTCGTGCAGCGGTGCCCGGGAGCGAAACGCGTCGCCTCGAAGCTGCCGAGAGCGCCGCCGGCAAAACGCGCCATGAACAGCGTCGCGTCGTCGACCGTAACAGGCCCGCGGGGGGCATCCTTGCTGCCCTTCGCGCTGAGACCTGTCATCGAGGCCGGCATCGGGCGTTCTTTGACGAACGTCTCGCTCATGCCGATGACCTCCGTCATTTCCCCGATCAGGAAGTGCGCCAGATCGATCAGGTGTGCGCCCAGGTCGCCGTGCGAGCCGGAACCGGCGACTTCCTTTTGCAAGCGCCAGACGAGCGGGAAGTCCGGATCGACGATCCAGTCCTGCAGGAACCAGGCGCGGAAATGATAAATCTGGCCGAGGCGGCCGTCGGCCACCAGCTTTTTCGCCAGCTGCACCGCCGGAGCGAACCTGTAGTTGAAGCCGACCATGTGCTTCACCCCGGCCGTCTCAGCCGCCTGCAGCATTTCCCTTGCGTCCGCAAGGGTCAGCGCCAGCGGCTTCTCGCAGAACAGATGCTTGCCGGCCTTGGCCGCAGCAAGCGCGATTTCCTTGTGCGCGTCGCTCGGCGCATTGATATCGACGATGTCGATATCCGGATGCGTGACCAGCTCGCGCCAATCGGTGACGTGCCCTTCCCAGCCGAACTGCTCGGCTGCGGTTTTGACACCGTTTTCATCACGGCCGCAGATGAGCTTCATTTTCGGTACGGCCGTTTGCGGGAAAAACATATGTAAATCCCGGTACGCATGACTGTGCGCCTTCCCCATAAACTTGTAACCGACCATACCTACGTTAAAAGACTTCATTCCCATTTCCTCCTCTTCGGTATCGGATTCATGCATGTCCCGGAAGTCTGTCCGTTGAACCGGCGAACCGCGGCCCCGGATAGTCCCCTGGAAATGTCTCAGTTGTTGTTCTGCGAAGATTGACGCACCACAAGCCCGGTGGGCAGCTTGATCTGAAAAGGCCCGGCCGCTTCGACGCCGCCCGGCACCTGCTCCAGCACGCCGCGCGCCGCTCTCTTGCCCATTTCAAAAAAGGGCACGCTCACACTGGTCAGCGGCGGATCGCTCAGCTTCGCGGCATCGGAGTCGTCGCAGCCGACAACGGCAAAATCCCGCCCCGCCGTCCAGCCCCGCTCGCGCAGCCCCTGCATCAGCCCGATCGCCATGCGGTCGTTGGCCGCGAAGACGGCGTCCACCTCGTGCCGCCGCTCCCACAAAGCCGCAGCGGCTTCGTAGCCGCTCTTTCTGCTGTAGTTGCCCTCCAGCAGCCATGACGGCGATACGTCCAGCCCCGCTGCGTCCATCGCTTTCAAGTACCCCTCCAGCCGGTCCTTGCTGTTCGAATAAGGAGGCGAACCGTTCAGGAAAGCGATCCGGCGGAAGCCGGATTCCTGCAAATGGCGGACCGCCAGGTAGCTGCCCTGCACATGATCCGCGTCCACAACGCTCAGCGGCATCCCCTCAAAACGCTGGTTAACGAGACAAAAAGGGAACCTCTGCTCATGAAGCTGCTGCAGCGACTGGCGCTGGGCCGGCGTATCCTGGGAGCCGAGTATGACACAGGCATCCACCTTCTGCGAACGATGCAGCCTGGTGTAGTCGACCTCATCGTCCGGCGACAGAAACATAAGCAGCATGTCATAGCCCTGCTGTTTCACTTCCTCGCCTATGCCGCTCAATATTTCCGAGAAATAATACGTGGAAAAAAGATGCACCTTCGGCACGTACGGCAGCACGACACCCAAATTGCCGCTGCGCCTGCGGGCAAAGCTCTGCGCGATCGCATTCGGGTGATAATCAAGCTCCTTGGCCGCTTGCAGCACGCGCTCCCTCGTCTTGGGCTTCATCGGCCCCACACCGTTGAATACCCGGGATACAGTCGCTTCAGAAACCCCTGCCAGCTCGGCGACCTCTTTTCTTGTTACCATGTCAAGCCTCCACGACGATTCCCTAACCTGCTTCAAAAAGGGAGCCGTTCATTAAAATGTACACGCGTACATTTTCTCATCCGGTTCCCGATTTTGTCAATATGCAAGGCGAAAGCAACACAATATTTTTTTCAGACAGCCGGATTTCGCCAATCAATTACAAATTGTATGTTTAATTGACTATATTTTTCCATTACCACCTGATTGTGATGTTGTATCCGTTTGCAGTTCGTTTTATCATTATTGAATGACTAATTATGAAGTGGAATGAGTGATCTTATTGAAATCAGTCGGTAGCCTGTTGCGTGAAGCCGCATCGAGAATGCTAGGAGCCGTCCTGGGAGATAAACGGCCTGCTGCCGCACAACATTCGTTCCAAACGGTACCCCGGATTCATCGCCGGAAAGAGCTGCTGGCTTTGCTGGATTCATCCGTCCGCGTCCTTCGGCAAGGAAAAGCGGCCTCTTTTCGGACTATTATACTGCTCGATATCGATCGTTTTCGCGATCTGAACATTTCGCTCGGATACTTGTCCGGCGATTTCCTGCTGAAGGAAGTCGCCCGCCGGCTGCTCGCCGTTCCTTCGTGCATACATGCGATCCGCTCCGGTGACGACGAATTTTTGCTGCTTATGCAGGCGCCATCCGAACGGCAGCTGGCCGCCGGCCTGGAACAGGTGCAGCAAGTCTTTATACAGCCGTTCGACATTGCGGGCGAAGAATGCTACGTCAATGCCAGCATCGGCAGCAGCACGATCGATATCAGTCCCGATACGCTGGAAGAAGCGCTCAAGCAAGCCGATCTTGCTCTTTTTGCCGCCAAACATACGGGGAAAAACAAGCAGGTCGCCTTCGACGGCATGATGGCGGTGCGTCCCATCCGGCAAGTCCGCATGGAGACCGAATTGCGCAGGGCGATCCAGAAGGACCAACTGACGCTGTACTACCAGCCCCGGCTCGATCTTTCGAGCGGTGAAATCATTTGCCTGGAGGCGCCGGTCAGATGGAACCATCCGATTCACGGGATCATTCAGCCAAGCGAATTCATTCCTCTCGCCGAAGAGAGCGGTTTGATCATACCGCTGGGCGAATGGGTGCTGCGCCATGCATGCCTGCAAAAGAAAAAATAGCTGGAACCGGAATCATCAACTACCAGTTGGCCGTCAACATTTCGCCGTGCCAATTTCAGGAGCCGGATTTTGCCGATAAAGTCATTCGCGTTATTGAGCAGACCCGCCTGGATCCCAGTTTTCTGGAATTCGAAATTACGGAAAGCTCGATCATGCACAACCTGGACAAAACCGTGTCGATTCTGGAAAAATTAAGCACGCTGGGCATTTCCATTTCGATCGACGATTTTGGCATCGGCTATTCGTCCTCGCGACCACAACGATCTGGCGATTACGCACGCGATTATCCATCTCGGCCATACGCTCAATCTGCAGGTCGTCGCCGAGGGTGTCGAAGAAATCAGCCAGCTGGAAATATTGCGGGAAACGAAATGCAACACGATTCAAGGCTATTTGCTAAGCCCGCCGGTCTCAGCTGTCGAGCTGGAGACGCTGATTTCCTGCAAATCTTTAACGCTGCAATAGCGAAGCTGCACCCCAAGGAGGATGCAGCTCTGACAGTTCCTTATCGCCCCTTGCGCAGGGGCGTTTTTTTCTTCACCGGAGTGTACAGGCCGTGCCATCTGGCGTACCGGATCACTTTGGCGAAAATGCGCTTGTCTTTCAGCTTGCGAAAAATGTACGGATCGGGCGATGTGTTGACCTCCAAAATCCACGGATGCAGCTTTTTATCGACCGCTACGTCGAGACCGATTTCCTTAACTCCCGGGTGCCGGGCATGCATGGCTCTGGCAACCTGGACTCCCAACGTCCGCAGACGGCCGATAAACTGCTCCCGCTCGGTTGCGTTCATGTAGCCGGCAAACAGAGCATCCGCCGGTTTCAACGTTCCGCCGTTATGGAAATTCGTCACGATTTTACGGGGATGAGCCACCCTCCCGATGATTCCGGTCGCTTCCCATTTGCGCTGGGGGGACTGCTGCACCATGACTCTTAGATCAAAACGGCTCCCTTTATATGTTAACAAATGTATGCCTTTTTGAACGAGATAAGGACGATTGCGCGTTTTTTGAACAATTGAAGCGTACAGCTTGTCAAAATGCTTGAAGCGTCTTTTGATTTCCCCGGACTGATACGAGTAAGGATGCTCCGCCTCCGGCTGCCAATCTACCCGCATCACCCCGTTCCCGAACGTACCTACGTCGGGCTTGACATAGACCATTTTATGGCTGCCAAGCATCTGCTCCAGCGATTCGCCGGTCATCCGCTTCGTCGCGGGAATGCTCGGCCTCAGCTTCTCGGAAGCTTGAATCGCTACCGTTTTGGCCCATTTGCTGTAAATATATCTTCGCAGTTTCTGCTTCATGTCCTTCCTCCAGCTGCGTTCTGTAAAACTCGGCTAATGACTGGGCCGCCGCCTGCCAGCTGAAGCGCTGTACGGCGTCCTTGCGCGCCTGTTTTGCCAGATTTTTCGCCCATGCTTGATTTGCTGCGACTTCCACGATCGTTCTTGCAAATGATTCCGGATCTTTATAATCTTTGACGGTAATTCCGTTATGGCCGCTGCGAATGATTTCGTTGATGCCGCCGTTCGCCGAAGCAACAACCGGGATGCCGGAAGCCATAGCTTCCACGTTGACAAGCCCGAAAGCTTCATGCTCTTGCGACGGGCATACGAAACAATCCGCGAGCCAGTAAATTTCATGCAGCTTGGCGTGAGGAATGTGGCCCAAAAACTTCACAGGTACACCGAGTTTTCCGGCCTGCCTGCCCAGCTCGGTTTTATAGCTCTTGCACCGGGCTTTGCCGGCAATAAGCAGCCGGGCTCCGGGCACTTTTTTTCTGGCTGAATGGACAGCGTTGATCAGTACGGAGATCCCTTTTCTCTCGATAATCCGGCCGATAAAAAGCACTTGAAAGCTTCCGCGAAGCCGGTATTTCTTTTGAAACCGTTCCTTCTTTGCCCGAGACGCCGGGCGGAAACGGGCGACGTCCGTGCCAAGGTGAACTTTGGTAAGCTTGCTCTCCTGGTTCGGAAACAAGGCCGCCAGCTCATCTTGAAGCGAGCCGCTGTTCGCAACGATCCAGTCCACCCGGGACAATTGGGCATCCGCAAGCTCGACGGAGGTGTGCGGCGGCTGGACGAAGGTCAGGGAATGAAGGAATAAAGACACCGGCGTATGCGGCAAAAGCTCTTTGATCGCGGCAGCGTACTGCGGTCTGTTGTCCACTTGAATCAGGTCGTACGCTTGACCTTGAATGGCGTCCAGTACGGCTTGCAAATACGTATCCGGACTGCCCCCCGGCACCCTGACGATCGTCAAGGAGCCCTGCTTGGCAATACGCTTGTAACGGGGATTCCGTCTGCTGATAACCGTTACCTGATGGTGCTCAGCCAATTTGCGGGCAATGGCGTAAATGCATATTTCCACCGAGTTTCCAAGCAGCGGCGGCACCGGATATTTCTCGGGAGCGACAATCAAAATGTTCACGGAAGGGAGCCACTTCCTTGCAGGGTTCGCCCTGCGCTTTTTTGAACCTGTACCTATTGTATGAAGCGCCGGCCGTTTTGGCGACTCATCCCGTCCATATCGGATAAGCCTCTTTCGAGGCCAAAATCGGGCGGCCGACTACGCATGCGCTTAGCGCGCTCTCATACCACCGTGGATTTCATCCTAATCAGGTCAACTGCGTGCCCAGAAACCCACACGCCAGAGCCGGTCGCACAACCCGCGAAAAAAACCTGCACTTTTGCAGGTTTTATCAAGTGGCTGCGGCGATGCATGCGGTGGTGGCCTCGGCTATGCTCGCGTCGAGAGCCTCGACGTTGCCTGCGGCGGAGGCTCCGGCGATGCAAGGAAAAAACCTGCAAAAATACAGTTTTTTGCCCGGATGTTACGCTGGCTGCGGCATATTCCTGCAAATGTGCAGGCTTTTCGACGCGAACAGGGGCTCTGGTTCATTTTCACCGAAAATTCCTGCACAATCGCAGGCTTTTCGCCAAAATGAACCATTTTTGCGAAGAAAACCTGCACTTTTGCAGGTTTTATCAAGTGGCTGCGGCGGGAGCTGTGGCACTCCATGCGGCAGGGGGCTCCGGCGATACCCACGGCAGAGACCTCGGCTTTGCCCACGGCGGGGGCCCCGGCTATGCTCTCGGCGGGGGCCTCCGCACCACCCGCGGCGCCCGCCCTCGCGGGCACAAAAAAGAAGCTGCGCCCAAGCTCCAAGCTCGGGTGCAGCTTCTTATATGATCGCCGGGTTCTCGCTTACGGCGCGTTCGTCAAAAACTGGGCGGTTGGATTTTTTTCCATCGCCGAACGCAGCGCGTACTCGCTTTCGAACAAGCCGACATAGTTGCCCTTCTTGTCTTTGACAAGCTGGGAATTGATGCGGAACTTGCCCGGGTCGATCTTCTCGTCGACAATCCAGCGGGCAAACTGGAAGTTTTGCCGCTGCAGCTGAATATCGACGCCGTATTCGTTCTTCATGCGGTGTTCGAACACCTCGAACTGCAGCTGCCCGACGACACCCAGAATCGTATCCTCGAAGCCGATCGTCGTGAACACCTGAATCGTCCCTTCTTCCGTCAACTGGTCGATTCCTTTTTGATACTGTTTATGCTTCAGCGCATTTTTGACCGTCACCTTGCTGAACAGCTCCGGCGAGAAAGTAGGCAACTCGTCGAAAACAATCTCCTCTCCCTGGCTGAGCGAATCGCCGATCCGGAAAATACCCGGATCGAACAGGCCGATGATGTCGCCGGCGAACGCTTCCTCGACGATGTCGCGGTCCTGCGCAAGGAACTGCTGCGGCTGCGACAGCTTGATATCTTTGCCGGCGCGAATGTGCTTCACGGTCATGCCGCGCTCAAATTTGCCCGATACGATGCGCAGGAAAGCTACGCGGTCGCGATGAGCGGGATTCATGTTCGCCTGAATTTTGAAAACGTAGCCCGAGAACTTCTCCTTCGTCGGTTGAATGACGCCCGCGGTGCTGCTGCGCGGCTCAGGCTTCGGCGCCAGCTGCAGGAAGTTTTCCAAAAACGTCTGCACGCCGAAATTGTTGATCGCACTGCCGAAAAACACCGGAGTCAGCTCACCTTTGAGCACCTTCTCCATATCGAACGGATCGCCTGCCACATCCAGCAGCTCGATATCCTGGCTCAGCTGCTTGTGGAGGAACTCTCCCGCAATCTCTTTGACAAGCGGATCGTCCACACCGCTGACTTTGCGGACCTCGATCTGCTTGTGATCGTCGCCCTGGAACAGTTCGAGCTGCGTTTTCTCACGGTCGTAGACGCCGCAAAACTGCTTGCCCGAGCCGATCGGCCAGTTCATCGGATAAGAGCGGATGCCGAGCACTTCCTCCAGCTCTTCCAGCAAATCGAAAGGATCGCGGCCTTCGCGGTCCAATTTGTTAATAAATGTAAAAATCGGAATGCCGCGCATCCGGCACACCTGGAACAGCTTCTTCGTCTGCGCCTCGACCCCTTTGGCTACGTCGATCAGCATCACCGCGCTGTCCGCCGCCGTCAAAGTCCTGTACGTGTCTTCACTGAAGTCCTGGTGACCTGGCGTATCGAGAATGTTCACGCGGTGGCCTTCGTAGTCGAACTGCATCACGCTGGACGTAACGGAAATTCCGCGCTGCTTCTCGATTTCCATCCAGTCCGAAGTGGCGTGCTTGCTGGCCTTGCGGCCTTTTACCGTACCCGCCAGCCGGATAGCTCCCCCGAACAGGAGCAGCTTCTCGGTTAACGTCGTTTTCCCGGCATCCGGGTGGGAAATAATCGCGAAGGTGCGCCGTTTGGCGACCTCCGATTCCAAAACTTTATTGACTTGCGTCGTCATCTGGTTAGTCCTTTCATTCGACATTTCCGGATCGCCTAAGCCGGCAATCCCTTACCTTGCCTTGCAATCCGAATCTACACATTCGCCTTCTGCAACGGAACCGTCCAGTTCGCTTCCCCGATATAGGTGCGGTTGCTGAATTCTCTGCCCCGCAGCACCACTTTATCCGCATATACTTGCACGTACAAACCTTGCGATTTGTTCTTGGCCTCCTGCTGATAGGCGCGATTGAGCGGCCGACCGACAGAGGAATTGTGGAAATAGTGAAAATGTTCCTGCACATAATGCGGGGTGCCGTTCTGAAAATCCATGTGGCGGTGCCCGCAGAACACAAACACGTTTTTGTACGGCTTCAGCGCTTCCCTGAATGCCTTGGCGCGGATCAATTGATGCGACGCCCCGTTCGTATCGCCCGTCGGCAATGGCTGGTGTGTCATCACAAAAAGCGGTTTCCCCGGCACATAAGAAGCTTTGAGCCGCTCCTTGAACCAGGCCATCTGCTCATCGGAATACCAGGCGCCTTCGCCGACGTCCGGTTTTTCCTGCACGTACGCTTCCTGTGAAAGCAGCAGCATTGTGTGCCCTTTTGCCGTGTACTCATTGTACGGCTTGCCGTATCCGAAAAACTTCATAAACTGCTCTCGTGAAAGAGCGTCGGTCTTGCCGTTGGGCACCGCTTTCTGGTCCCAACTGTTCGATTTGTTGATCCAGATCGTATAGTAATCATGGTTCCCCATGTTCGCATGTACCGGCGGCAGCTTATAGTCGTTTACAATGGATTTCAGCTCCTTGTAGTCCCGTTCCGTACCCGTATCCGTCAAATCGCCGGTAATGATGATCGCATCTACAGGGGAATCGTAATGAGTAATATCGTCAAGCGCCTGCCTCAGCTTGCGCACGGTCTGCGGATCGCCGGCCGTGACATGCAGATCGCTCAAAATAAAGTAAGACATAAGCAGCCCCGACTGCGGCAGTTCCGCAGCGGCAGCGCCCTGAATCGGCTCCCCGTCCGCAGCATGGGCGGAAACGGCTTCCTCCTCAGGAAGAAATCTCTTCTTCACCAATTGGCTGAAAAAAGCACTGGCGCCAATAAGACCCGCCCCTATAAACATGAGCCATCTGAGAAACGCTCTCCGCGACATTCCGCACCTCTATCGTAACGAAGCCTATTTAAGCAAACTTAATTATATCATAAAATTGCCGCGCAATGTGATGGATCCCCTTCCATCGGACACAAAGCCGCAAAGGGCAGCCTCTCCATCGAGAGCCGCCCTCTGCGCAGAGCCGCCGGATTACAGCGGCATCGATTATGTCAAAACCGAAGTCTTCGGTTCCGTTACCCAGTCGACTTCCCCTTCGTTTTGCCCGTTGATCGGCCACCATTTGAAGCCGTCCTGCGCCAGCAGCTCCTGCGCTTGTTCCGGTCCCCAGGAGCCTGCCGGATACGGCCGCAAATCGCTCGGGCTCTCCGCCCATGCCGCGGCGATTTTGTCCACGTACTCCCAGGCGAGAGCCACTTCGTCCCAGCGGGTAAAGTAAGTGGAATCTCCGCGGGTCGCGTCGTACAGCAGACGCTCGTACGCTTCCGGCGTGTTGAACCCGACTTGGCAGCTTTGGCAGAAATCCATCGCAACCGGCACGATCACGCCTTCGGAGCCCGGCTGTTTGGCGTTCATTTTCAAATAAATGCCTTCCATCGGGTTGACGCGGAATACGAGCAGGTTCGGCTGCAAGTCATGCTTTTTCGCCAAATAGACGTTGTTCGGAATGTTTTTGAATTCTACGACAACTTCGGTCGTTTTGACCGGCAGCCGTTTTCCCGTACGGATGTAGAACGGAACTCCGGCCCAGCGGAAGTTGTCCACAAACACGCGAGCGGCAAAATACGTCTCCGTCGTCGACTGCGGATTCACCGAATCCTCGCTGCGGTAAGCGGGAAGCGCCTTGCCTTTGGCGGTGCCGTCCGTATACTGGCCGCGGACGACGTTCTCGCGGACTTCGTCGCTGGACTGGAAGAGGCGCAGCGAGCGAAGCACCTTCACCTTCTCATCCCGGATATCTTCCGGATGCAGACGGCTCGGCGGCTCCATCGCCATCATCATGAGCATTTGCAGCATGTGGTTTTGCCCCATGTCGCGCAGCGCTCCCGAGTGATCGTAGTACCCGCCCCGCTCCTCGACGCCGACCGTCTCGCTTAGCGTAATCTGGATGTTGGCTATGTACTTATTGTTCCACAGCGGTTCGAAAAACGCATTGGCAAAGCGCACAAACTCGATATTTTGCACCATTTCCTTGCCTAGGTAGTGGTCGATGCGGTAAATGTCTTTTTCCTCGAAAACTTGACGCAGTTGGCCGTTCAGACGCTCGGCGGAAGCCAGGTCGTATCCGAACGGTTTCTCGATGACCAGACGGTGCCAGCCTTGCGTTTCCAGCAGACCGCCTTCGCGGAGGTTATAGGACACATTGCCGAACAGCTCGGGCGCGAGCGCCAAATAGAACAGACGGTTGCCGCCTGTTTGGAACTGCTCATCCAGCCTGGCCGTCAATTTGTTCAGCTCGTGAAAACCCGCCACGTTGTTAATATCCAGCGACATGTATTCGAAATGCTGCGCAAAGTTCGCCCATTCGGCATCGTCTTTGATTTGATAGCGGGCGAATTCCTTGATGGAATGCAGCACATCGTCGCGGAACTGATCATTTGAGCGGGGTCTTCGAGCCAGACCTACTACCGCAAAGTTTTCGCCCAGCTTGCCTTCGCGATACAAGCTGTAGAAGGCGGGGAACAGCTTTCTTTTGGCCAAATCTCCTGTAGCGCCGAAAATATAGAATACAGCTCCACTCATCTATGCATCATTCTTTCTTTATTGGGATTGGGTATTAAGCATAGCATACATAAAATAGGTGAGGGATTCAACTTTTCTTTTCATCAATTTTCTCAATAACCCGACTAAATTTTATTGATAAATAGACATCTGTCCATACCGAAACAAAGCCGGGCGAATAGGCTATAGTAATCAACTGACCCGGAGGTGTAATACGATCATGCAGCGAGTGTATCCCATAACCGAGGAAACCTGTTCAGCCTTGTACGGCAGACCGGTGCTCGTTTATTTAAAAGACGGTTCGGAAGTTACCGGCCTGCTGAGCCGCGTGGAGAAAGGCAAGTTCATTCTCAACGATTTTTCGGCGGGCGTCTCCAATTTCACTTTCGATCAGGGGAAGAGCGTGTCCGGCAAAAGCAAAAGCAAAGGCAAGGGCAAAAAATCGGCGGCCAAAGCGTCCGTCCAGGCTTTCCCGGCCGAACCGTTCCCGCAGCCTTTCGGCGAAGTGCCCCCGTTCGAAGGCTTCGGCCGCCCGACAACCGTTCCGCTGGGGACGATTGCCGTTTTGTTCGCGCTTGGTTTCTGAACCGCACAATGCTCATACGAGAACCGAAACAGGGCTGTGGGAAATCCACGGCCCTGCGTTTTTTCACGATTGTCCTATTCAGCGGATAGACTTGCTCATCATATAACAGCCCAGCTCCGGATAATACTCCTGCACTTCATATCCTCTCCGCAAATAAAAATGGTATGCCCTCGGATTGCTGTCATCTACGAAAAGCCGTGCGGTTCGGCACCCTTTGGCTTTACCGTATGCTTCGCCGGCGCTCATCAACTTCTGCCCCCAGCCGCGGCTCTGGTCTTTGGGGGCCACCGCCAGCATGTCTATATACAAAACACTCGACTTGCAGATCAGTGAAATAAAGCCAAAAGGATACCGGTTGCCCTTCGCCGCGACCAATGTGGCGCATTTGCTCAGCCTCTTGCGAATTTCCGCTACTGTAGCTGAAGCGCCGGCGTTCGCCGTTTTTGAAAAAGGAACCAATTGATCGACGACCAAGCGATGAATGACGGAATCATCCAAGGAAGCTATTCGTTTACGAATCATGCTGCACCGCCCTCACAAGAAGCAATAATGCTATCTTATGATCGCGATTCGCACGTTGACCCAGCCTCTTGTTCCGTAGACCGGATTATTTGACGGTCAATTAGCCAATTTACCCCAGACGGAAGCGGTGATATAGTAGAAGTAGGCGGAATATTCGGATAAAAGATGAGAAGAGAGGTGATCAACTATGATTAATGCCTACCCTATTACGATGCTGAACAGCTACCAGACAACCAAAGATTACTATAAAGTAAGCGCGGTCCGCAGCGTTAGCGGCAGCGGCGCGTACACATCCCGGCAATTCCTGAATTTGCCGTACGAGCAATTGCCCTACAAGCAGTTGGCGCGGTCGGCGGCGCAAAGCTTGTCCGGGCTCGTCCAGTCCGCCCAGAACGCCAAGCAGTCCGCACAAGCTTGGCTAAGCAAAAGTGCCCGCCTGGATCTTCGTTCGGAAGCCGACAGCGAAAAAGCAATCGCCCCCCTGGAGAAATTCGTAGCTTCTTATAACGAGTTTCAAAAAAGCCTGAGCGAATCTCAGGGGCAGCTGAACCAAACGCTCGCCTTGGGGATGGAGCAGGCGGCCAAATCCTACAAGCTGGAGAGCCTCGGCATTACGCCGCAGGAGGACGGAAGCCTGCTGCTTCAGGTCGATGAGTTTAAAAAGCAAGCATCCGGGCGCTTCGCCGACGTGTCGAAGAAGCTGAAAAGCTTGAGCGGCTTCGCTTCGCTGCTCAGCAGCACCGCCGACAAGCTCGGACAGCTTCCGACGGATGCGTTCTTTCAGATGCAGCGCTCGTCTTTGCAGCCTTACGGCCAATACCGCCCGCAGCTGCAAACTTATCTTCCGGTGCCGATGACCGGACTGCTGCTCGACGAGCGGATGTGAGCAGGGTCCGGAAGCTCCGCCTGGAACAGCGGTGTCGACAAATAGCGCTCCCCGGTGTCCGGCAGCAGCACGACGATTTTTTTGCCCTTGCTGCCGGGCCTTCGGGCAATTTGCGCCGCCGCATATACGGCTGCACCCGACGAAATGCCGACGAGCAGCCCCTCCGATCTGCCCAGTTCGCGCGCCGTCTCGAACGCCTCCTCGTTTTTCACCAAATAAATCTCATCTACGACCGATTTGTCATAAATACTCGGGACGAAGCCCGGTCCCAGGCCCTGAATCTGATGCGTTCCCCGCTTGCCCCCCGACAATACCGGGGAATCGTGCGGTTCCACCGCAACGATCTGCACGGACGGCTTGCGCTGTTTCAGCACCTCGCCGACGCCCGTAATCGTGCCGCCTGTACCGACGCCGGCAACAAAAATATCGACCTCGCCGTTCGTATCCCTCCATATTTCCTCCGCCGTCGTACGCCGGTGAATGTCCGGGTTCGCCAGGTTGTCGAACTGATGGGCGATGAACGCGTGCGGAATTTCCTTCGCTAGTTCCTCCGCTTTCCTCAAAGCGCCGAGCATGCCCTCGGCTCCCGGGGTAAGCAGCAGCTCCGCTCCCAGAGCCTGCAAAACGCTTCTGCGCTCCACGCTGAACGTCTCCGGCAAAACGATGATAAGCCGGTATCCCTTGACCGCCGCGACAAACGCAAGCGCAATTCCCATATTGCCGCTCGTAGCTTCAATGATGACCGAGTCCTTGTGCAGCAATCCTTTCTCCTCGGCATCCTGGATGATCGCATAGCCGGCACGGTCTTTGACGCTCCCGGCCGGGTTGAAATATTCCAGCTTGCCGATCAAGTCCGCCTCAAGCCCGTGGCTCGCTCCGTATGCGGCAAGCTCAAGCAAAGGCGTATTACCGATCAGCTCCGTCAAGTTTTTGGCGATAGGGGGTCTGCTCATATTCATTCCTCCGATTCAAACTGTTATTTTTCCCATTAAATTAGTCGGCAATATAGCTAACGATGCTGTACGGAAACAAGCAGCAAGCTTTTCCGCTCAAACGAAAAATACCTTCGAAGGTGGAAGGTATTTTCATTATGAATCCGTTAGTTACCATTGTAGCAAAACCTTCAGCCATTCCGCAAATTCCTATGAAACCGGCGGAACCGGCTGCTTCTTGGCGGACGGCTTTACATCCTTCGGGATGGGGCAAACGTAGCTTCGCCCGTTCAGACGTTCCTTCAGCTCCCGCTTGGCATCCTCCAGAACCTGCGGCTGCAGCAATACGTCCAGCGCCGTAGCCGCCATAACCTTGGCTGCATGCAGCATTCCCTTATGGGCGATGGAAGAAGTGCCGAGCGTTACCCACTGCCACGAATGCGGCGGCGAGCCGACGACGAAACAGGCTGTCGTGCATTGAACCGTAGGCGCGATCCAGCTTACGTCGCCGACATCCGTCGAACCGTAAAGCATGGAGGGGCCGTCGTGCGGATTCAACCGGTCAGCCAGAGCCTTATCCCGCATCCCGGCGGGAATATTCGGGGCGCTGTTTTTTTCCGTCTCGGTCAGCGTTTCCCGCAATTGCCCGGCCCATTGCAGCTCGTTCCGGTCAAAATCCGGTAATCCGAGCTGTGTAAAGCACTCGAACATCACCCGCTCCAGTGTATTGTTGGGCACCAGATTGGAGCAAGCTTTGTCAAATACAATGCTCACTTCCGTACCGGTCATGAGCGCCGCACCGCGGGCGACATCGCAAACTCTTTCGTAAATTTCCTGCGTCTGGTCGAGGCGGGGAGCCCGGATCAAATACAGCACTTCAGCATGGGCCTGAACGACATTCGGAGAAAGCCCTCCTGTATGGGTTACCGCGTAGTGAACTCGCGCATCCGGCACAATATGCTCCCGCAAATAGTTGACCCCTATATTCATCAGCTCCACAGCATCCAGAGCGCTGCGCCCAAGGTGCGGACTGGCGGCGGCATGGGCGCTTCTGCCCTTGAACCGATAGCTGACCTGGTAATTCGCCAGCGAATCGACCGACATCACGCTGTTGTAATCCATCGGATGCCAGCAAACCGCAAAATCGATATCGTCGAACAGCCCCTCGCGGGCCATAAAAGCTTTCCCGGAACCGCCTTCTTCCGCAGGGCAGCCATAATAACGGACCGTTCCGGCAATTCCCCGTTCTTCCATCCATTCCTTAAGCGCAACCGCAGCGGCAAGCGAACCGGTTCCCAGTAAATGATGGCCGCAGCCGTGGCCGCTGCCCCCGGGAATGAGCGGCTCTTCCGCCAGCGCGCCCGGCTTCTGGCTCATTCCCGACAGCGCGTCATATTCGCCGAGAAAGGCCGCAACAGGCCCGCCTGTGCCCCAATTCGCCACAAAAGCCGTCGGGATGCCGCCGACACCCCGCTCCACTGCAAAGCCTTCTTTCTCCAGCATGCCGCTCAAAAGCTCGGCGGAGCGGAATTCTTCAAAGCGCGTCTCCGCGTATTCCCAGACGGCATCGCTGATTTGGCAATAAACGTCCCGTTTTCGCTCGATCAATTCGGCGATTTTTTGCAAACCGTTCATGAGCATTCTGTCATCTCCTTTTGCGATCCGCTTTAAGTCATTTCAGCCGTCATTTCGTTAAGCGGTATATTTTGCGCGGCCTGCCTCTGACCGACTGCAGCTCTTCGCCTTCGTATTCGGCCAGGCCAAGCTCGCACAGGCTGACCATAATTCGCTGCGCATTCCGCTTGGTCATGGATAAGTGCGCGGAAAGATCCGAGGTCGTAAACCCGTCCCAGGACATCCGCTGCACCAGCGCTTCGATTTTTTTATACGTTTTGATGCTGATGTTGCCCTTGTTCAGCTTTTCCAGCAGCGCTTTATCATTGGAGCGATACGTATAGGTCAATTCGGCGTCACTGCCGACGCCTTCCGTAATCAGGCCGTTTTCCTGCACGACAACGATGCCCTTGCCTTCCTTCTCCTTGGCGTACTGCAATCCTTTGCGCGCATTAATCTCGGCGGACAAAGCGGTTTGCCCAAAGCCTATCCCGATTGAAACCGGCACGCCCGCCTCAAGCGAAATTTGGCTTACCGTATCGTTCAACAGCTTCATTTCGCGTTCAATGGCTCCGCGGGAACTGAAAATCTGATACTTCCCGTCCCCGATTTCCATCAGGGAGCCGTCGATTTTTTCGCAAAACTGCAGCAGCATCTGCTTAACTTTCAGCTCCAGATACTGGATATGGTAGCGTGTAGCCGCTTTTTCCGCGATCAGGTCATATTGCTCCAATAAAATGATTTCCACCGCAATTTGCGTATCCTTGAAATACGAACTTTTTGCCTGCTCCACCATGACCTTGATCGCCTGGCGGATATCCATCCTCGTCATCTCGATCCGGTATGCGGGCGCGCCCGCTTCTTTGAGGAGCGTGTACACGTAATTCATGCAGGTGAGCGCTCCCTGCGTCTTCCCTTCCCTCAGCTGCTTTAAATGAAAATCGACGATGAGCTGCGGGTCGTTGTAATCGAACATTTGCAAATCAAAACAAGCTTCCGGCACCCCGGCCTCCTGCAGCGATTCGTTGAAATCCAACTCCTCCGACCCGATCATATCGATGGAAAACCGGCTTTTATCGCCCCGCTGTTCCTGGCGCATTTGCAGCAAAGCTTTGTAAAGGCTGGCCCCGGTCGGCTTGCAATAAACGACATTGGCGCTTGCTTGCAGCATGTCTTTTGCATGCGAATAAGGGATAGGCCCCGAAAAAAACCAGCCGTCCACTTCATGTCGGTGCGTTTCGATAATCGTTCTCGTTTCTTGCGGATGATAATACGGATAAGGGGTAAACGTGACCGGATAGGCAGCTTCGCGGGCTACCTCCAAAATTTTATTAACAGACGGCACGGGGCCGATAACTCCGAAACGGTAAACCATGCGCGAATTGCTCCTTCATCGCCAGACTTTCCTACTCTAATGATTATAGCAAGATTACTTTGAGGCAGAAAGAAAGGCAGGCAGCATCCGGCGATCCATGGTGATTGTGTTATGCCGGGAGCAAGCTGACGATCAAGCGAGCATTCTTCTGGCAATTCGTTCCAATAGCCGAACGCCATGAGGCAGCACGGATTCATCGATATCAAAACGCGGATGATGATGCGGCGCAGGCAGATCGGCTCCGATAATCATGTAGGTTCCCCGGCCGCCCAAATCCTGAACCCGGCGAATCATGAAGCTGGCGTCTTCGCTGCCCATCGCGCTGCTTTCCCCATTTTTGACGGCGGTGAAGCCTTCGATATGCGCAGCTTCTTCAACGGCAATCGCGACAAGCTCTTGATCGCAGGCGATCGGAATCGCTGCGCCGATCACTTCCACACGGTGCTCCAGACCGTGCATCTCGGCGCTATGGGCAATAATGCGGCGGACCCGCTGCTCCAGCTCGTCATTCACTTCCTGGGAAACGGATCTTGTTTCAACAATCATTTTGGCATAGTCGGGAATAATGTTGGCAGCCGTTCCGCCTTGCAGCACGCCTACGTTTACACGCGTCGAGCCCGTACTGAATCTTGGGATGGCATGAATGTTAAGGAGCGCCGTAGCCGCGCCAAGCAGCGCATTCCGCCCTAACTCGGGACTGGCCCCGGCATGGGAGGCTACCCCGTGAAAATGAGCCGCAAGCTTCGTGCTCGCCAAAAATCCTTCAGCTCCGCCATGAAACTCCCCGCTCGGCACGCCGGTTCCCAGATGGTGGCAAAAAATCATATTTACGTCGTCCAGGTGGCCTTTTTGTACGATTGCATAGGCGCCTCGGACGCCTTCCTCCGCCGGCTGGAAAATAAGCTTGACGGTACCGTGAAATTGACCGTCCGCCAGCTTTGCGGCGAGCCCCAGGCCGATCGCCGTATGCCCGTCGTGCGCGCAGGCGTGCATGTTCCCCTCATACGCGGAGCGAAAGCCTCCCGCCTGCGGCGCATGGCCCGCATCCCTGCTTTCAATGATCGGCAGCGCATCCATGTCGAAGCGGAACGCGACGACCGGGCCGGGAGCTTTGCCTTTCAAAGTCCCGATAACCGCGGTGTAGCCGCCCTTCATCCGGCTGACAATATCCGGATCGGCGCCGTCGCGCAGCGCTCGCGCATAAGCTTCCTCCAGCGCGTCTTCCTCAGGCAGACCACGGCGCGATTCGCCGTCCATAGCGTCCTGCCCATATATGACTTCATAGCCTAATGCGGTTAGCTGGCGAACAACATGCGAAGCCGTGCGGAATTCAGTGAATCCGACCTCGGGATGAGCGTGCAGATCGCGGCGCAGTGCAATAATATCCATATAAATCACTCCTGTATTCTTATCTGTGGTCAAGTTTCATTCGGATGACAGCGGCATTACATTTTCGGATACACGCCCGGCCCGATTGGAAGACCCGCAAAATACCAGATCACCAGCAGCGTTATCCATACAAGGAAGAATGCGATCGGATACGGAAGAATAAGCGAATAGTAGGTGCCAAGCTGTGCGTCTTTTTTATACTTTTGCAAATAGCCCAGCCATAGAGGCAGGAACGGCGATATAGGCGCAAGCGGGATAACCGAGGAATCCGCGATCCGGAATACGATTTGCGCGAAAGCCGGATGAAAGCCCAGCATCATAAACATCGGCACAAACACTGGCGCCAAAATGGACCAGATCGCCGAACCGCTGGCAATAAACATCGTTAGCAGCGCCGACAGAAAGGCCAGACCGATAAAGACGGGCGCGCCGGTCAAATTCAGCTTTTCCAATACATCGACGATGCTCAAGGCCAAAAACTTGCCGATATTGCTCCAATTGAAAAAAGCGACAAACTGGGAAAGCGGAAATACCATAATAATAAAATTGGCCATGTTTTTCATCGGGTCCTGCAAAAGCTTCGGAATATCATTTTGGTGCTTGATAGCCCCTATGACAATACCGTAAGCAAGCGCTATGACAAAAAAGAACATGATGATCAAGGGAACGATACCGGACATAAAAGGCGAAGGTACGACACCGCCTGTAGCCGGATTGCGCAGGAGCGCCCCGTTCGGCACGATAAGCAGGGCTACGACGGCGATATAAACCAAGGCGACAATGCCTGTGATGCGCAGCGCTTTATTTTGCAGGGGTGTCAGCCGCTCCAGCTCCGCTTGGTGCTCACCCTGGTATTTGCCCAGTCTGGGTTCGATGAATTTATCTGTAATAAAAGCCGTCAGCAAAGTCAGGACAACGACCGAGGCGCTCATAAAATACCAGTTGTCCAGCACGGATACGGAAACTGCCGGATTGATGGATTTGGCCATGTCCGTGCTGATCCCGGATAACAGCACATCCGTGGTCACAATGAGCATATTGGCCGTAAACCCCGACCCTACCCCGGCCAGCGCAGCCAGAAAGCCTGCAACCGGGTGACGCCCGACGGCCAGAAACATTAAAGCTCCGAGCGGCGGCATAATAACGACGGCGGCATCTGAGGAAACATGGCTGAAGAAGGCGATAATGACGACAAAATAGCTGGCATATTTGGCGTTCACCATGGAAGCCATCTTGTACATGACAGCATCCAGCAAACCGGTTTTTTCGGCCAAACCGACGCCGATGACCAGCGCCAAAATGTAGCCGAGAGGGGTAAAGCCCGTAAAGTTTTTGATCACATTAGGCAAAATCCATTGAATGCCTTCGGCGCTAATCAGGCTTTTGACATAAACCGCTTCCTTCTTGACGGGATCAAAAGCGGAAATTTGAAAATAAGACAGCAAGAACGTGATGACCATCAAAATAGCGATTAAATACACAAACAAAAGAAACGGATTCGGGATTTTATTGCCGATTTTCTCGACCCATCGAAAAATTCCTTTTTGTGCGAATTCCGATCCCGGGCTTGCTTGCTGTATGGCTGCCATGTTAGTCCCCCTCTAAAACTAATTAATGAATATATAGCGAATATTTCGTTTAATTCATTATATAGAGAAGCAGGCTCATTTTCAATATAAAATGTAAGGTTTTATTACAAAAATAACTGAAGATTTAAGCTTAAATTCACTCAAACGCTTACAAAACGGAGTTTTCCTCACATCGCTTCGCGCCGCTTCAACCGTTTCGGCCAAAAGAAAAGACCTTCCGGCCTGGGGCCGGAAGGTTTTCATAGCTATTAACGAAATACTAGAACATCTTTTTGCCAAGCACATGATCCAGCGGAATAAAGCCGATGACCCGGCTGTCCATGCTGTTGTTGCGGTTATCGCCCATGACGAAGATGTGATCCGCCGGAACCGTCCACGTTTTGCTCGAATCCTCGCGCATTTTCTCGTTCAGGTAAGGTTCGTCAAGCGGCTCGCCGTTGCGGTATATTTGATGATCCTTGTATTCCAGCACATCCCCGGGCTTCCCGATCACGCGTTTGATCCAAATGTGCCTGTCGTCAGAACGGGAGAACAGGCTGAGCAGCGGACTGTCCAGCAAATCGTTCTTGAGCGATCGCTTGAGGTCAACCCGGCTGTCGATGATGACGATATCTCCGTAATTCGGCTCATAAGAGAACGTATGGGAGATCTTGGACACAAACACCCTCTGGTTGTCATGCAGTGTGGGGTCCATGGAGTGTCCGCTTACTTTGGTCGATTGAAACACAAAAACACCTAAAATGACGACGAGTACGAATGAGATCGCGATGGAGCCGAACCAGCTCCATATTTGTTTCAACAATTTCACCATTGCAACGCTCCCTTGTTCGGCCGTTATTCCGCCAAGCCATGCTTGAAAGCATAGATGGCCGCTTGCGTTCGATCTTCAACGCCCAATTTGGCAAGCACATTCGTGACATGAAACTTCACGGTTTTTACGCCGATGAACAGTTCGTCGGCCAATTCCTGATTCGACTTGCCTTTGGCAATGAGGCGCAGCACCTCCATCTCACGTTCGGTCAATTCTTCATGGGGAGCCGTCTCCGCCTTCGGCTGGCGAAAGCGGTTCATGATTTTGGACGCAACCTGAGATTCCAAAATCGACTGCCCTTTGACCGCGGCGCGGATCGCCTGGGCGATTTCGGAAGCCCGCGACGTTTTGAGCAAATAGCTGAACGCGCCCGCTTCGATAACCGGATACATTTTTTCGTCATCCAAAAAACTGGTCAATACAATTACTTTACACTCCGGATACAGTTGAAGCAACTTTCGCGTCGTCTCGATGCCGTCCATCCCTTCCATGACGAGATCCATCAGCACGACGTCGGGCCTGTACTCCTGGGCAAGCCGTATTCCTTCCAGGCCGTTGCTGGCCTCTCCGACCACTTCGATGCCTTCTTCCGTGCCGAGCACGGCCGCCAGTCCGATCCGCACCATCTCGTGATCGTCCACCAGCAAAACTTTAATATTCGAGTCCATTCGCTTCTCCTCCTGAATTGGCTAAGATCGGCACACGAATCTCGATCCGGGTTCCCCGATCCGGCGCAGTAATGATGTGCAGATTGCCGCCGATTTCGTTGACTCGCTCTTTCATGGACACAATTCCGTACGACGTATGCTTCTTTGCGTCCAGTTCAAACCCGACCCCGTCGTCGCGAATCGCCAGACGGATGCCGTCGGAGCGGTGCAGCAGCTTGACCTCCAGCTTGTTCGCCTTGGAATGGCGCAGCGCATTGGAGAGCGCTTCCTGCACAATCCGGAACAAGTGGTCCTCGATCCCTTTCGGCAGCCGGATTTCGTCGTCCATATCCCACGAAATGTCCATCGGCACTTTGGCGGACAGCTCCTTCAGCAGCTCGACAAGCCCTTCGGACAGCCGCTTGCCCTCCAGATGAACCGGGCGCAGATGCAGCAGCAGCGCTCTCATCTCCGATTGCGCAACGGACGCCATCTCCTCGATGAGAAAAATTTGCCGCTGCGCTTTCTCAAAATCTTTATCAAGCGTCCGGCCGACCGCCGTAGCCGTCATTGAGATGGCGAACAGCTGCTGGCTGACCGCATCGTGAAGCTCGCGCGCCAGCCGCTGGCGCTCCTCGATAATGGCGGAAAATCTCGCTTTTTCCGCCAGCTCCGCATTATCGTTGGACAGACGCTGCAGGGAAGTCACCTGTTCCTCCCATTTTATCATAACTCGCCCGAGCTGCTCGCCGAGCCGCCCGATTTCGTCCTCGCCGATTTCGAACCCGGTCCGGATGAACTTCCCTTTCTCAAGCTGTACCATCGTTTCCATCAGCGGTCCCAGCCTGCGGGTTATGCGGTTGCTGTTCCAGAAGCCGTACGCCGCCCCGATCCCGATCACGATGCCGAACGCCATAAGGCTGAATTGAACGCCCTCCTGCCAGGAACGGAACGGCTGGATCAAACTCCGCGAGTTCAGAAAATATATAATGACGCCGAAAATGACCAGACTGAAGAGAATCGACTCGCCCATGCTGCGCCATATCATATTTGTAAGTTTTCTTTTATAGCCGTCCAAGCGCGATTGTCCCTCCCAAAACCGGTTAAAAAGCGATTACAAAATTTTGATATCGACATCTCCTACGATGTAAGAAAGAACTAGTTTCACGCGATGGTCCGTATGCTCGAAATTCTGGGACTTCCAAACAAGCTTGTTCATGACGCCGGCTTCTCTTTCCCTGTCCGCCATAATTTGTCCCAGCATGACCGACGAAGTTACGGAAACGCCTATATCTTCCGGCACTACGATGTCAACGTCGCCGATGACGCCCTGCAGAATGACCGTAGTCTCCTTTTGCTCCAAAATGGCCAGCGACAGGTCGATATACGTCTCCCCGATCATGTACCAGATGCTGCTGTTGCGTAAAATCCAGGGCTCTCTGCCGAGCCGGATGCTGTCTATAATCTTATGCTTCTGGATGTACGTATCGTCCTTGTGCAGACGCTTCGAACGGATGAAGTACAGCCCCAAGGAAATCAACACGACGGAAAGCGCGATCGACAAATGATTGCCGAACAAAATAATAGCGCCTACTGCGATCAATACGTAGCCCTTATACTCTCTGTGCGACCGTAGCCTATGGATGCCGAGCAGGATGAGGACAGCCGCAAGTATGGGAAAAAAGCCGATCAGGTGATCCAAAAGCAAAAAAAGACCGGCTCCGATCAGCAAAAGCGCTGTATTCCGGCTGCGGTTGTTTTTGGTTTCTTCTCCCATGTTGCACCTCCTCTGGCTGCGCGGATAGTAAGTTTGTTTTGCAAGCGAATGACAGCAAAACGAAAGCCGGCCGGCCCGATACCCGGTTATGGCCACATTTTCTTAGCATACCATAACAATGTACGGCCTCCAAGATGCAAATGCTTGAGGCGGCAGGGCACCCGCCGGCGCCGGGCCGGTGCTGACGCAGCTGCAAGGGGCCGGCGACGACGCTCAGAAAGCAAATTGACGATGCTAGCGCTGCCGCTCCTTGCCTTCCCGGTATGGGACGCACCCTCCGCACAGTGGCCGGTTATGAAGCGGCTCGGCAGACCGGACCGGGCTTCGCTGGGCTGAGCTGAGCTTGGCAGGCCCGACTGGCCGACCCGGGCCGGAGACAGGACCTGCGAACCCCCATGACGCCGTAGACGTCACCCTACAGAACGAATCCAACCCCCCTATACCCGGCAAAAAGCCTGCACAATTGCAGGAATGCCGCGCTATCAACAAACAAGAAACTGGTAACCCCCCCACGTTAGAGGAGATAGTCACAATCTGCCCGTCTGCACGAAAAAAACCTGCAAAAATACATGAATTTGCGTCCTTGACCGCTGGTTACGATGAATTCCTGCAAAAGTGCAGGTTTTTCACCGAACACATGGACTCAAATTCACTTTCAGCGAAAATTCCTGCACTTTTGCAGGTTTTTCGTCAAAACAAGCCGATTCTGCGAATAAAACCTGTACATTTGCAGGTTTTCTCCCTACCAAGCTGTCCCTGGCCCAGTTGTACAGTTCCACAACCTGCACCGGGAGAGGGGCGCGCCCAGAAAAAGCGGCTATGGACCCAACCGGTTCCCCTAACCCTCTCGGAATGTCGCGACTTTCTCGGGCAGCCTGACTTTTGCAGGTTTTCTTCGCCCGACCAGGCAGTCGGACAGATGGGTGATCTATATCTTTCCAGTGCAGCATTCCTGCAAGCATCAGCCTGCCCAAAAACCCCCACGTTAGAGGAGATAGTCACAATCTGCCCGTCTGCACGAAAAAAACCTGCAAAAATACATGAATTTACGTCCTTGACCGCTGGTTACGATGAATTCCTGCAAAAGTGCAGGCTTTTCAGCGAACACGTGGGCTCAAATTCACTTTCAGCGAAAATTCCTGCACTTTTGCAGGTTTTTCGTCAAAACAAGCCGATTCTGCGAAAAAAACCTGTACATTTGCAGGTTTTCTCCCTACCAAGCTGTCCCTGGCCCAGTTGTACAGTTCCACGACCTGCACCGGGAGAGGTCGCACCGCGCGCAGCTCCCAGCGCGCGGTGTTTCGCTGCACGACGGCGGTCGGTCGACGGGCGCGCCCAGCCTCGGCCTTTATTTGCGCGCGGTTACGCCAAGGGGGCCCCTCCCGCTTTCCTCGTGCGCCCAGCCAATGCACGGCCCCGCGCTACTTCGCGCGCGGGCCGCCTCTCTCGCCGCTGCTGCGGCTCTGCTGCCACTCCTTCTGGAGCTTCACGCGCATCGTGCGCAGCTCCTGCTTGACGTTGCAGCCCGCCTCCTTCAGCGTCTCGGCCGACATGCGGCCCGCTTCGCGCAGCCCTTGCCAAGCCTCGCGGCCCGCGTTTTCCAGCTCGCGCAGCGTGTCGCGGGCCTGGGCCCCGTGCAGCCCGCCATGCGGCTGCACATCGTCCGCAGCGGCGGCGCGCAGCCGCTGCAGTTCCTCCGCGAGCGCCAGGACTTCGTCCTGGGAGCTCGCGTACTGCGTGCGGTAGTGCCCGCACGCCGCTTCCAGGCGCAGCTTCTCCTGCAGCGCCGCCCGGGCAAGCTCTTCCTCGCCGGCGCGCATCGCCAGCTCGGCCTGCTCCGCGCGGAGCCGAGCGAGCTCCTCCGCGTTCACAAAGTGCTGACGCAGCTCGAACGTCCGCTGCAAAGTCTCTTCGTAGCGCTGCTCCAGCGCCCGGATCCGCCCGCTTGCTCCCGTCTGCGAGCCGAAGCCCCCTCCTTGCTCATTCATCGAAAAGCGCTCGGCGGTATCGTGCCAAGCCGTTTCAGCCATTTTACCGATTCTGTTCAATACCTTCATTAACCCCACCCCGGCCTATTTAAGTTTACAGATCGAACCGATCCGAATGCGTGCGTCTGCCCAGCAGCCTGAATCCATAGCCGATCAGCACAATCGCCAATGCGAACGCGATGAAGCCCGACAATTTCACGGCCAGGATCAAAGCTCCCGCGGCGGCGATCAGCCAGCCGATCTTCTTCCCGTTGCAAATGCCGACATAGCCGAGCCCAACCATCGAAAGCGGCAGCAGGTACCCCATAAGATGAAGATGAATTCCGATTATATGGGATGCAATGATCAAGCCGACCGCAATAAAAATCAAGGCTAATCCTCTATTGCCTTTCATGGACATGCACGTTCCCGCCTTTCGCTCATTCCTTATGCTACTAGCGTATACAAAAGAGACAAGAAGCAAAACGGACCCGCGACTGTTTTTCGACCTGGACCAAAGTCTAGGTATTTCTCAGACCTTCCACATTTTGGCCGTTGTTTCAAGCAAAATACCAATGTTAAAATAATTGGAGCCGAATCCGGTGTGTTCCAGCATCGGTACGGGGGACGATTTAATTGGGGTGAATATTTGCTGATTGTCGAAGCAGACTAGGGAGAACCTTCTTCCCGAACCCGTCAACTAACCTCGGAGGCTTTAATAAGAAGGAGGAATAGCGAATTGAATACGGCTATAAAAGGACTCGCTGGCCTTGCTGTATCTATTACAGTTCTGGCAGGAGGCTTTCTTTCGCCGCACCATGCCAAAGCGGCCGAAATGGAAGTAAAAGTGCAGGTAGACAATGACCTTGTCGGTTTTCCGGATGCACAACCTTATTTAGACACGAATCATTCCACGCAAGTCCCCATTCGCTTCGTAACCGAAAAACTCGGCTATACGGTCCAATGGGAAAAAAAGGGCAATCAAATTAAAGTAACTTTAAACAACGGCAAACATACGATTGCATTGGCATCAGGCGATCAAAAAGCGGTCATCGACAACACCCCCGTCGACATGGGCACCCATGCCGGGTTTCAGGACGGCAGAGTGTTCGTTCCGCTGCGATTCATTTGCGACGCTTCCAAAATTCCGATTCAATGGGATGCGGACAGCAAAATGGCCATCTTAAGCAAAGACGGAAGCCAATATGCGCCCAAGTTTGAAAGCTTTAAAGCAACCGCTTACTCGGCCGATCCTTCCGAGAACGGCGGCTTCGGCGCCGTCGACTACATGGGAAATCCGCTGGCGCTGGGGACAGTCGCCGTAGATCCGACGGTCATTCCGCTCGGCACCAAGCTTTACATCGAAGGCTACAATTTCGACGGACTGCCGGTAGGCGGCATGTATGCCTATGCAACCGACACAGGCGGTTCCGTAAAAGGCAATCATGTGGACATCTTTATCCCCGGCTCCAAAGAATCGCTGCAGCAATTCGGCATCCAAAACGTGAAAGTGTTCCGCTTGCCCAGTTAATTTCGGCAAAGCAGGTCCTTGGAGATCCTATTCTCCATGGGCCTGCTTTTTGTATTTGAGCGAATTTGCCTCACAAATATTGCCTCTTTTCCTCCGCATAGGTTCGGTTGGCAGGTCAGACAATAACCTCAGACTGTTTGGAAGCAAGCCTGCTTCAAACTTTAAGGGGGAGACTTATGCCAAAACTCCATCGCATGATGATTGCCGCCGCGCAGCTTGCCGTCGTTTTGAATGTGACGACCGCCGCCATGCCGGTGCCGCAAAGCGAGGTCGTTTGGAATGTGCAGACCGATCAAAAGCTGGTCGCGCTGACGTTTGACGACGGGCCCAATCCGGTGTATACGCCCCAATTGCTGGACGTTCTTAAGCAGTACGACGCGAAAGCGACTTTTTTTGTGCTCGGCAAGCGCGTGCAGATGTATCCGCAAATCGCCATCCGGGAAGTGAACGAAGGGCATGAGATTGCCAATCATACGTACGATCATCATTATTTGAAACATGTCAGCCCGGACAAATTGAAAGAGGAGATCGAACAGACGCAGGAAATTATTTTCGACATTACCGAGCAAATTCCTCACGTGTTCCGTCCGCCCGGCGGCTTTTACGATCAATCGCTGATCGAATTGGCCAAGCAGGACCGGTTCACGGTTGTGATGTGGTCCTGGTACCAGGATACGAAAGACTGGCGGAAGCCGGGCGTCGACAAAATCGTCCGGTCCGTGCTCAATAACATTCATAACGGCGATATTATTTTGTTCCACGACTTGCAGGGAGACTGCTCGCAAACGGTGGAAGCTCTCAAAATCGTGCTGCCCGAGCTTAAAAAGCAGGGCTATCAATTCGTAACGGTCACCGACCTGATTTCGAAAATGAACAAATAAGCAGCGCAAAAAGACGGCCTCACGGTTCATCGTCCGCTGCGCCGCCTTTTTCCGTTATTTAAAAGAAATCCGCCAAATATGTAGTCCGTTCGGGTATCGCCGAGTCCAGCCGCCTAGCCGTCGCAGGGCTGCCCTGCAGGCGTTCCGTCTCCGCCAAAAAGACGGCTTTTTGATAACCCATAAACAAAGTGGTCAGCGTTTGTATCGAACAACTGAGCAATTGCTCCTCATTCGGCAGGACGCTCCCGGAGAGCTTCACTACTTCCACAGCGCCGGTTTGTGCATCCGCCCGCACTTGAAACACGCCGTTGTTCCATTCCGCATGCTCGTCAGCGACCCGCAAGTACAGCGCCTCCTTGATTCCGTCCGTCCGGAACGGGTACTGGGCCAGGAACGATTCCACATCGACGATTCTGGCCATGAAGTAAGGAACTCTCTCCTGCTTGAATGCCGGATTAGGCACCAAAAACGGGAGCGCGTCGTTCACAGGGGCTTGGACAAGCACCTTGTCGATCATCGAATCGTGATCCGCTATAAATTTCCACAATCCGCGCCGTGCCTCCTCGTCCAGAAACACAAGCTCATGAATCGTCATGATTTTGTCCTTAACCTGATAAAACACATAGCCGGTATGCTCATTGCGGGCATTGAGATGGACGCCAACCGTTCCTTTTTTAAACTTGAACCAGCGGTTGTTCCACCATTTCAGGTCCCGCTTCAGCATGCCGTTATAGCGGACCGCGTGCTTTTCATAAATCGGATTCAAAATCTCCGGATCTTTCCCGATGCGCATCACCCTGCTGCCTGCGGCCGCTTGAAAGCGGGGGAGCTTGTCGTGCGTGATTTCGTATTTGCAGTATTCCGAATACATTTCCCAGCCGAATTTGCGGTAAAACTCAAACTTGAACGGATGCAAAAAGGAGAGCGTCTGACCTTTCTCTTTCATCTTTTTCAATATGAGAACGAGCAGCTCGGATACCATGCCGCCCCGCCGGTATTCCGGCCATGTCGCTACACCCGAGATGCCGCCCATTGCAAAGCTGCGCCCGTGCAGCCACGTTTCCAAATCCAGCAAGGTCAGTTTGGCCGCCAAACGCCCGTCCGCGAAATATCCCAGAACGGCGTCCGGATCGGTCAAGTCCATTCGATCCTGAAATTCCTCCGGGGTAAGCTCCAATTGAAAAGCAAATTCGGAAAGCGCGACGCTATCCGCCACTTCTTCCCGCTTTAATGCGCGAATCTCGCCCATGGCGATCACCTCTTCGTTCGATTATTAGCCCGTATCCTTCGGCAATTTCATAGTAACACAAAGAGCGGCCGCATTTCGCGGCTGCGTGAAAATCCGGCTTCGAACGAGACGAAATCCGGAACCGTCGGATCAAGGCCTACGGGACACGTGTCCAATCAACCCATCCGCTCCGCACATACACTATACAAGAAATTTGAAGCCTTTACTTTACAATCCAGGAGGGAATAATATGTCGTATTCATATGGCTATGGTGGCTATGGTGGCCATGGTTGTGGCTGCGGAGCTCCTGTAGGAGGTTTTATGACTTCGCCGGCAACAATCCTTGTCCTGTTTATCCTGCTTGTCATCATTCTCCGCACATTTCATATTTAATCTGTAAAGAAACAAATCGTATATGCCAATAGAACTATAAATTGGAAGCAGGCAATAACGCGGGCCGTTATGATCTGCTTCTTCTTCCATGTCCGATGTTGACGAAACAGCGCGGTTATGATAATCTCATTATGTGAAAACGTTTACCCGTTTTTCATTAGCTTTAGGAAATTGGAGATAAACTTATGGCCGATTATACGATTAAAGATGTTGCCCGAATGGCAAACGTATCGATTGCAACCGTTTCCAGAGTGCTGAACGGAACGAAACGCGCGAATCCCGAAACGCGGGAGAAAGTGATGAGAGCCGTCGAATTAACCGGCTTCAGACCCAACGCATTGGCGCGCGGGCTCGTGAACAAGCGGACTCATGTAATCGGCGTGATGCTTCCCGAAGTATCCAACGAAATATTCGCCCAGGTGATCAACGGCCTGGAAAGCATTTTGGATGCCGAAGGCTACAGCATTTTTTTGGCCATCACCAACGGAAACGAAGAAAAAGAATTGAAATATTTTCAATTGTTCGAGGATAAAAAAATTGACGGGATCATCCTTTCAGGCGTGAAGTATTCGTCCAGCCATAAGCAATTTTTCAGCAAAAAGCAAATCCCTGCCGTCGTCATCGGCCAGCAATTTCAGCTTCAAGGCTTGCCTTCCGTGGGCATCGACAATGTCGAGGGCGCTCATAAGGCAACCACGCATTTGCTCGATAACGGGCATACCAAAATCGGATTCATTTCAGCTCCGCTCTATGACCTGGCTGTCGGGGTCGACCGTTTGAAAGGCTTCAAACAGGCCATGAAGGACCGGCACATATCCGTATCCAAACAAAGCATAGTTCAAGCCGATTCTTTCAAAATAAGCAGCGGATACGAAGCGGCGAAAGCAATGTTAGCGCATACATTTAAACCTACCGCGATATTTGCCGCGACAGATAGACTTGCGCTCGGGGCGATGAATTATTTGTATGATCATGGCTGGACAATTCCGCAGGATTGCTCGATTATCGGCTTTGACGACATCGAAATCGCCTCCCTGGTACAGCCCAAATTAACTACCGTCCAGGTTAACTATGCGGAATTCGGCACCCAAGCCGCGAATATGCTGCTCGAAATGCTGGAAGACAATACGAAAAACTTGAAAAACAGCATTATCGTGCCGACAACCCTTGTGATCAGAGACAGCGTGAAAGCCAACGGGGAGCCGTAAAATTTTTTTTGATATTCAGGAAAACCTTTTCCTAAGTTATATATGAATAATGTCCCATTATTCGGAAATTTTAAGGAGGTGATCCGGGGCGAAGTTATTGAAGGACATCGTTTTAAAGCAGCAACCGTATATGCATGGACAATTTTATTTTAGGGGGAAAACCGACATGAAAAAATCAGGTCTTGTTATTTCACTGGCAGTAATGCTTGTATTTGCAATGATTGCAACCGCTTGCGGGAAAAGCAGTTCCGGCGGCACAGCTTCTTCGACGCCCGGCGGCAGCGGCGGCTCCGCCGACAAACCGGTTAAAATCACGCTTCTCGAATCGAAAGGCGGCGAAGTTACGAAGCTGCTAGCCGATGCCGGAAAAGAGTTCACAAAAGCGAACCCGAACATTACCGTTGAAGTTATGTCGACCGGAGACGGTCAATCTCCTTACGAGAGAGCCGCTACGCTTTACGCGGCAGGCACGCCTGCGACGCTCGCCATGCTCGATGCCGGCGACATCGTCAAGTTCAAAGACAAAGCCGCCGATCTTTCCGGCGAAAAATGGGTAAGCGATTTGGCGCAGCCTAACCAGATTGACGGCAAAACGTTGGCGTTCCCGTTCTCGGTCGAAGGATACGGCCTTATTTACAACAAAGCCGTGCTTGACAAAGCGGTCGGCGGCACTTTCGACCCGGCTACGATCAACACGACTGCCGCTCTTGAAGAGCTTTTCAAAAAAATTCAAGCGTCCGGCCCTGCTCCATTGACGATCGGCAGCATGGATTGGTCGCTCGGCAACCACTTCCTGGCTCTCGCTTACGCGGCGCAGCCGGACGGCAACGTGGACAAGTTCCTCAGCGGCTTAAAGTCGGGCAGTGTCAAAATAGCCGACAACGCGGCGTACAAAGGGCTAATCGACACCTTCGACGTCATGAAAAAATACAACAAAGGGAAAAACGATCCCCTTTCCGTTACTTACGAGCAAACCGCGGCTTCCGTAGCCAAAGGCGAGGCCGGCATTACGTTTAACGGCAACTGGATGATCAGCGAATTGCAAAAAACGAGCGCGAGCGGCGAATACGGCTTCATTCCGGTGCCGGTGAGCAACAACGCAAGCGACAAAGCAAATTCCGCCATCGCAATCGGCGCGACCAAACAAATTTTTATCGATAAAACGAAAAATACCGAGGAGCAGCAAGCCGCAGCCAAAAAGTTCCTCAACTGGATCGTGTACGATAAGGCAGGCCAGGATTTCCTCGTCAACAAGGCGAGCATCATTCCGGCATTCAAAAACATTACGCTCGAGCCTAAAGATTCTCTTGCCAAATCGATCAAAGCTTACAACAATGCCGGCAAGTCCATTCCTTTCGCAGGCAACTACGTACCTGGCGACCACTGGAAAGTGCTTGGCGCTTCGATGCAAAAATATCTCGTGGGCAAGGATGACCGGGCTGCTCTAGCGGCTGAAATCGAAGATTACTGGAAAAATGTGAAGTAACATTTCATGTCGATGGATGGGACCCATGGTCTTGTCCATCGACTCTCAATTCATATCGAAGCGGAGGAGTACCGCGTGATCTCTGAAAAAAATGCATTCAAGAGAGCGGGCCATCAACTTTTTTTTACCGGCCCGACGCTTTTCGCGTTTTTGGCGGTCGTCGTCGTTCCATTTATATACGGCATTTATTTGACCTTTTTTCAATGGGACGGAATCGCGACCGAGATGCCTTTTGTGGGCGTGAACAACTATATCGCCGTCTTTCATGATTCTAAATTTTGGGGCGCCATTTGGCTGACCCTCAAATACGTCGTTATCACTGTCGCTCTAGTTAATGCAATAGCTTTCTTATTGGCTTATTTCGTAACTTCGGGAAACAAGGGGCAAAATTTTTTCCGCACCATCTTTTTTGTGCCGAATTTGATCGGCGCGCTTGTGCTTGGATTTATTTGGCAGTTTTTATTCAACAGCTTTTTTGTTGCCATCGGTCAAAAATTTGCTTTGGAAATATTCGCGACCTCCTGGTTGGGCGATGAACATAAAGCTTTTTGGGCGCTTGTCCTTGTTACGGTTTGGCAAAATGTCGGCTACATGATGGTTATTCTCATTGCCGGTCTGATGAGCGTGCCGAAAGATGTACTGGAAGCGGCGACGATTGACGGCGCAAGCAGTTGGACCCGGCTTACCCGCATGGTGCTGCCGCTGATGGTGCCGGCGTTTATCGTTACGATATTCCTGACGCTGAGAAACGGATTCATGATCTACGACCTGAATTTGGCGCTGACGAAAGGCGGCCCGTTCGGAAGCACGATCATGGCTTCCATGCACATTTATAACAAAGCGTTTCAGGCTCACGATTACGGATTGGGTCAGGCGGAAGCTTTCATTTTGTTCTTCCTGGTCGCAGGCGTAACCACCCTTCAAGTTTATTTCAGCAAAAAATTGGAGGTTGAAGCCTAATGAGAGCAAGTCATCTCGTTCAACAAACACTTATTTATATCATTTTATCGGTGGCGCTGATTGTTTTTGGCTTCCCTTTTTTGCTGGTTTTGCTGAATTCGTTTAAAACGAACGCGCAAATCGTCGAATCGATCGTTTCTTTGCCGACTTCGCTTCATTTTACGAACTTCGCCATTGCCATGGATAAAATGAATTATTGGGGCAGCCTGTGGAATACGGTCGTGATCACGCTCCTGAGCGTTGTATTGATCTCGCTGCTGACCTCCATGACCGCTCATTATTTCGTGCGGAACAATACGAAGCTGAACAACACGTTTTTTTTCATGATGGTCTCCTCGATGATCATCCCGTTCCAATCGATTATGATCCCGCTCGTTTCCGTATATGGCCAGAAGCTGGGGTGGATTCAAGCGCAGCCGCAGCTGACGCTGATTTTCATGTATCTCGGATTCGGCAGCTCGCTCTCGGTGTTCATTTACCACGGTTTTGTGAAAGGGATTCCCCTTGAGCTGGAAGAAGCGACGCTGATCGACGGGTGCAACCGGCGGCAAACGTTTTTCAAAATCGTGCTGCCGATCTTAACGCCGACTACCGTCACGATTGGCATTTTGAACATATTGTGGATCTGGAACGACTATTTGCTTCCCGTTTTGATTTTGCAAAATGCGGGGCAAGACAAGCTGACTTTACTGCTCGCGGTAAAAGTGTTCAGCGACACCTACTCGACCAACTACGAGCAGTTTTTGCCGGCAGTCTTGATGATTGTGCTTCCGCTGTTCATCGTCTATATGTTTGCCCAGCGCTACATTATTCAAGGGGTTACGCAGGGTGCGATCAAATAATTTCGGAAAGCGCAGGTATGTCAAGTGGGACGATTAACGCAATTCACGCATAAGGAAGCGATAGAAAAAGCCCAGGCTTCGATTGAAGCGGCGCTCGCCAAAGACATTCCGGACCCGCACCGGCTGCTTTATCACGCGAGTCCGCCGGTCTATTGGATGAACGACCCGAACGGCTTGATTTTTTATAATGGCGAATATCATTTGTTTTATCAGCATAATCCGTATGCTCCGACTTGGGGAAACATTCACTGGGCGCACATGAAAAGTAAAGATCTGATTCATTGGGAGCATCTTCCCATTGCTTTGGCCCCGAATGAAGAGTATGACATTGACGGATGTTTCTCCGGCAGTGCAATAGAGCATGAGAACCGGTTATACGTATTTTATACCGCAAATATATTTACTTCGCCTCAAGGTTTGCCCGACGATTTGTTCCAGCAGCAGTGCATGGCGGTGTCGGCGGACGGAATCGAATTTGCGAAAGCCGGCGTGAACCCGCTGATTTCCGCTCCTCCGGCCGATATCGGCCAAACCAATCATTTCCGCGACCCGAAAGTTTGGAAACATAACGGAATTGGGTACATGGTGCTCGGAACGAAAAAAGACGAACGCGGCAAAGTGATCCTGTACCGGTCGAGCGATTTGACGCGCTGGGATTTTGTCGGCGTCCTGACCGAAAGCGACGGCACGATGGGGTACATGCACGAATGCCCGGACCTGTTCGAATTGGGGGGCAAACATATTTTAGCCTTTTCCCCGCAAGGCGTGGAAGGCTGGGGAGCGCCGAACGTATCGGGATACTATGTCGGCGAGCTCGATTACGAGCGCGGAACATACGAGCATGGCCGATTCCGGCTTTTGGATGAGGGGTTTAACTTCTACGCCCCGCAGACGATGACGGATGATCGCGGTAGGCGGATTTTGTTCGGCTGGATGCCTATGGAGGAAGGTACCGGCAAAACTTGGGCAGGCTGCATGACGATTCCGAGAGAGCTTCGCTATTCCGAAGAACGCGGGCTGCAAATTCAACCGGTCGACGAAATGAAGCTGCTCCGCCGCAATCCGATTGGCGAGCACAACTACTGTGTTGCGCCCGGCCGGCTGCATACCATCCGGGGTATTTCCGGCGAATGCGTCGAGCTGAGAATCCGGGTCGATCTGCAGCAAACGGATGCGAGCGGGTTCGGCTTGCAGGTTCGGGCGTCGGAAGACGGCGAGCAGAGAACGGTCATTCGATACGATGCGGCCGCAAAGCAAGTCGTTTTCGACAGAACGCATTCCGGCGGCGGAGTCGCGGGAATCAGAACGTGTCAAATAGCGGAGTCCGATAACGGGATTTTGACTTTGCATTTATTTTTGGACCGGTCGACACTGGAGCTGTTCGTTAACGAAGGCGACCATGTGATGTCCGGATATATATTCCCGGAGCCGACGAGCAGGGATATCCGCTTTTTTTCGGAAAACGGATCGACGTTCATTCGCGATATCGATTTTTGGGAATTGGCCGTTTAATGAGAAAAACCTCTATCGAAGTCTTTCGAGGATGCCGGCATAGCATGAAAAACCTATGAATGACCAATATCACCAGCCATTCGCAGATAACCTGCAAAAAAGAGACTTTCCAAAAACTTGCCCACTGTCAGTTGAGCACGTAAAATTCTGCGAAAGTCAGACAGTGGAACTCGCGCAGAGCCGGATGGCCTGAACGCCTTGCTGTCTGGCTGCGCGGAGAAAGAAAGCCTGCAAAGTGCAGGTTTTCTTTCGTTCATACGCTGAAGACGAAGCATTCCTGCATTTGTGGCATTTTTGCAGGTTTTTTGCCATTATCGAAAATTCCTGCCACAGCCTGCCTGCCTGCACGAAGAAAACCTGCAAAAATACATGAATTTATGTCCATGATCATTGGCCACGAAGAATTCCTGCAAAAGTGCAGGCTTTTCACCGAACACATGGACACAGGCTCACTTTCAGCAAAAATTCCTGCACTTTTGCAGGTTTTTCGCCATAATAAGCCAATTCCGCAGGAAATACCTGCACTTTTGCAGGTTTTCTCCCTACCAAGCCGCTTCCTGTCCAATTATGCGGTTCCACGACCTACACCGGGAGAGGCGCGCGTTGGAGCCCCACTGCCCCCACTGATTCCCCTAACCTTAACAAAATGTCTCGACTTTCTTAGGTTTTTCACCCCAGACCAACCTGCCAAGCCGCCATATGACCACCCGCCGTGCAGCACTGCAACCTGCACCGGGAGAGGCGCTCATTAGGAAAGAGCCATTGCACAACGCCAGCACCACAGTCTTTGGACGGCAAGAACATGTGTTGCAAAAGCGTCCTGATGGCGTTAAAAAAGTGCGCGGTACCCCTTTCATGACGCCGGGCCGCGGTGTTCATTGAATCTACGCTTGCCAAAACCCGAGAATATATAAATTCTTATATGTCAAGGATAAACGACTCCGTCGTCCTTTTGGGACGAGCGCATTTATCAAGGTAGATGCGAAGCAAAAGTATAAAACATATACTTTCTTATCTACTGAGATAAACCTCTATCGAGGTCTTTCGAGGATGTGAGGGCCGCGTTAAGAGGTAGGTTTATTCGCCGATAAGAATGCTGTTCTACGCGCTTTAGCGCTGTAAAGAATTAAACATTTTTATGCGGTCAAAAAAATGCAAAAAAGCAGCACTGGAGCCTCCCGCTCCGATGCTGCTTTTTTCATGCTAACGGATAAATGAGTACCGCATCGCCTTGCCGTCTGCCGCTCCCTCCCGCCGGGAGCCAGATGAGGCAATCCGCCTCTTTGATCGACACCATAATGCTCGATTTATCGATGCCCGCCGGCTTCACCCGCAGGCTGCCGTTCTCCACGCGGGTCGTACCTCTTATATAGCGGGGATAGGCCGAGCCTTTCTCATAATCGACATCGAGAAAAGCGCTGACCGCTTCCGGATATGGGGATTCGCAGCCCTGCATCGCCAACAGGCTCGGCCTGACGAACAATTCGAATCCGACGAAGGCCGCTCCCGGATTGCCGGACAAAGCGAACAGCAGCTTGTCCTGCCATACCGCAGCGCTGGTCGGCGTCCCGGGCCGCATCGCCACTTTGTTGAATAAAAGCTTGCCGTCCCAGCGCCCGAATACGTCCACCAGCACGTCGTAGTCGCCGACCGATACGCCCCCCGACGTAATGACGAGATCCGCAGCGGCAAAAGCTTCGGCCAACGCCGCCTGGACGAGCGCCGGTTCATCCGCCAAAGCGGGCATGATCACAGGTACGCCGCCGGCGGCTTCCACCTGAGCGGCAAGCATGTAGCTGTTGCTGTTGCGGATGCGCCCCGGCTGCAAAGCTTCTTCGACGTTCAGCAGCTCGGAGCCTGTGGAAAAGATAGCCGCTACGGGCTTCTTGTACACGCTCACTTGGCTGCAGCCGAAGGAAGCGAGAATAGCGGCTTCCCCCGGGCCGATCCGCGCCCCCTGCCGAAGCAGCAGCTCGCCGGAGCGGATTTCTCCGGCCACCTGCGTTATGTTGCTTCCTTCGGGGAGCGCTTTTTTTATAAGCACGGACGAAGCTTGTCCGTGATCGGGATGAGCGAGGCTGTCGGTCATCTCCAGCATGACGATAGCGTCGGCCCCGTCCGGCACCGGCGCTCCGGTCATGATGCGGGCCGCCGCCCCGGATATAAGCGTCTCCCGCGGCATCGTACCGCTTGGAATATGCTCGGTGACGGCGAGCCTGACAGGCTGTTCGGGAGACGCCCCGCGAATATCTTCCGCCCGCACGGCGTAGCCGTCGACGCCCGATCTGCGAAAGTGCGGAACCGGGTGATCCGCATGCACCGGGCCGGCCAGCCTTCTGCCGTATGCGGAAGCCAGCGGGACCGTCTCGATAGCGGTGCGGATCAAGTGGCTGTGAAGCCGCTCCCGGGCTTGCTCGACGGAAATCGCCGTGCGCCCGAATTTCAAGTTCATACTGCTGCTCACGAATAGCTTCCTCCAGTCCTCAGCCGCCGATCTGGGACATCCGCCGCATAGTAGGCATGTGGGATTGCTCCTGATTCATCAGCGCCAGAGCCATCTCATGATTTTGCGGTTTGATGTCCAGAGCGCGGAAAAACAGTTGTTCAACGGCCGCGTCATCCCCGACATATTTTCTGACGTTGAATTCATCCGACCAATATAAGCAGGGCTTGATGTTGCCGTCCGCAGTCATTCTCAGACGGTTGCATGTTTCGCAAAAATGGTCGCTGATCGGATGAATGAGCCCGAAAGAGCCCTGCGCCCCCTCGATCCGGTAATCCCGTGAAGGACCGTTTCCGTACACCGCTTCAGCCGGCATGGCGCTCCAGCCTTTGGCCGCGCAGCGGTCGAGCACAGTGCTTAGCGGAATGTAGCGGCTTTTCCATTCATCGTCCTGATGCCCGATCGGCATATATTCAATAAACCTCACCTGAATGGCGCGGTCGATGGTCATCTGCAAAAAATCCTCGATTTCATCATCGTTGATGCCTTTCATGAGCACTACATTCAGCTTGATGGGCACAATCCCCAAGCGGTAGGCCGCTTCGATGCTTTCCAGCACGCGCCGGATGTCGCCGCCGCGGGTAATGAAAGAAAAGCGGTCCGCTTTCAGCGAATCCAGACTAATATTGATCCGGGTCAGCCCGGCCGCACGAAGCTTTTCGGCGCGCGAGGCAAAATAAATGCCGTTCGTCGTTAAGGCGATATCTTCAATTCCGGGGATTGCCGACAGCATCCCGATCAATTGATCCAAATTTTTGCGCACAAGAGGCTCTCCGCCGGTCAATCTCAGCTTGCGGACGCCGAGACCTGCGAGCACGCGCACTACTTCCGCAATTTCTTCAAAAGTCATCAGTCTGCTTTCGGGCTCAAATTCCATTCCCTCTTCAGGCATACAGTAAACGCAGCGTAAATTGCAGCGATCCGTAACGGATATGCGCAAATAATCATGCACACGCCCGAATCGGTCTATGAGCTGTTTTGGCATAAGAGTTCACCTTCTCTCTATGTCAATTATGGCATATTTCCTCACAAAAGCACAGTGATTCAATGAGATATCCTCATAATTAAACTTGTCAAAATAAAGAAACTAGCTGTCCTCACTCTTCAATGTGAGATTTCATTCCATTAAATACAGACTCGTACTCCTCCGGCGTGTTGAGATTCGCCGCAAACTGCGGCGGTATGCCCCGCTCCAGAAAAAAGTCATCGTCCGCCGCCAACCAGTCGATCCGGTCGAGCAAATCCATCAGCCGGTGCTGCTTCTGCCGCAGCATAGTATCCGCTGCCGCGCCGATCCGCCTGGCGTAGACGCCGTGCAGCGGATGCCTGCGCCCGCCGATCACGGGCACGACCGCATCGCAGCCCGCTTGCGCAGCCAGTTCGCTCATCGCCCGCGCCGCTTCCGCGGAGATGAACGGCATGTCGCAGCCGACGATCCACAGCAGCTCATGCTCCGCCGCCATGCACGCGGCGTGTATGCCCCCGAGCGGCCCCGCCTGCACATACAGGTCGGGGATGCAGCCGACTGCCGTATCCGCAAATCCGGCAAGGACCGGCTCCACCGCTTCCGGACTGTTCGTAACGACGAGCGTCCGGCGGCAAAGCTTCGCCATTTCGGCGAGCTGTACGAGCAGCATCGGCCTGCCTTCGTAAGGCAGGAGCGCCTTCATCCGACCGCCCATGCGGCGGTTCAGCCCTCCGGCCAAAATGACGCCGGCGATCATGGCTCCAGCTCGGCAAGCCGCTTCTGAAACGACTGCCGCCAGCTTCCGGACAAAGCCTCTACGGCCAAAATACGGCGGATGCCCTCGACATTGTCCTTGTCATGATATTTAATCCGGTTGGCATAAGCGACCGTTACTCCTGCGGGATCTTTGGCGAGCAGCTTCACCTTGGGAGAGACAGGAATCGCGCCTTCCTGCAAAACCCGAAAATAATACCCGGTAAAACCGCTATCCTGCACCCGGACGGGCAAATCGACGACATCGTACCGCTTCGCCAGCTTAAAACAAGGCTGTCTCGGCTGAGACACCTGCACGACCGCATCTCCGATCTCATACGTGTCGCCGATGCCCACTTCCTCTTCCAGAAGCCCGCGCACCGTCAAATTTTCACCGAACGCTCCGTACGTCATTTCCTTTTCCAACGTGCTCTCCCAGTAAGCGTAATGCTCCACGCAGTAAACGCATAGCGCTTTATCCTCGCCGCCGTGATAGACCAGGTCCGCCTGGCCGTCTCCGTCAAGCTGGGTTTTGGACACATGCAAAGGAGAGCTGACCGGAGATTTATAAATCCCCGTAACCAGCTCTTTTCCGCCAAACTCAAACGTCTGCGGCATCCCGACATTAACAGACAAAATTTCCATAAACCATACCCTCATTTCCGATCAGCGCCCGTTTTCATAACTATATCAAAAAACGCCGGGAAAGTCAGTCAGGTATTCCCCTGATTTTACCCTTGATATTACCCTCGGTTCACCCACGCATCGTTATCGTAGCCTCTCACTTCCCAATATCCGATGTGCTCCTTGTCGATCAATTCGATAGCCTGCAGCCATTTGACCGATTTGTAGGCGTACATTTTCGGTACGATCAGGCGTACCGGACCGCCCAGCTTTTGCGGGATCGGCTTGCCGTCCATCATGACGGCGACCATCACGTCGTCCATCTCCGCCTGCTCCAGCGACAAAGCATCCGTATACACTTTATCGCCGGAATAAAATTTGACAAATTTGGCGTCCGGCTTAACCCCGGCCGCTGCCAGCAGTTGCTTCAGCGGAATGCCTTCCCAAGTGCAATTGTAAACCGACCAGCCGGTCACGCAGTGAAAATTGCTCACCTGCACGGTGCGCGCGAGCTTCAGGAACTGCTCCCAGTTCCACACCGCCGGGCGCTCGACAAGCCCTGATACGGCGAACTGCCACGTATCCGAGGAAAAGACGGGAATTTCCGTAACCGTGTACACGCGGAAATTTCCCTGCGCCCCGCCGCCGATGACAGCGGCGGAGTCGGGCAGTGGCTCAGGCGGCGGAAGCATGCGGTTGCCGTCGGCCGAGGCCACCTCGGCGATGTCGCTGCCGCCGGTGTCCAGCGCGCCTTTCAGCCAGCGGTAAAAGGCGGGGCCGACCCCGATCACGAGCAGCAGCCCTGCAGCAAGCCGCAGGAACGATGCGCGTGTGATCGGCGAATCTTTCAGCGCGGCGATAACCGCCTGCGCTGCCTTGTGCGCCGCCGACGGCTGAGCCTCGGCGGCGGCGGGTTCGGGCTCGGCCGCCGGCGGGGCCTCGGCGGGCCGTGCCGCGGCAGCGGCGGCTTGCTCCGCGCGCTGGCGGCGCTTCAGCCATCTGCTGCGCGAGATGGCGTGGTAGAGGGCATACGGCACTCCGAACCAGGTCAGCAGATCATGGATGAGGAGTGCCGTGTTGTTCCAGGCCGGCGGCAGGTGGCGGAACTGCCACAAGACGACGCCCGACGCGCTCCAGCCGAGCAGGAGCGCCAGCACGAGCAGCAAATTGCCGCGCTGGCCCCTGCGCCCGCGGATTTGCCGCCAGTGCTTGCGGATCATCGGCGCGTACAGCGCGATGAGCAGAATCGAAGCGACGCCAAGCACAATGTGCAGCTGCTTGAGCGTCACCCTGAAGCCGCCGAGATCCCCGCGAATCGCGCCGATGCTGAGCACGACGCCCGTAATCGTCAGCAGCAGCAAAACCCACGCGTTCCAGCTGTGAATCCGATTGAGCCGTTTGCCGAAGGACTGCTTCAGCCAGCCTCTTTTGTCATCCATGATCCCACGTCCTTTTTCAATACGTTTCGTTACACTCAGCATAACGCATAAACATTAAAAAAGGCTTATGAAATCGGGAGGCGGACAAATATTTTTTAGATAGCATTAAATCATTTAACTATTTACCTTTTTATGCAATAATAAACTTATATACCAATATATTGCTAGTTTACAACTGGAGGGCCGACTGAATGGAGTCAGAAAATAGCAAATTATTGCTGCTTTTATCCCCTAATTTTCACGCTTTGAATGCCGGTTTACAGGAAGAGGTTTTTAAGCTTTACTATTATTTGAACTATAGTTCGATTATGTATATGGTAAAAGACCATGGCGCCGCCGAAGATATTATTCAGGAGACCTTTTTGAAAATTTTATATAAAGGGCCGAATCTCGGTGACGAGAAGCAATTCATCGCCTGGATGAAGGTGCTGGTCCGTAATGCAACGATTAATTATTTGCGCAAAGCAAAAAAAATCCGTAACGAAGTCGACGTAGAAAGCGTCTTTTTTAAAGATGAGCCAATCGCCGATCTCGAACCTGTCGAAGCTCAAATCGAAGCCATTCTGCTGGAAGAATCCATTGCAAAAAATTTGAAAAACTTAAAGTTCGAGTACCAGCTGCTGATCGAGCTGAAATGGAAGAATCAACTCACTAACAAGGAAATTGCCTCCATGCTCAATTGCTCGGAAAATACGATTAAGCAGAGACTTCATCGCGCCCGTGCGGCATTAAAGAAAAAAATGAAGCTGAAATGGGGAAGTTTGGATGAAAAAGGAAGAACTTGAAAAGCTGTTTGATGAGGCATTTTCCAAAGCTGCGGGAAAAATGCCTTCCCCCCATATCCCAAGCCATAAAGACGCCTGGCATCAAGTTCGGCCCAAAATCAAGCGGATGCAGCGGCGAAGAGCGATCCGCAAAGCGTCTGTCAGGATCGGCGTAATCGCCGCTTCCGTATTGCTCGGTGCCATCCTGTTTGGAAACCCGAAGGTTTCAACGGCTTTTACCCCGCTTTATCAAACGGTGGAGGAGCTTCCGGATCACATGATCTCCTTCTTTTTCGGAAATAAGGACACCCCCGGTACGAAAGCCAAAACCGCTCCTCCCGGCCCTGCGGAAGTTTCGCCAACCAAGCACAATAATGAGACCGAAACGATAATCATTGACCCGAATAATTCCGGCGATAAGCTTGCTTTTGCTCCTCCCCGTTTCGACTATATTCCCGACCGGTACCAGTTAACGGAAACCAGCGCAAATGTAAATTCGGACGAGCAGAAGTCGAAGCAAATCTTTTTTACCTTTACCAATCAGCAGCAGCAAGTGCTGCGCATTTTCCTCAGCCGGCTGGAAGACAATACGACGATCGGCTCGGGGGCCGGACAGGATGAACCGATGGAAACCGTTCGGCTTGACGGCGGGACGGCTTATTTTACCGCCGCCAAAGACGGCGTCAACAAACTCGAAGTGCTGAAAGCCAATTATTACGTTTACATGATCGGGAGCATTTCAAAGGAAGAGATGATTAAGGTGGCCGAAGGCATATCCCCTTCCTCTTGAAAGCAAACTGGAAAACATCCGGTTCGGTCCGGTCCGTACTTTAGGGCGCGTGCGTCCGGATGCTTTTCCTGTTTCATGCGGGTTCCACGATGGTCAATCGACCAGGAGATAATCCGAAAACCGTTCTCCCTGCTCGTACGTCCCGCCACTCGTCACCCAATGGACCGTTTTCACCCGGTAATAATACCCGGTAGGCACGGTATATGACGTGCCGTTGGTGTATACGTCCTTGCCGGATGTGCTGTAAGCTGCTCCGGAATCCACGTTTTGCCACACCGTACCGCTCCATTTTTGCAAATACAGCGTTATCCCGATCGAATCCACCTTTTCATAAGCCAGAGTCGTTCCGGAAATGCTCACTTTGCCGGAGGATTTTTGCGACAACTGGTTGAAGCCGTCCAGCAAATACTTATGATCCGGGTTAAAAAAGCCCAAAATGCCGAATTCCGCAACCGGAGGCGGAGTCTTCGCACCGCCATCCCGGATGGCCGCGGCATGGCTTGTGACGCTGAAGGCCGAGAACATAATTAAAAGGACAAGCGTGTACACCGCAATTTGACGTTTCACAATTTTTATCAACATGATTCATCCTTTCGAAATTAGGAATACAGCCTCTTTCTTGACATTTCGGCCGTTAAGATGGACCGGATCGCTCCCGCGACCTTCTCCTTTTCCGTCTCCGCCAGCAAATACATATGGCCGCCCCGGAAATCATGGTAGCGGACGCGCCGGGCCCATTTTTTCCAGACAACCGCATATTTCATGCATTTCTCATCTTGCTCTCCGTTGAAAATAAACACAGGTGTCTCCAGGACCGAATGGTCGTTATGCTTAAAGCTTTCCAGCGCTTTAAAATCCGCTCTGAAGGCCGGCAGGAAAAAGTCAAGCACCTCCCTCGCCGCCGCCATCTCCGGCGGAATTCCGCCAATGCTGATGATGTATTCAAGCAGCGCTTCGTCATCGAGATGGCTGACCGTTGTGCGGATGATATTCGGAGGCTGGGCTCCTGAAATAATGACCGCTTGCGGAACAATCCCCTGCCGCTCCAGCTTTTGCGTAAGCCGGTACACCATCAGTCCGCCCATGCTGTGCCCAAACAGGACAAACGGCTTGTCGAGCCGGGGCAGCAAGGCCTGCCGGTAAAGCTCCGCCAGCTGCTCGAAATCGTCAACCAGCGGCATGCGGTTGTTCCCGTGACCCGGAGGCTCTATGGCCAGCATTTCGCCGTAACCCTGCAGATAAGGCTGCAGCGGGCGAAACGACGCGGAATATCCCCCCGCGAAAGGGAAGCAGATCAATTGCGGTTCGTGGGACGCATGGCCCATTTGCCGGATGAGTTCGTTCATACTTATTTAGCCTCCAACATGCAATATTGCTGCTGTAAAACCCGTCCGATGATCGATGCATTCAAGGAAACCGGATGCCCTTGCAGCATCTCATCATGCCTGCCATAGCCTTGATGCTTCAGGAAGGACGAAGTTGTCGCTTCCTCCCACGCCGACAGCCAGGCGGGCAGAACGGCTTCGGAGCCGTCGTTTTGCGCCTTTATCAAATGAATCTCCGCCGCGATCCGGCCGGAGAGCACCATCTCGACATAATACGTGTAGCTGGCTTTCATTTTGCGCGAAAGACCTCGCCGGATCGTCTCGATTTGCAGGTAAGGATTATCCTTGTTCGCTTCCATCAGCAGCTTCACATCGTGCTCCACCGTTCGTCCCTCCAAATTGCTGACACCCGTTTTCCGGTAAGCATCGACCATAATGACGCGGTCCACGGAGCGCCCCCGCGCTTCCAGGGCTTTGGCCGCCTCAAACGCCAGGCCGCCTCCGGCCGAATAGCCGAGCAGGGTGAGCGTTCCTTCCGGCTGAAGCTCGATCATCATGTCGGCGTATTGCCGGACCCGGTCCTCCGCCTCGATAAAATCGAAAGCGTACAACCGGTACTCCGGCAGCTGCTTCGCCAGATCATGAAACAGAATCCCGTAACCAAGCACCGGCGGGAAAACGAACAGGTTGCTTTTCGCCTCGGGGTTGAACGTCGTCATTTCCCTGGGGTGCCGCGTTATCGGGCTTTGACCGGCCGCTTCATCCTGCAGGCAAGCCGCCAAGGCGCTGATCGTCGGCGCTTCAAATAACGTTCCGACCGGCACGTCCCGGCCGAACTCCTTGAGGATTTGAGCGCAAAGCGCCATCGCCTTCAGGGAATGTCCGCCCAAAGCGAAGAAGTTGTCGTGTACGCCTACCTGCGACACCCCAAGCACCTCGGTCCACAACCGGACCAGCCTCGATTCGGTGCCGTTCCGCGGCGGTGTTTTGGCCGCGGCCGCACTCCGGCTTTCCTGCGGTTTGGGGAGCAGCCGCCGGTTGACTTTGCCGTTGGCCGTCAGCGGCAGCTTCTCCAGTTGAACGAACGCGGAGGGAACCATATAGGCGGGCAGCACATCGGCCAAATAGCGGCCCAGATCCTCCGCCGTCAGGTCGGCCCCCCGCTCGCCGACCACATAGGCGTATAAAGTCATATCCCCCATTTCACTGCGGTCTGCGAGGACGATCGCCTCTTTGACACGCTCATGGCCAAGCAGCCTGGTCTCGATTTCGCCCAGCTCGATCCGGTGGCCGCGCACCTTCACCTGATCGTCGATGCGGCCCATAAATTCGATGCTGCCGTCCTCCAGCCATCTCGCCAAATCGCCGCTGCGGTACATGGTTTGCCCCGGCATAAACGGATGCGGCACGAATTTCGCCGCCGTTAAATCCGGGCGGTTCAAATACCCGAGGGCCACGCCTTCGCCGCCAAGACACAGCTCGCCCACCGCTCCGACGGGCTGCAGTTGATTCCCCGGGCCGAGAATATAAGCGCCGGTCAAAGTCAGCGGCTTGCCGATGGGAATCGAAACGGCCGATCCGGAAATCTCCTGATCCACGGGATGGAACGTGGCAAAAACGGTCGTTTCGGTCGGGCCGTACACATGGATGATTTTGCCCGGACCCATGCCTTCCAGCGCCTTTCGCACATGATTTACCGAGGAGCGCTCCCCGCCGAACAAAACCTTGCGGATGCCGCTCATCCACGCGGTACCGGCGTCAACCAGCAAATGAAACAGCGCGGTCGTGACGAACATGACCGTAATCCGCTGCCGCTCGATCAATTGCATCAGCTTGCCGATGTGCATAATCGTTTCGCTGCCGGCGACGACCAGCTTGGCCCCGTTCAGCAGCGCCCCGAACAGGTCGAAGGTGAAGCCGTCAAACGCATAGTTCGATAAGGACAACAGCGTATCGTCCGGGCTAATGTCGATATAGTTCGTATGCCTGACGACCCGGGTGATGTTGGCGTGCGTCGTCAGCGTGCCTTTCGGATTCCCGGTCGTTCCTGACGTATAAATCACGTAAGCCAAATCGTCCGGGCCGGCCGCGGGTGCCGGATTTCCCATATCACCGCAATAAAGCGCCGGATCATCAAGAATCAAGCGAGGGCCTTCATGAAGCCCGGCAAGCCGATCTTCCAAAACCCGCTGCGTAAGCAGTAGCGAAGCGCCGCTGTCCTCCAACATGTAGCGGATGCGCTGCTCCGGATATTCCGGGTCGATCGGCAGATAAGCGCCGCCGGCTTTCAGCACGGCCATGATGCCGATAATCATCTCAGCGGAACGGTGCGCCAGCATCCCCACGATCGTGCCGCGGCCTACCCCCTCAGCCCGAAGCTTCCGGGCCAGTTGGTTGGCCCGCGCATTCAGCTCCGCATAGGTGAAGGTTGCTTCTTCCGTGACCAGCGCAATTTGGTCGGGCTTCCGCTTGACCTGAAGCTCGAACCACGCCGGGATCGGCAGCCGTACGGCGGGATGACGGGAGCCCTCGGCAACCTCGGGGTTAAACTCCGTCAACAGCCGGCGTTCTTCCTCCCCGGGAACAAGGCGCACTTCTCCAAGCCGAATGTCCGAATTTTGACAGACCTGATCGATAATTTCCAACAGCTGCTCCTGTAAACGCCCGATAAACGAAGGCTCAAACACCTGTGCGTTGTAGGCGATTTTCAAAATCAGCTCGTCGCCGGGCGAAGCCATCAGGTTCAGGTCGTAATTGGATTTCTCGTCCACGCTCGTGTGGCCCGTCGTAAAGCCCAAGTCCCGCTCCTCCTGCAGCGGATCGGTCTCCTGCAGCGGATAATTTTCAAACACGATGATATGATCGATTAATTCCGGCTGTCCCGCCTGGCTCTGAATATCGTAGAGGGGCACGTACCGGTGCGCCTCCGATTCCAGCAATTGGTCTTGAATCACGGAAACCAATTGTCCGAAAGACATCTCTTCACCAAGCCGGATCCGGCTCGGGACGACATTGATAAACAAGCCGACCATGCTCTCCACGCCGGCGATTTCCGCCGGGCGGCCCGAAGTGACCGTGCCGAATATGATATCGTCCGAGCGCTGATACCTGCCCAGCAGGACCGACCAGGCCGCCTGAAGGGCGGTGCTGAGCGTCGCCTGCCGCTGCCGGGCCAGTCCGGAAAAAGCACTGGTCCGCTCTTCGCTTAGCTTGAAATACGTTTCCGCCGCTGTATATCCTCCCGGAGCGGAAGGCTTATTGCGCTGCTCGGAGAACGTCGTCTGCCCGGCAAAACCGGCCAAATGCCGTTCCCAATGGCTCAGCGACTTTTCCTTGTCCTGCCGTTCCAGCCATTTGATGTACTCTTTATAAGGCTTGACCGGCTGAAACCGGCACGGCTCGCCCTGCCGCAAAGAGCGGTATGCCTGGAACAGCTCCCGGGTGACGATGCCGAAGCACCAGCCGTCCAGCAAAATATGATGGTAGCTCCAAACCCACTCGTACCGGTCCGGTCCTGTTTGGAACACGGCAGCCCGCATCGGGATTTCCCGGGATAAGTCGAAGCCCGTTATTTTGTCCTGACGCTTGTAAGCCTCAATGCGCCGCTTCCGCTCATCCTCCGCAAGGTCCGTAAGATCGATTTCCCGAATCGGCAGCTGTCTCTCCTTGAGCACAACCTGGACAGGACGCTTCATTTTTTCGTGGACAAACACAGTGCGAAAAATATCGTGCCGGTCCACGATCGCATCCATGCTCTTCTGCAGTAATTCCGTGCGGAAATCCCCCTTGACCGTGATGGCGATCTGCTCGATATAAAAGCTCTGGCTTGGATGCAGCAGCGTATGAAACAACATCCCTTCCTGCATCGGCGACAAGTAATAAATATCCTGCACCTGGTCCTTAGAAAATTGACTCAATTCGTTCGCCCCCACTGCAAGTTAGTTTAAATTTTCCGCCAGTACGTCGAAAATGTCCCCGACTTCCTCCATCCGCAAATCCCCCGCGCTGAAATCGCTTGGCGTAAACTCGCGGTCCTCCTTGGCGGTGCAATGCTCGATCAGCTCAAGCAGATGCCGCTTGAAGGCATCCATCCGGTCTCCGATCGTACTGCGCAAATACTGCTGCTTGTTGAAGGAGCACGTGACGATCAGGCGGCCGCCCCGGACCAGACCGCTGAAGTTCAACGCGTAGAGGCTTTCCGATTCCCGGCTGGTCTGATGACCCATGTCATAAGGCGAAGGGCCAAACAGCTCCGTCTGTACCTCTTGATCGAATTGGCCCAAGTAATTGAAGCTGATTTCCGGCGCCAGCTCAAACCGCAGCCCCGCTTTATGCGCCTCATCCGTCAAATAGCGCAAAATCCCGTAGCCAACCCCTTTATGCGGAACGGAGCGCAAGGTTTCCTTCATGCTTTTGATCAAGTCCGGCAGCGGAGCGGAACGGTCGATATCCAGCACGAGCGGATACTGTGCGGTAAACCAGCCTACCGTGCGGGAAATGTTGATTCCCGGAATGATCTCTTCCCGGCCGTGCCCCTCCAGGTTGATCGCCATGGTCGGTTCCCCCGTCCAATCCCGGATCGCCAGGCTGAGCGCGCATAATAAAATATCGTTCATTTCCGTACCGTACGGCTCGTGAACCTTCGTCAGCAAGAGGCGCGTCTCTTCCGGCGAAAGCTCAAACGACAGGGCCCCCGCGTCCTTCACTTTGCGGGAAGCGGCCAGGTTATCCTTCGGAAGCGGAATGATGTGCGCCGTTTCCAGCTCCCGCCAGTAATACCGCTGCTTCAGGAAGGCTTCGGAATTCGCATAGTCCGCAAGTTCCGCCGCCCAGTCCTTGAAGGAGTTCGTTTTTTCCTGGAATGCAATGCGCTCTCCTCTCGCCGCCTGCCGGTAACCGGAAACTATATCCTCCAGCAAAATGCGCCAGGATACGCCGTCGACGACCAAATGGTGGATGGCCAGCAGCAGATGGTCGCCTTGATCCGTTTGGAACATCGCCGCTTGCAGCAGCGGTCCCCGGTTCAGCTCGAACCTGCCCTGCACCTCGTTGGCATGGGCGGAAATGCGCCCTTCCAAACCGGTTATGCCGCGCAGATCAATAATCTCCAGATGGCAATCGTCCTCGACCTTGGATAAGCCCTGGTTATACTGCACGATCCGCTCGTCCTGCTGCGTAAAAACGATGCGAAGCGCGTCGTGGTGCTCGAGTATGCGATTCAGCGTTTCCCGGAGCAGTCCGGGGTCAAAGCCGGACGGCGCATGCAGCATAATCGACTGGTTCCAGTGATGGCGATCGGTAAAGTTCCGTTCGAAAAACCACTGCTGAATCGGGGTCAGCAGCACTTCGCCCTGTACCGGTCCCTGATCTG